>CADDZH010000082.1 GCA_902812455.1 Chloroflexota bacterium | reverse complement strand
CCCTCCGGCGTATATCGTAGGGGCGAGCGGGGAAGCGGGGTGGTTGGGTGCGGCATTTATTGCCTTTATGGTCGCCCGTCCGCTCCCCATGCGCAGTGGTGGGCCTTTATGGTCGCTCACCCCGCTAGTCTGGTTTCTGATCAGGCTGCTTGCGATTCCTGGCGCGCCTCCATAGAAAGAACAGGGGGATGATGATGGCCTCGGCAACCAGAACGACGGCTATAATGGTGACAATGTTATCTATGGCAGATGCCTGTTGTGGATTTGTGCCAAAGACGGGCGGATAGAGGCCGGTAATGATGAAGTGCGGGGTGCCACCCACGTAAATGGTATTCACTATTTGCTTCCCAGGGACATCGAGCATAGCCACATTTCCACCCTTCAGCGCTATAAAGCCAAGCTGGCCATCGCTGGTAATCGCCACCGCCTGGGGTGAGGCGCTCAGGTGATAGACGCGGGCTGGCTCCTGTGGCAGCGTTGCCGTTCCCGAACTGAGCGGCGTAAGCACATCAAGCTGCTGGTGTTGCTGGTCGGGGACATAGACTTCTCCGGTTATGGCGTCATAGTCCATAGGGCCAAAAACGCCGCCCTTTAGCAATGTCACGGCGTGATAGGAGTTGATATCAATAGCATCGATACTTCCCTGGTGTGTGGTGGCATACACCGTTGTGCCCGGCGGAATGGAGAGATACTGAGGCCCGCCAGCAATGGGAACACTGACTATATGTCCTCCTGTGGCAATATTGAAGACGGTGATTGACGTAGCGTGCGCAACCCACAGTTGATTCACTGTTTGGCTTGATGAACCAATATCTGCGGTTGCCAGTCCATAGACAGAATCGCCCACCTGAAAGGTTTGCTCTATTTTGCAAGTTGCCGGGTCGATCTCGCTGACAGTGGATGCGTCGTTGGCGGCAGTAAAGAGCTTATTGCTGCCGGAATCGAAGGTGAGGAGGGTCGGGTGCCCGGGAACATGAGCAACACAAATTTGTTGACCCGTTTTGGCAGCAATCATGGCAACCTGGCCTAATTGCGGTTGTGTCACATAAAGGAAACGCCCATCGAGGCTGAGATAAATGGTATGGGGGTCGCCGCGAACAGAAAAGGTGCCCGTGACTTTTTGCTGCTGGATATCGATAATGCTAATGCCCTGCTTCGTGCCGGCGATATACGCCAGGTTAGGCGCCCCTCCATCAGCATGGGCAGCCGCTGGTAGCAGTATGATGGAGAGCGCAAACACCAGCACAAATACTACAGCGGTGTTCGGAATTATTGAGCTGTGATGAGGGTAGGGGCGATGCTTGCCATCGCCCTTCACCTGGCTCAATCCTTCTGCCAGCCGCTGTAGGAAACCGCGATAGATATATATCATCAGCTAGAACTGCTCCTTTATGTTATGCAGGCGGCGTAAGCGACTGCCAGGCTGAGCCGTTGAGTTGATAGACGGCTGTCGGATACGAGAGAGAAAGGTAAACTTGCGAAGGATTGGTCGGATTCACCGCCAGCACTGCAAGATTACCGCTGATATGTGGCAAAGCCTGCCAGGTACGGCCTCCATCTGTGCTGCGAAAGACAGTCAGACCAGTCTTGCCATAGAGTACCCGGGGCTGCGATGGTGATACAGCCAGCGCTGCATAAGAAGCCTGGGAATTGACCACCTTAAATGTGACGCCATCATCCGTTGAAACCATCATGCCGGCATCGCCAGAGGCGTAGATAGGAGCATGGGGGCCTGAAGTTGTCATATCAGAGACACCGCGGGTAATACCCTGGATAACCTGCCAGTGAGCGCCGCCATCGGTGCTGCGCGCCATCCCGTTATCTCCATAGGCGAGAAGATGGCCGGGTTCGCCAGGCAGCGCCAGCAGCCCCAGGATGCTCCCAAAAGGAAGCGTTCCTGCGGCAGAAAAGTGCCGGCCATCATCCCGGCTGACCCGTAATCCCTGTGTTCCCAGGTTGGGGACATAGATATAGACCTCATCAGGGGTATCGTTTCCGGGAGTTGCCACGAAAATGGTCGTTGAGGTGAGGCTTGCTGCTGTAATAGAAAGCTTCCATGTGCGCCCCTGGTCCGCACTGGTATACAGTCCGATAGTATCGTGAGGAGTAGCGGAGGGCAGTGTCAGCACATACAAGCGCTGGAGATCCAGCGGGCTATATCCCAGCGAGTAGGTCATCAATCCGTGCATTATCTGCCCATTTCCCCCCGCCGTCTCTTTCCAGGTCGCCCCGCCATCTTCTGAGCGAAAAAAGCCATAATGTGTTGCCAGCAAGAGCACATGATCTGGCATGGCGAGCAACGAATGCACATGGTTAGCGGCGACGCCAAAGCCGTTGACCGGCGCTTCTCCGGGTGTGCCGGTGGATTGCGTACTATCGGCATTGCCGGAAGCGCAAGCGGCCAGCAATAGGACAATCAAACTCGCCACAAGGCAGACCACCCATCTATTTTTTGGCTCTCTATCCTTCCGGGTGAACTGTAGGGCCCGATTATGAGGATGAACAAAATCATGCCCGGATAGCTGTAGGTTCCCGATTAATCGTGGAACCCGATTTCTCGTGCCCATGGCCGATTGATCGGCCCAAAGGCAATCCATCATACCCCCGATGAATTTGTTAACATTCATGATCGCGGCCAGCGCCGATTGATCGGCACCTTCTCGTAAATCGCCCCCAAGAATGGAGATCCTATTTCTTCTACAGATTGACATATTGAAGACTCTTCCTTTTAAAGCCTTTCATAAATTAACAGACGCGACCAGTGATGGTTTTTAACAAGTCGGTAATACTTGTCATGCTGAGCGAAGCGAAGGATCTAAGCCGATCGACAGAGATCCTTCGCGGAGTTTCCCCTGAGCGAAGCGAATGGGTTCAGGATGACCTTGTCACGGCTTACTCGCTCAGCATGACATGGGTTAGTGATTTTGTCAACATTCCGTGCCCATCTAGAATGGTACTGCGAATTTCACGATAGCTTCGTGCACCGTGTTATCTGGAGTGCGTACCTCGATACGTATCTCCCAATTGCCAGGCATACTGAGATCACCAAGCGCAGTAAAGTGCCCTTTCCCATCAGGTTGCAGATTGACGGTATCCGTGCCCATATACATGTCGAGCATAGTGGTGTAGAGCGATACCCCAACATTTGATGTTTGTTTCCTGGTGCTGTTGTCGATCACAGTCGCTGTAAACCTGTTGAGGCCAAAACGATTTGGATTAATGTTGAGCTGTATGGTGTATTTGCCATCGGTAGTTCTGGCTGTAGTGGTATATCCCTGTCCATTAGTGGCCGGTTGCTGCGTTTGCGCGAGGGCTGTGGGTGATAGCGTTCCGGCGAAGACGTTCATCAGGCCAACACATACCAGCACAGCTACACCGATGAGCGGTTCCCAGCGCAAGACTGTTGTAAGGCGGTTTGAACGTTGTGCCAGGCGATCCTCGCGTAACTTCACCTGTTGCGCCTGGTGAAATCGTACGCTTTTCACGGCATAGTTGTACTTCCTGTATTCTTTTGCCAGCCGGGGTCGCAGCACCAGGACGTGGAAGGCGCTGGTTAGCAGCAATGCGCCAACCAGGATGATCTTGACTACTAATGCACGCCCGTAGGCTGTATCAACCAGTTGCATCACAGAATTCAAATGGACTGCGGCGCTGAATGGGCCTGTCACTGCCATCAGAATCACGCCGGTGATTGCCAGCGGTGAGTAAGCAGGAAGCGTGGTGATTAGCGAATGCACACGTTCTACAAGCGACTGGTGTTTGAGTGTAGGCAGGTAGATCGTGGCAATGTACATCATGCCGCCTACCCACATGGCTGCCGCGGCCAGGTGCAGCCAGTCAGCTACAACTGCGTAGAACACCAGGGAAGGGCTGACAGCCGAGGCATGGCTTGACATGCTGATGGCGATGAAAAGTAGTCCGCCGAGCGCCAGGTTGACCAGGGGAAGAAATCTGCTGGCGAGCGCTGAGCGTTGGCGGAAGAGCAACGGGTAGAGCGCCAGGAGTAGCGCCACTATAACGACGCATTCGCGCATAAACCAGTAGGTGCCGAAGCGACCGGAAGTGACCAGGTTTACGAGCAGCGAGGGATTGATAGCACCACTAAGCTGGCCGCCGGTGATATAAAGCCCCTGGCCAACCAGAACACCAATGTTTGCCAGGAATATTACCAGCAGAGCCGGGATGGCCCAGTATCTCTCGAAGCGCCGCTGTTCCTGCCGTTTGATGGCTTCGAGCGCCGGACCAGGTTCTACAAGCTTTTGAGAAACGAAGACCTGCCAGATATGTACGCCTACCCAGAAGATCGCGCCGACCTCGACCAGCGTGATCGCGATCAGGTTAAACAGGGTAGGACCATCGAGCTGGCCTGTATAGAGTCCTGTCGGGTTACCGCCTAGAAGGCCCTGCCCTGGAATTGTATTGCCATTCAGGGTAGGGACGGTGCCATTAGGACTGGCAAGGGTAAAGATAAACGAGCCGGTGAGGATATGTCCATCATCGGCGGAGTCTGTGCGATAGATGACGATGTAAACCGAAGGCGGCAGGTTGGGTTCAAGGGAAACATCCATCTCTTTAGAATCGCTCGCCGAGACGTGGGCATCGTGTTTATCGACACGCTGGTTGTGCGGATTGATGACGATGGCTGTCGTGAAGGCAGGGTTCAAGTCTTCGCTGAACCACATGCGTACCTGCTGTGGAGCGGTGTACAGGATAGCGTTTGCCGGGGGGTCGGAGCGCAGCAGGATAGCGTGCGCACTCACCGCTAATGGAAAGAGGGCGATCATACCTGCAGCGAGTAGCAAGGCAAGCGGAACGTATCGCCAGCTAAGACAAGAATATATGAGCTTTTTAATTCTGATTTTCCAGTGTTGACCAGGCATATTCTGTATTACACTATAGGTTTGATACACCAGGGTGTCAAGATTGTAATCTATTCACCTCAAAAGTATCTTCAAGTCTGTTGCGAGCTGGGCAGGAGTGAAATCGCTATCGAGCAATACCTGTTCTCTTCCTTGCTTATCGAGCACATACACAACAGACGAATGCGGCGACATGGTGGCGCTCGTGTTCGTTGCCGTTGCGGCCAGTCCGGCGACGGCGTAGGATGACCAGATGGGACTCAGGGCAGAGCGAGAGCCAAGCAGGTAATGCCAATTCTGGTATTGCGATAACTTGTGTGCTTGCGAGAACGCCTGGACACTGGCCGGTGTATCCCCGCTGGGGTCAACACTGATAGCAAGAATGGCAACTTTTTGCGCATTGCTTCCGAGACCCACTAGCGTCATATGTAGTTTTTCGGCTACAAGCGGGCACACCGTGGGACAATGGCTATACAGAAATGTCACGACGACCGGCATGCCCCTGAATTGTGAAAGAGAAATGACTTTCCCATACTGATCTTTGAGACGAAAATCAGGAGCAGGTATGCCTCCCAGATCAGTTCCTTGCAGGCCTGATGGATTTGTTGTCGGCTGCTGGCTCGTTACTGATCGACTGTTGTTGAAGCTGCGTGTTCCGAGAAAAGCCACCACAAGTACCACCAGGAAGACGAGCGTAACAACTGATAAACGTGACGCAAGACGCCAGGACATATTCATGCTCTCCTAAAAATACTCAAAGCTATGAATACAATGCCAGATTACGATGTATGGCGGGAAGAGGATTCTTTCTGTTTTTCCTGCGCTTCGATGGCGCGGCGCATACCTCCTAGAGTTGAAGGTCTCGTTCTCTGACCCTGTTTCACGATCCAGCCAGCACCGAAACCGGCGAGCAGCGCCAGTACGCCGACAAGAATGGGAACCCACAGCGGAAGGCCACCTGACCCCCCACCTGCCGGAGATGTAGCCAGCGCGGCATGTGGCTGCACTGTGAAAAAGAACGCCCCCTGATCCGGGTCGCCATCTTCAGCCGAGACGGTGATCCAGCGCACAATATACACGCCGTTACTATTCTTCGGGTCAGGTTTGATGGGAATGGACATCTCTCTTGGGTTGCTGAGAGAAACAGTAGCGTTGCCCTGGCTGATCAGTTCGCCCGCGGGATCGTAGACCCAGAGATTGCTTTTCTTAGGGTCGGGATTGATGTTCTCGAGCGTAAAGACCGTCACGCTGGTTGGAGGCTTTGCAATGGTTGAGCCGATGGCAGGGATGGCTTTATAAACCTTGGCGTGTGCCGGAACTGCTGTATGGGCCAGGGCAGTTCCGGCCAGGAGATATATCAAGCTCAAGCCGAGCAGCACCACCAATGGCAGGCGCAAGCGACGAGAGAAGATATACATAGCATGTTCGCTCCTTTTCTAAAATGCCGTACAGTACGCCATACTGGTATTTGACCCGGTAGCCGTAGGGGCATGTAGAAGCTCGATGTATCGAAGCTGCGGGTGGTAGGGATGCGGTGCGGGGGCCTTGTGCTTGCCCTCGTGCCTCCTTCGCTCCTCGCTCACCCCCAAAAACCTACTGATATTTGACTATCTCTCAGTATACAGCAGGTGACAAGGGATTCCATCGGGATGAAACCCTATTTTTCACCCTTTTTCACCCTAAGGTGTCTCTTCTGAAAAACTATTGAGCGGGACTTAAAAAATGGTCTGGCTCTTGACACACGCTCCGTAGCGTTATATAATCGGTTTAACCCCTCCCCTGGGGGTGTGGTATTCACTGCTGGATCATACCTGATGATGTTTGACAACCAAATCGGGTGACCACGACCAACGTCGCCTCGGTCCTGTAGGGACAAGGGGTGGATGGGGGATGGGCGGGGGCCTTGTGCTTGCCCTCGCGCCCTTCATTCTCTATCATTGTCGATCCTGGTCGTTAATTTTCGTTATTCATTTTCATAAAACGAAGCGCTCAAAAAAGGAGAGCAAGCAATGCAAGAAGATCGCCGCAGAGAAGTGCTCAAACGGCTCTCGTACATCGAGGGGCACGTGGCAGGCATCTATAAAATGGTTGAGGAGGATAAGTATTGCATTGATATCCTCCGCCAAACGCATGCAGTGCGCAAGGCCCTGGAGAAGCTGGAAGCCATTATCGTGGAGGGGCACCTGCGCACCTGTGTCCCCGAAGGTATCAAAGGTGATCGTGAAGAGGCTGTGATCCAGGAACTGGTGCAGCTCTACACCATTGCCGGGAACCAGTAAAGCAAAAGGAGAGAATTCTTATGGAATCGACAATTCTTGTTGCCCCCGACATCTCTTGTGAGCATTGCCAGCATGCCATCGAAGGCGCCGTTGGCAAGCTGGAGGGAGTACGCAGCGTCAAGGTTGATATTCCGGCAAAGACCATTCACCTCGTGTATGATCCTCAGAAGGTTTCCCTGGCACAGATCGAGGAGGTTCTCGACGACGTTGGATATACCGTCGCTAAAGGGGAATAGCATCGCCCCATGTGAGGTCGCGGGCCTGGCGAAAAGCTTCGCGGTCTTTGCGAGTGACAACGGTGGTGCGTAACCCGGAGGGAGTACAGAGTTCCAGGTAAATGTGGCCTGGACGAATCTGGGGATGGCGGATGACACGCCCTTCAATAGGTACAGGTTGCATGCGTGATAAGGCCACATACGAAAATTTCTCGTCTTCGTAGGACAGCGTGGCTTGCTTGATCTGGCGCTGGAGCTGGGTACGTGAGATGCGCTGGGCAAAATGGCACCAGTCATTTCCCGGCATGAGGCAGGCAGCATTATGAGGGCAGGGGGCTAGCACATGTGCGCCGGCCTCGATGATCTGCTGGCGTGCCTGCCGGATATGGGAGAAGCCGGCGGGAGTGCCCGGCTCAATCAGTACAAGGGTGCCTGCCGTGACAGACCACAGCCTGCTGGTGAATGTATCACGCTCTGCTGCAGGAATTTCGCCCAGCATGTAAGCAGCAATCACAAGATCATATGCTTCGTGTTCTCTGCTGGCCCAGTTCTTCAGCAGGTCAACCTGCTGCCAATCCGCTTGTTGCACCGCGATAGAGCTAGCCTGTGCGGCCAGGCGTTTGCCAAACTCGATCATCAAGGCTTCACGTTCCAGCAGGGTAATCTGCTCCAGTTCGGGCCATACCTCGATGGCTGCCCACATTGCCGTTCCTGGACCGGCTCCGGCATCAAGAAGCTGCCGGGGCTGCCAATCTGGCCGCCTCAGCCTTACCTGCGCGAGAGTAGCCAGGATGGCGGCGAATGTGGCCGGCATGCGATAAGCAGCGTAGGCAGCAACATCAGCCTGCGAGCGTAAAAAAGAACTCTGCTTCTGGTTCGATTGATTGCGGCGATAGCGTAAGGAAAGCTGTGTTGCGCTGTTGCTAAGGCTCTGAGAAGGAATGGCAGCGAGTTCATTCATCAGAGCAATGCGAAGGGTATCGGGCAAATCCATACTATATTAGTGTATCAAAATTAGTGTATCAAACCGGAACCTCTTCGCAATCTCCGACGAGTTTCTGAATTTCTCTGAGGCGGCGCTCGGCCTGTTCCACGTTTTCCAATGCTTGTGCCAGGATGCGAGCCTGTAATGAGGAATATGTTTTCTCAATTTCGGGATCGATAGGGCTTCCAAGTAGCTCCAGCGCGCGATTCAGCCTGGTATCATCCAGTGTTGCTGGTGCGTCTCCCATTGTTTGGTACCTCCCCATTTTCATAGTGATAACAGGACTTCATGAGATAATCTATGCAAATGGTTAACTGCCAGGAACTCGTACGCGCTACATGAAACTACCAACATTACTCATTACGTTGGCTGGCAAAAATAAGTTACACTCAATGATGGTAATTTCTCACAGGCTCCCGTGTAATTGGTAACATCTACCTATGTCCATATTACACTAGACGCCAAAAATTGCCAAATTGGGCCAGCTTGGAACTACCAACATTCCTATTTCGGCAAGGTTCAAATGAACCCCCTACTTGACGATGACCGTCAGGTTCATGTTCGGATGGATAATACACAGGATATGGTATGTTCCTGGGCTATTGAATGGCCCGATCTTATGCGTATCCTTGCCGGTGAAGGTCACATTAACAGTTGGTGCCCCCGGCTCCTTAGCAAGGTGCTGTGTCCCGTTGACCCATGAGCCATTCTTAAGGATGTGCTCTACACTGACATCATCGACTATGGTCAGCATTGAGCCTTTCGAGATAGTGATCGACGAGACCTTGAAGTTTGTGGGACCCAGGTGCACGGTCGCGCCGCTGGTGCTGGTAGGCGGGCCGCTGGTCACGATGACGGTTAGATTCATATTGGGGTGAACACTACAGTAGTAGTGGTAGGTGCCAGGAGTGTTGAAAGGCCCGATAGTCTTGCTTTGCCCGGCGGCATTGAAGGTCATGTCTTTTACGACGGGCGCGCCCGGTTCGGTAGCTGGCTTAGCAGTGCCATTGACCCAGGAGCCATTACTAATAATATGCGTGACGTTCACATCGTCGGTGAGGGTAATGCTTCCGCCTTTGCTGATAGTCACGGACGACTGGAGGAAGTTCGTATTGCCCATGTGGACGGTCGCCTTGCTACTAGTTCCACTTGTTGGTGTGCCGCCTTTACTTGCTGTGCCGGGGGGCGTGGTGCCTGGACGAATACAGGATGCCAGGAGAACGCTGCTCATGACTGAAACGATAAGCATTAGCATGAAGAATCCGGCGCGCTTTTTGCTCATAACCTTTTCCCTCTTCTCAAAGCTGTTATTCTTTTCTATTTCATATCATAGAGAGGGGATGCAAGTCTGGTTTTCGTCACCAGCAGAGGGAACAACAATATATAGAGAAAGCAATATTAGATAATGATTAGTATTCTATATTGACGCGCTTTATTTATTGACATGGAACAAAGCAGCATGTTATGCTTTGTATATAAGTAGTCATACTATGTCACCCTGAGCGAGTGAGCCGAAGCCCTGAGGCACGAAGGGGAAGGGTCTGATGCCAGGGTAGGAGAAATACGGTTCTATAAGGAGGGAAATCCTATGGCCAATACGCAAGGATTTAAAGAGCATCACGCTTCTGTTGTGGTCGATGCCCCTATACACCAGGTCTATGCGCTGTTCACTCACTTCAACGATTTCCCGAAGTTCATGAGCTTCGTGAAAGAGGTGACCTATTACGACGACCAGCGCAGTCACTGGGTGGCTGAAGTTGTTGGGCAGCACGAATGGGATGCCGTGAATGAAAACTGGATAGAAGATCGCCAGGTCGGTTGGCGTTCGACCAAAGGCCTGGAGAATTATGGCCGGGTGATGTTCCAGCCGGTTGGGGCCAATCAGACGCGCGTTGACGTATACATTTACTACAATCCGCCTGCCGGAGTGCTGGGTGATGTGGGTGAAAGTCTGGGAGGCGGCAGCCGCTT
This sequence comes from Chloroflexota bacterium, assembly GCA_902812455.1. Next base: position 14,131 of record CADDZH010000082.1, on the reverse strand, counting down.
TGAGAGAGTGTTGCAGCACGACCTGGACAACTTTGCGCGCATGGTACAGCAGGCGCCACCAGGAGCGCTTGACCCAACCTCTTCGAACTACCTGTTCCATAGTGGCAGTGCGGCGGCAAAGGGCACTACGACCGAGCGGCAAGATGCGACAATGGGTCAAACGGGCAGTGCCAGTGAGGGTCGTCCCGTGCTGGATCAGGATATTATCAATGAGCCGCCTGGTAGCAGGCCTACCCAGGGAAGCGTAGGCAACCCAGAAGATGTGATGACGCCTCCCAATCCTGCCGGAACGCCGGCCAATCCGGTCATGCCACCAGATACGGATGTAAACAATCCCGTCATGCCGCCGGATAGCGAGAGGCCGTACTAAGGTTCGAATGAGATGCAAGTCGCTATCGCTTCACATTTTGAAGTGCAATAGCGACTTGACTTTTCTGATACCTTATGCTATAATAGCTACTGTTCCGAAGGGAACACCCCAGGGAACAACGAGACCCTGGCACTAGGCGAAGGCCTTGCATTGGTAATCCGAAAGGAGCGTTTATGAGACCAATGAAGAAACCAGTACGCCTACTAGGGATGGTGTTTCAGATTGACAGGTAGAGCCCGTGAAAGCGGGCAGACCGAGCCTCTGAGCCCCTGACCAGTACCTGGCTTTAGATGATAACTGATCCACTGGTATTTGCTCCACGTTGGACAAGATCTACACGACGGCTTACGTCGCAGGTTGGTGGGGGTAAGCAGAGGGGGTGTTGCTTAAGGGCATTTGATCTATCTTGCCCTCTTTTGCAATAGATCTCGGTTGACGTGACACGGGAGTTGTGCAGAAAGGAACACACGAAGGCCAGATACCTCAAGGTATCTGGCTTTTGTTATGCCTGTTTATTTTGTCTATCGCATTCATTTTTCAAGTGAGAGCAGCGCCATAAATGCCTCCTGCGGAATTTCCACGTTCCCCACCACTTTGAGACGCTTCTTCCCCTCTTTCTGCTTTTCCAGTAGCTTGCGTTTGCGCGTGACATCCCCGCCGTAGCACTTGGCCAGCACATCTTTACGCAGCGCTTTGACCGTCTCACGCGCAATGATCCTGGAGCCGATGGCGGCCTGGATCGGTACCTCAAACAACTGGCGCGGGATGAGGCTACGCAGCTTCTCCACAAGCATGCGTCCTTGCTGGTAGGCTTTGTCACGGTGCAGGATCAACGACAGCGCATCGACGGGATAGCCGTTGACCAGGATATCCAGTTTCACCAGATCAGCTTCGCGATAGCCGCTAAAGGTGTAGTCGAGGGAGGCGTAACCCTGGGTGCGCGACTTGAGCTGGTCGTAAAAATCAACGATCAACTCTGCCAGCGGCATGCTGTAGGTCAGCAAAACACGCTCAGCCTCGATATACTTCATCTCCTTGAATGTGCCGCGCCGCGTCGTGACCAGGTCCATAATCGTGCCGATGTAGCGCGTGGGCGTGAAAATGGAGATATCCATCCAGGGCTCTTCCACCTTCTCGATTACCCCTGGATCGGGGAAATCGCTGGGATTGTCCACTTTCACCACTGCACCCGCTGTCGTCGTAACCAGGTATTCGACGCTGGGAGCGGTAGCCAGGATTTCCACGCCATACTCGCGCTCGATGCGTTCCTGGATGATTTCCATATGCAGCAACCCCAGGAAGCCACAGCGGAAGCCGAAGCCCAGCGCGTTCGAGGTCTCCGGCTCATAGAAAAGCGAGGCGTCATTGAGCTGGAGGCGCTCCAGCGCATCGCGCAGGAGGGGGTAGTCGCCACTGTCAACGGGGTAGATGCCGGCAAAGACCATCGGCTTGGCAGGTTTGTAGCCAGGAAGCGGCTCAATATGACCAAGCGCGCTGGGGACGGTGACGGTATCACCCACTCGGCAATCTTTCACGTTCTTAAAGCCGGTAGCAATGTAGCCAACCTCGCCGGTTGTGAGCGTTCCCGATGAAACGAGACGAGGGTGGAAGTACCCGGCTTCGAGGATATCGGTTGTACTGCCCGTTGCCATCATTGCCAGGCGTTCTCCCTCGTATAGCGCTCCATCAACGACGCGCACGTAAGCGATCACACCTTTATAGAGGTCGTAGTGGGAGTCGAAGACCAGGGCGCGCAAGGGAGCATCGGGGTTCCCTCTGGGCGCCGGGATGCGCTCAATGATAGCCTCCAGAATCTCTTGCGTGCCAATGCCTTCTTTGGCCGAGGCCAGGATGGCTTCGCTTCTGGGCAAGCCGATCACATCCTCGATCTCTTGCATCACCCGTTCAGGGTCAGCGCTAGGGAGATCGATTTTGTTGATGACAGGTATGATATTGAGGTCGGCCTCGAGCGCAAGGTAGAGGTTGGCCAGCGTCTGCGCCTCGATCCCCTGGGTAGCATCAATGACCAGCAGCGCCCCTTCACAGGCAGCCAGGCTGCGCGACACTTCGTAGGTAAAGTCAACATGGCCCGGGGTGTCGATCAGGTTCAACTCGAACTCTTCACCGTTGAGAGCAGCATAGCGCATGCGCACTGCCTGTGCCTTAATGGTGATACCCTTCTCACGCTCTAGCTCCATCTGGTCGAGCGCCTGCTCTCTCAACTCTCGTTTGGGAATCGTCCCTGTGAATTCTAGCAGGCGATCGGCTAAAGTGGACTTCCCATGGTCAATGTGGGCGATAATACAGAAATTTCGAATATGCGCTTGATCGGTCATGCCTCAATGATTCCTCCACACAGCACCTCATCACCGTCCTCGCCTCCATAGAAAACGGCTGCCTGGCCTGGTGTAATGGCACGCAGCGGGTGTGAAAGCTCTACCTGCACACGGTTCCCCCCAAGCGGCGTGACCAGCGCAGCCTCTTCAGGGGCCTTGTAGCGCACCTTGACCTTCGCCTCGAACGGGCCGCCTGCCGTCTCACCGCTGACATAGTGCATCTTGCCAACCGTAAAGCTTGTTCTTTCGAGCGCGGCTGCAGGGCCAACGATGAGCGCATTCCGCCCGGCATCGATTTTCACGACGTGCAGCGGCTCCTGCGAAGTGAGACCCAGTCCCTTGCGCTGGCCAATGGTATAGAAAGCCAGGCCGCGATGGTGTCCCAACTCCCGCCCATGCAGATCATAAATTGGCCCGGGCTTAGGTACTGTGATGAGAGGCTTTGCCTGCGCTGCTGTATCTCTATATAAGCCAGAGAGCGTGCCGGTTGCTCCGACCTCGGAGGTCGATAATGCTTCTGTCTCTACGTTTGTATGAGCCGTTGCGTAGCGCTCAATGAAGCCGCGATAATCGTTGTGCGCCACAAAGCATATTTCCTGGCTTTCGGCCTTCGTCGCCACGCTCAGGCCGCGCTCTGCCGCCATTGCGCGCACCTGCGGCTTGGTGTATGCCCCTAGCGGGAAGCAGGCATGGGCCAACTGCTGCTGGTTGAGGACATGCAGGACATATGACTGATCCTTGTCCTGGTCGATAGCACGCCGCAGCCTGCGCTTGCCCGTCACGGGATGATCATCCACGCGCACATAGTGACCCGTTGCCAGGTAATCGGCATCAAGCGCCAGCGCGCGGTTGAGCAGGACGGTAAAACGAATATGGCGGTTGCATGTCAGGCACGGATTGGGAGTGCGGCCTGCCACGTATTCCTCGTAGAACATATCCACAACAGTGTTCTTAAATTCCTGCTCGACATTGATCAGGTAAAATGGAATATCTAAAAGGCGCGCAACACGCCTGGCATCATCAACTGATTCCAGGGAGCAGCATTTATTTTGCACGACCCGCTCAACGCCGTCATCGTCTATCACCCCTGGTTCTGACCAGAGGCGCAGCATCATCCCGATGACCTCGTGCCCTTGCTCTTTTAAGAGGGCGGCGGCAACTGAGCTATCGACGCCGCCGCTCATGGCGACGACTATTCTTGCCATGCTCTCCTGCTCCTATGATTATCTCTTGCGTTTGTTCTGTTTGCCGGCATAGAAAAAGGACTAGCCATGATATGGGCTAGTCTCGTGCTGTTATGCCTGCGTCCTGAATTCGTATTTGCTATGCGAATGTTGCCCTTTCTGTACCACCTACAGGGTAGCACAGAGCGTGCAGGTTGTCAAATAGCCATTCTATGTTTACAAAGCCATACCTGCCCTTGCGGCTCCATGCAAAAATTTGACAGGTACCCTCATCAAGGGTAGCTGCACAGCTTATCTCTGTCCTGGCAAACCCGTACCCCGCAATTTCATGAGCATGGATGTTCATGGTAAAATAGGAAAATGAGTGACCATGCGAATAAATAAAAGTAAGGAAGTGAAAAGATGAATCCATTGTTGGAGCGAATCTCTATCGATCCAAACGTATGCTTCGGTAAGCCCTGTATTCGTGGCACGCGCATCTGGGTCTCACTGATCCTTGATTTTCTAGCGAATGGAGCGACCATTGATGAGCTATTAACGGAATATCCACAACTGACGGAAGAAGACATTCGGGCCGCTATCGCTTATGGCGCTGAGATGTCCCGCGAGCGCTACGTTGACATTCTACCGAGGCAGCAGGATGAAATTCAAGCTCGATGAGAACTTCGGTACCCGAACCCAGCAGTTGTTCCAGGCTCAAGGACACGATGTTCAAACAGTCCGCTCCCAGAGTCTACAGGGAAGTTCAGATACACATCTCTTTGCTGTTTGTCAGAACGAACAGCGCTGCCTGGTCACGCTCGACCTCGATTTCGCGGATGTTCTACGTTTTCCACCTTCCTTGTCGGCTGGCATTGTGGTCATTCGGATACCCCGAAACCCAAGCCTTGCTCTATTGGAACAACTGGTTCGGCAATTCCTGGAAATGCTCGCTCAAATGCCAGTTGAGCGAAAACTTTGGATTGTGGAAGCAAATCGCATTCGGATACATGAGTCAGATATTGATTCTAGCTTGTGATTCAGTTGGTTATGAAGGGGAAAAGTAGAATTACACGAAAGGAAAGAACAAAGTTATGGCAGAGACTAAAACCAGGCACCATATTCAGGCTGAGTTGCCGCCAGCAATCGATCTGTATAATATTGACCATCTTTTGAGCGAAGAGGAACGCATGGTACGTGATACCGTGCAGAAGTTTGTGCGCGATCGCGTGCTGCCTATTATTGGAGATCACTTCGAGGCTGGCACCTTTCCTCGTGAACTTATTCCCGAAATTGCCGATCTCGGCCTGCTAGGGATGCATCTTGAGGGATATGGCTGTGCCGGGGCGAGCGCAGTCTCTTATGGTCTTGCTTGCCAGGAGCTGGAGGCGGGCGATAGTGGCTTGCGCTCGTTTGTTTCTGTGCAAGGCTCGCTGGCCATGTTCCCGATCTACACGTATGGGACGGAGGAGCAGAAGCAGCGCTGGCTGCCACGAATGGCGCGAGGCGAGGTAATCGGTTGCTTCGGGCTGACAGAGCCGGATGCCGGCAGCGATCCGGCAAGTATGCGCACAACGGCACAACGCGATGGCAATTCATTTATCTTAAATGGCACCAAGATGTGGATTACGAATGGCAGCATAGCAGACCTGGCGGTTGTCTGGGCTAAAGCTGAGGATGGTATCCGTGGCTTCCTGGTGGAGCGTGGGACGCCCGGTTTCACCACCAGCGACATCCATCACAAGCTCTCGCTGCGCGCCTCTGTGACCTCAGAACTGCATTTCGAGGATTGCCGTATTCCTGCAGGGAACATGCTGCCGGGTGTACGCGGCTTGCGAGGGCCGCTCTCTTGCCTGGATGAAGCGCGTTATGGCATTGCCTGGGGAGCAGTAGGTGCGGCCCGTACCTGCTATGAAGTTGCGCTTGAGTATGCGAAAACGCGCATCCAGTTCAACCGGCCTATCGGCAGCTTCCAGCTTGTGCAGGAGAAGCTTACCATGATCGTGACGGAACTGATCAAGGCGCAATTGCTGGCCTTGCAGCTTGGGCGCCTCAAAGACGCGGGCCTGATTCACCCTGTACAGGTTTCCCTGGCGAAACGCAACAATGTGCGTGAAGCGCTCAGAACCGCGCGTGAGGCGCGATCGATACTTGGCGCCAATGGCATTACCCTGGAATATCCGATCAGCCGCCATGAGAATAATCTGGAATCCGTTTATACCTATGAGGGGACGGATGACATCCATACCCTCATCATTGGGCAGGCCATTACCGGATTGAACGCCTTCTCTTGATGCCATCTTTGTTAGATCGTAGCCATAGGGGCAAGGAGTGGTTTACAAGGGCAGGTTTTTCCGTGAACCCGCCTTGTAAGCGGATCGTACCTGTAGGGGCTGTAGAGGCTCGATTTATCGAAGCCGTGAGTGGATGTGGCTGGGTGGAAGGGGCCTTGTGCTTGCCCTCGCTCTCCTCGCTACGATCCGATTCGATTGGAAAATCCATCAGGCTAGCGGGCATAAGGTAGTATATTTATGAGTCTTACACAGACAAAAGATGATGCCTCACATATTGAGGGCAAGCAGTTGGCGAGCCGGGAGAGCTTGCTAGCCTACCTTCGCTCCTGGGAATTGTATGGTATTTTACTTGTTGCCGCTTTCTTACGCCTTTACCAGCTCGGCACGAGCGAATTTGATGGCGACCAGGCAGCTATCTTTGGCCTGGCTCGTGAAGCTGTGCAGCATGGACTGCTGCCGCTTGTAAGTAATCCTGCCTCCATCGGCATCCAGAATCCTCCTGCCGTTATTTACTTACTTATGCTCCCTGCATCGCTCAGCGCCAATCCGCTCTGGGGAGTGGTGATGGTTGGTTTGTTGAACGTCATTGCGGTGTTCCTGACGTATGTCTTTATCAGGCGCTATTATGGGCGCTTTGCAGGGGCCGTTGCTGCATTCCTGTATGCTGCTGCTGCCAAGCCGGTTGGCTATTCGCGCTTTCTCTGGCAGCAAAATATGCTCGCTCCATTCGTTGTGCTCTTCTTGTTTGCGCTGTTCCTGGGCGTTGTTGAGCGACGCAAAGGCTGGCTCTTTCCCGCGCTGCTTCTACTGGGCATTGCTTACCAGTTACATGAAACGGCCCTTTTTCTGCTTATTCCACTCCTCCTGGCAATCATCCTTGTCCCCAGAACGATACGCTGGCGTGATGTTGGATTAGCCCTGCTCGCGCTCCTGGTAATTTTCTCTCCGTATATTATCTGGGAAGTCATATCAAAGTTCTCAGACCTCTCGGTGCTGCTGCAAGCGGCGAGGCAACCTTCGCAAATTGATAATAAAGCCATATCGTTTTACCAGTTTTTTCTCAGCCCGAACGGCTTCACCTTTTACTATCAAATACCTACGAATCCCACCTCTCTCTTGCGCGTATTTGCTCCTGTGCTCGCCCCGCTTCGTCACGCGCTCTTGCTCCTCACGGCAGGCGGGTTACTGCTAGCGGGAGCCCTGGTAATATGGCCTGGACGTAATACTTCGGATGGCACTGAGTATGGCGCTGAACGGCAGTTTCCATTGCGGCGCTGGTGGGTAGATTTTCGAGCGAATCCTTACAGGTGCGGCCTGGCTCTCTTGCTGGTCTGGCAAGTCATACCCATCTTGATCCTTTCTCGCCATTCCCTGACCCTCTATCCCTATTACCTGCTGGTATTGATGCCGGGGCCATTTATCTTGATAGGCATCTTGCTCTCAAAAATTGCCGAGTGGCTGCGGCAACTGAGAGGCAGAGGAATATTCTCTTTATCCACTCTTCGCTATGGCTGGTACGCCCTGGTGTTCCTGCTGATTGCTGCCCAGGTAGCAACCTGTACCGCTTCTCTGCTCGATGTTGTGGATGGTAGTTATGGGCACGGCAAGACGTATAACACACTAAGCTCTCTAGAACAGGCTATGCATGAAGCCGACCAGCTCGCCCAGGAACATCACCTGAAACGGGTCTACGTGACGACGGATATGTACTCAGAAACTGCCCTGCGCTACTTTGCTGCACAGATGAAAACGCCCGCGATACTTTTCGATGATTCGCGTTGTCTTGTGCTGCCCGATCCTGCTGCTGGGCCGGCAGTAATGCTTGTCAGCCCTTATGCCCAGCTCGCTCTCAACCTGCTCAAGTTGTATGCTTCTGCTACCCTGGTTGACCGGCCTGCTCGCCTGGGTGCTCCGCCGTTCCAGCTCTATATTGTCTCGCCCAAACCACCGGTAGGAGCAACTCCTGCCTCTGGAGCCTTCGCAGGTAACCTGCAATTGATCGGCCTGCAACGACAGCAGGTGCTGCCAGGTACCCAACCCTCGTTGGTTTCCCGCTGGACCATGCTGCGCTCAGCCCAGCCAGCTACGCACACGACATATTCGTATGTGCTGAGCGCGGCAATCAATGGCAGGAATCGCGCTGTGACACGTAGCGCCTGTACGTTCACAGCTATGCATGCAGGTGATGAGCTGTTTGCAACATTCGAACTACCCGCTAACGCTGCTGTTCCTACATCCGTAGCTCTCAATGGGGTGTTTTACACGACAGTTCCCAATAATCCCTGGCTTGGGCCTCTCCACCTGGAAACCGATCAAAATCAGACCTCGTTGAAGTTGCCGCTCAAGACAGATGAGGGGACGAGTAGCATCATTGTCAAAAGTTTCTAGTAAAAAGCGAGGCTGTTTTTTTGATTCCACAGGAGCCATGCACTATCTCCTGGCGCTGGCACATACGAAAGGAGCAATGTACCCGTCCCTGCTATGGCATAGTCTCCCAGCGCCGCCGGGAGCACCATCGTTTGCCCACGGGAAAGCCGCTCGCTCCTGCTAAGGGAAGGCCCATAAGCTACCTGAACTTCTGCGCCGAGAGAGGTAAGAATGATGCAACTGCCTCCTGTTTTGCCCTTCGTATAGCCATCCGTTCCGAAAGCTAGCTCACGCGTGAGAAAGTAGCGGCAAGCGACCAGGCAACGTTCCTCATACTGCTCGCCGCCGGCTAGAAGAACGGGCTGCATTTTCACCTTTGGAGATATATCGTAGTGTGCGACATCCAGCGAGCGCTCCACGTGCAGTTCGCGGGGAGTGCCAGCCGCCGTGAGGCGCCCGTAGTCGTACATGCGATAGGTGATATCCGAGTATTCCTGCAGCTCATAGAGCAGGACTCCGCTGCCGATAGCGTGAACGGTTCCGGCTGGAACAAAGATGACATCGCCTGCGCAAACGGTTTCTTCGTGGAGCAGTTCTTCCAATCTTACCTCTTCGATGGCCCGGCGCACCTCCGTTCTGGAGGTGGGAAACTTAAAGCCATGCACAATGGTTGCCCCAGGCTCTGCTGCAAGAATATACCAGAATTCTGTCTTCCCCAGCTTGCCACCTTCGTGCTCTGCTGCATAGCGATCATCTGGATGTACCTGCACGGAGAGTTTGGCATTGGCGTCGATAAATTTTGCCAGCAGGGGAAAGCGTTGGCCAAAAACACATATGGCTTGCTCGCCCAGCAGAGCTTCGCCCAGTTCCTCAACGAGCACACCAAGCGTTTTGCCTGCATATGGTTCATTTCTGGCAATGGTATTGATTTCGGTCTCCCACGCCTCGCCAATGGCGATATCAGCTCGCGGCAGGCGTTTCCAGCCCTCGCGCTCTAGCCGTTGACCTCCCCAGATCGTTTCATGAAATGATGCTTCTAATAGAATAGGATGTACGGTTTTCATCTTCAGGGGGCGAGCAGCGCTCCTTCGATCTGGCGGCGTAGCCTGTCACGCATAATAATGCCTTTAATGCGGTAAATTTCTTTGCCTCCTTTGAAGAAGATGATCGTCGGAATGCCATCTATTTTCCATTCGTTGACAAGTTCCTCGTTATTTTCGGTCTGCAATCTGGCGAAGATGACCCGTCCTTGATAGTCTTTGCTCACGGCCTCAAATTCTGGATCCTGTATCTGGCACGCGCCGCTATTGGCCGCCGTGAAATTGACCAGCACCATCTGCTCGGCGTCGAGTACCTTTTCTGCGAAATCTTGCTTAGACACCTCAATGTAGCTCTCTGCCATAACACTTTCCTTGCATGCTCTTAACACTAAGATTGTTCACAAGGGTATCACCTCGTAGCAAAAAGTGTCAAGCAATCCTGCTTTTCAGCTCTCTCTCCTTCGGGTGAAGTGTAGGGACCGATTTATCGTGCCCAGCGCCGATTGATCGGCTCCCACCGTAAAGGATGGAGACCCGCCATTCACGATGCCAGCAGCCGCTCGGCGTCCTCGATTACATAACGGTATCCCTGTTCAGTCAGAAAGAGCTGGCGATTGGCGGAAAATTCCTGGTCGCGGGTATCGCGAGTGACAATAGAATAGAAGTAGGCCAGGCCACCATCCGTCTTCGGGCGCAAGATGCGTCCGAGGCGCTGAGCTTCTTCCTGCCGCGAACCAAATGTACCCGACACCTGGATAGCAACGTTGGCGTCCGGCAGATCGATGGCAAAATTGGCCACTTTGCTGACGACCAGACGTTTGAGTTCGCCCCGGCGAAATTGATCGTAGAGCTTCTCGCGCAACTTGTTTGATGTTTTCCCGGTAATCAAAGGCGCTTTAAGCTCTTCGGCAAGCTGTTTTAACTGATCGATATATTGACCGATAATGAGCACCAGGTCATCCTCGTGTTGCTGGGCCAGGTAACGGGTCACCGTCAACTTGACGGGATTTTCTGCGGCCAGGCGGTATTTTTCGCGTTCTTCGGCGATGGCGTAATTGAGTTGCTCGTCTTCGGGCATGCTCACACGGATTTCATGGCATTCGGCAGTGGCGATCCAGCCCTGCCTTTCCAGTTCGCGCCAGGGAACGTCATATTTCTTCGGGCCGATCAGGCTAAAGACATCGGCCTCGCGCCCATCCTCGCGAATAAGTGTGGCCGTCAATCCCAGGCGCCGGCGAGACTGGATTTCGGCAGTGATGCGGAAGACGGGAGCAGGCAGCAGGTGAACCTCGTCATAGATGATCAATCCCCAATCAAAGCTGGTGAAAAGGGAAAAATGGGGGAAATCCTCTTCCTCAGATCGCCGGTAGGTCAGTATCTGGTACGTGCTGACAGTAATGGGACAGATATCCTTACGGTCACCGGTATACTCGCCTATCATTTCGGGCGGGACATCGGTCTTGTCAAGGATTTCGTTGATCCACTGGTGGACGCCCGTGTTATTAGGGCACAGGATGAGGGTAGCGCGCTGGATATCGGCCATGGCGGCCAGGCCCACAATCGTTTTTCCCGCGCCACAAGGCAATACCACGACACCGCTGCCACCACTGGGAGCCCCACCAGCGTAGAATGCCCCAGCAGCGGCGGATTGGTAGGCGCGAGGTGCAAATTCTTTGCCTGATAATGCCGTTGTGCGCAGGCGCATAGGAAGCGGCGAGCCTTCGGTATAGCCTGCCAGGTCTTCGGCAGGAAAACCGATATGGATGAGGGCTTGCTTGATGTGCCCACGCCGTGAGGCATCTACCTGGATGGTGTGACTATTCAACTGGCGCAGTATGTATGGCTGCGTGCGTTTGTGATGGAGAATCTCTGCAATGAGTATAGGATCGCTCGATACCAGCAGGAGCGCATTCCCTTCCCGGATGAGCTTGACACGCCCATAGCGGCTCATGTAGTCACGGATATCGCTGACCACATTAGGCGGGATAGAGTATTTGCTGAAGCGAGCCAGCAGATCGAGAACCGTCTGGGCATCCATGCCACCGGCAGCAGCATTCCATAAGGAGAGTGGCGAAAGACGATAGGTATGGATATGCTCCGGCGATTTCTCTAGCTCCGCAAATTGAGCCAGGGCATCTCTTGCCTCGGCATGTTGAGGGTGATCTACTTCCAGAAGGATCGTTTTATCGCTCTGTACAATAATAGGATTATTGGGTATCATCTTGCTCTTATACTCCTGGCATGGCCGCCCAGTTGCTCACATATTTCATGATAGCCTCGGCAGCCGCCTCTTCATATCCACGCATCAGGTGGCGTGCCCCTCGAATGACTTTGATGCCTTTCGGCCCTTTTTGCTGCTCAACAAATGGTTCGAGCTTATAAAGCGGGCAGATTTGATCATCTTCTCCTGTAATAAACAATTTAGGGCGTTCAAAAGCTTTCGGAAATCCATTGGGAACGCGATAGAGCAGGAGGCTGATGGCCACTACCGTGCGGACGCGCGGATCAAAAGGAGCATACATCAGGGCAATATTCGCTCCAAAGGCATGACCGATAACGCATACTTTGGCGGGATTGATCCCTGGTTGAGCCAGGACAAAGTTGATAGCTCCTGCCAGGTCAAGTGGTTCCATTTTCCCATCAGTTTGCTGCCCGCCACTCTTACCCACTCCGCGAAAATTAAAGCGCAGCGCAAGCATGCCTGCATTTGCCAACTGTGTAGCGAGGGTAACCAGCAATGGATCGTTCATATCGCTACTCACGGGTTGAGGATGGCAGAGTACAACTACAGGCGCTCGCTCGGCTTTTGTAGGCTCGTGTAGTATTCCTTCGAGGAGATACGAGGGCTGCCCCGCGCTTTGAAAACTCACTGCGCGCTCAACCTGTGCTGGTGAGGTCATCTTCTTCCCTTCATCATACATGGTGTTTATTCTCTGGTGCTTCTCATCTTATCGCAGGATCGGCTTGCCGTCAACTCCTTTTTATTTTTGGGTCTCCATCCTTCCGGGTGAACTGTAGGGCCCGATTTATCGCGGCCAGCGCCGATTGATGGGCACATTCTCGTCGATCACCCTAAAAGATAGAGACCCTTATTTTTAAATTGCGCGGTTAACCCCCTATGCATAGACGAAGAAGAATGTTATACTGTAGAAAAGAAAAGATAACGGATAGGCGTGTGGTTGTCCGCTATCCTTACTGGGGGATAAGGCTAGACAAGCTAAAGCAAAGGGCATTGTGTTTTCCTCATGCTGATCAGAGCAGTGAATAGGAGGGGTAGAAGTAGACATTATACAATCTCTGCAAATGCAGCTTTATAGCAGGTGAAACATGATATCCCATCTTGCAGAGCATATTTTCGCACTTTTCTTCGTAGCATCTAGTATTTGAGAGTGTAGTAGCAGGAGCGCATATGGCAAATATTTTAGTCGTCGAGGACGAACGATTGATAGCCGGCTTACTTCGAGAAACGCTGGAAATTGAAGGGTATCAGGTAGTGACAGTCCTTAACGGCGAAGCTGCTGTAGAATTTGCACTACGCGAAATACCGCACCTCGTCATAGTGGATATCATGCTGCCGGGCATGAATGGCTATGCGGTTGTCCAGCAGTTGCGCAACCATCCAAAAACAATGCATATCCCCATCATCGTCTTGAGCGCTTTAGGCGGAGCCGCCGATAAGGTGCGCGCTTACGATTGTGGCGTTGATGGATATATTACCAAGCCATTTGATGCAGATGAACTCCTGGCCTGGGTGCACAGGCAGTTACAACGTGTACAGCAGGCTTCTCTTTCGCCTCTTACCGGCTTGCCAGGTGGGATGCAGGTTGTGCGCGCTATCAATTACAGGCTTGAGCGCGCAGATCCCTGGAGCATCCTCTATCTTGACCTGGATAACTTCAAGTCTTTTAACGATGTGTATGGCTTCCTGGCAGGCAATGATATGATCCTGCTGGTGGGGCGTATTTGCCAGCAAGTGGTCTATGAGTATGGCAATGTGGATGATTTTGTTGGCCATGTTGGTGGTGATGATTTCATCGTCGTGACCACACCTGATTGTACGCAAACACTTTGCCAGCAGATTACGCTCAGGTATAAAAGAGAGAGCGCGGCTTTGTACTACCCTGAGGATCTGGCTCGCGGCTCGATCAGCGGGGTAGACCGCAAAGGACGCCCCTACCAGTTCCCGCTCGTGTCCTTATCAATCGGGATTGTTGATAATCAGGCCTACCGGCCACATAGCATCCAAGAAGTCAGTTACCTTGCGGCTGAAGCCAAGCGCAACGCCAAACAATCCCTGGGCAATATTTGCTATATTTCTTCCGCGAAAGACGCTTTTATAGATAATCCTGTTCCTCTCAGCACCGTTTCACCAGTCGTTTCTCATGGCTCGTCCCCATTGCCTTTTTCCGGCAACAGATTCCTTGTCCCTGAACTCCTTCACGTCATGCAAGATGATATGGTAGCGGAATTCGAACATAAGGTATAATGAGGTATAATCCTAATGAACTTTTCCGATCACTGGATCATCCCTGTAGGGACAAGGGGTGGATGGGGGGATGGG
>CADDZH010000081.1 GCA_902812455.1 Chloroflexota bacterium | reverse complement strand
ATATTATATCATGCCCTGACATGCTTCGCTTCGCTCAGGGTGACATCCAACCGGACCCCTACATTCGTTTGCCAACAACCCTTTCATATACCTTTGGGCGCGATGAAACCTCATGAAGCCTTGAAGCGTGTTACAGTTGTGATCTATCCTAAGAATAGAGGCAATGTTAGCGTATTTCGTTGCCTGCTTACTATAAAGATAAGGAGGGAGAAACAATATGGCCAGGACCAACACGGATCAATACAATAGTTCGACGAGCGTGAGCGATAAAGTGAAAGGCGCAGCGCAATCCACGGCTGCCGCTGTACAAGAAAATGTGCAATCTACCGCGGCAAAAACGCGGGACGTGCTCTTTGCCGGGCTTGACCTGGCGCAAGCGTTTTTGGGCCAGGGCAATAAAGAGGCCAGCAAGCGCGCGAAGAAGGCAAAGAAGCAGGTAGCGCAAGCTCAAGATACACTACAAGATACTATGCAAACGAGCATAGCTGCAGCTCAGGAAGCCTTGAGCGAGAACGTGAAGCGGGCGCGCAAGAGCTTAAAGAGGGCACAGAAGAACGTGAGCCAACTTCAGGACACATTGCAGGATACCATGCAGGCGAGCCTGTCGAAGACGCAGGATACGTTGCAGAGCGGCGTAGAGACGGCGCAGGATGTGCTCAAGAAAGGTGCAGTGAGCGCCGGTATGGGTTTAGTGAAGGCTGGCAGCAAAGTGAAAGACGTGCAGGATACCGTGCAGAATCGGCTTGAGAGCGCCCGGCGCAGGCGAAGGAGAGCGCGATTCCTGTTTCGTATGGGCCTGCTGGCAGGACTTGCCGCCGCACTGCTGTATACACCCTGGCCCGGTACCGAGACGCGGCAGAAGCTAGCAGAACTGTGGCAGGGCGTGTACCAGCGAGCCCAGGAAATGATCAATAGTTTCTCTTCTAATATGTAGGCCTACTAGTATGTAGGCCTACTAGGGTGCCATCCAAATGCTCGCATAGATTCGTAGGGGGCCGGGCTGGTTTTACAAGGGTAGGTTTTCCGTGAACCCGCCTCTTAAGCGGCTCGTCTCCTGATGAACTTTGCCAACCGCATAGGGAAAGACTGTAGGGACAGGGCTTGTCCCTGTCCTGGTAACGGTGCTGGCACCCGCCATCTAGGGTAGGGACAGGGCTTGTCCCTGCCCTGCTCGGTCTGCCATAGCGATACGGTTCTGTCAACTCACCAATGCCTGTAGGGACAAGGCTTGTCCCTGTCCTGCTTACGGTACCAATTCGCTTTTTTAGCCGTGCCGTCTGACGTGCGCCAGGTCATTCAAGACATAGAGCACGCGATGCTTGCCCGATACACGCACCACACTGATCGAGGTATTAGCGGCGGGGAAGAAAAAATCTCTTTCTAATCCCAGCACTTCGGCGACATAGGCATTGACGACACCGCCATGTGAAAATACGGCTATTCGTCCCCCTATATGCCTGTTGGCGATGCCATCCAGGGCTTCGACAACGCGCTTGCGGAACGCTTTCGATGGCTCGCTATTCTCTATCGAGTCCCAGTTGCCGCTTGCGCCAGCGATGCGCACGATGTCGTTCTGGCGTTCTTTCAAGGCTTGAGTCAAAGCCGCCAGGTCGTTTACATCGCTGGGCAGCGGGTGTACCTCGCCGAGCCTGATTTCCTTCAAATCGGGAACAATGGTAACCTTTATGCCTAAGCGCTCGGCCAAGGGCGCTGCTGTCTCCATGCAACGACGCAAGGGGCTGCTATAGATAGCGTCAAAACCAGTATTGTCCAGGCGTCCGGCAAGTGCCTGAGCCTGTTCGCGACCAATACGACTCAAAGGCAGATCGTCATAGATTCCGCTGGGAATAATTTCATCCTCTCCTGGAATGGCATCTCCGTGCCGGATAATAAAAACTTCAGCGGCATGATTGCGCCGCAGTAAAAAAGGATCTTCCATTACTATTTCCGTCACGTGTAACTCCTCAATCATCCTTTGCGAAGGGCTAGTTGCACAAATCAACGCGAAATCAGGCCAGAGCAGGCCTGCCCTTAACTCGATCTCAACCCAATCTTAACCTGATCCTTAGTCCCTTCCAACCATAATTATATGTAGTCGAGGGAACACGGCCATATCTCTCACCCCCTTCATGGGAAAAGAACAGCCTTGTGCCAGGGCTTCTAGAGAGACATACCGGGCCATGTTCACAAAGATTGTATTTTTACAGTGTAACATCTCGGAAAGTGGGGATGGTTGATGTTGGAAAGTGAGGATGTTTTATGCGTTTCTTTACCCGCTCAAAAGTGAGCATACTCTTTTCGCTTGTCACTATTATTGTTCTTGCCGGCGCATTTACACTGACGGCGCTTTTTCATGGGCAGGCCATCCATGCGGCCACTAGCTCCGCCAGTAGTTCCACCCCGGTAAAGGGGACAGCCACCGCCGCAGGCCCCTTCAATCTCAAGAATGCGCCAGCACAGCCAACGGAATCGGGACAGCCTGTCCACCTATCATTCAAAGTCAATCGCATGGGCATAAACGGTGCTGTCCATTCAAGAGCTTCGGTTATGCCCTCGGCCACCGCGACAGCAGTCAGTTCACCTGCTACTTCACATACGAAAAAAAATAGTAAGGGAAGTTCAGGCAAACTACTACAGAGCTTTGACGGAGCTAGCGACAAGGACAACGCGGCAGCCAACAGCTTTATCCTTGCACCGCCCGATCAGGGACTATGTGTCGGCCCTCTTGCCACATTTGGACAAGAGGTTGTGATTGAGCCCGTCAATTTAGTATATAATATCTATACCACCAACGGTACGCCGCTCCTTCCGCACGCTATCAGTCTATCCTACTTATTCCAGGAGACCCCGTTTAACCCTAGCACGGGTACCGGTACGTTCCTGAGCGACCCGCGCTGCCAGTACGATACGCAGACACAGGACTTCTTCTTCACCGTTCTCGCCATTAATTTCACCAATAGCACCTCGCATCTCGATGTCACCGTGCTGCACCAGGACGCTACCTTCTTTGTGTATCGCTTCGACACGACCGATGCCAGCTACCCACATTGCCCCTGCTTCGGGGATCAGCCGTTGCTCGGCCTCGATGCCTACAACATCTACGTCAGCAGCAACGAGTTCCCCATAGCCACAAGCCCGTACTACAATGGGGCCGAGGTGTATGCTATTTCGAAATCTCAACTCGCATCAGGCACAGGTGGTACTGCTAACTATGTGGAGTTCGCGCACCTGAGCGACCAGGGGATATTGATCGAGACGCTGCAGCCGGCCATCACCCTTGATCCCAGGGCTCCGGCGGAATACCTGCTGCATGCGTTCGTCGTGGATGCCAACGGCAATAACACCTCCTACGATCACCGCCTGGGCATCTTCGCCATCACGAACCAGGCCGCGGTCACTGCGGGCGGAACCCCTACGCTGAGCAATCCGACCGTTATCAATAGTGAGGCCTACGCCCAGCCCAATCCCGCTCCCGAGCCGAACGGCAACGTACTCAACTCGGATGACGACCGCATGCAGCAGGTGGAGTATATCAACGGCAACCTGCTGGGCGCGCTGTCAACAGGCATCCTGATCAAGGGCGATAGCACGCCACGCGATGGTGTCGCCTGGTGGGACATTGAGCCTGCGCTGCAAGTTTCGCTCACAGTTAAGGCACGTATCAAGCACCAGGGCTATATTGCCGCTTCTGGCCTGTACATCCTGTACCCGGCGATCATGCAGAGCAAGGATAGCACCGTCGAGATGGCCTTCTCCATCACGAACTCAACCACCAACCCTAGTGCTGCTTATACAGTAGTCCCTGATGGACCGCACGGCAAAAACGCGGGCGCAGTCGTTGTCGCCGCCACGGGCAGCGGGTCATACAGCGATACCTTCACCTGCAACGGGCCGGCAGCTCCTGGTTGCCGCTGGGGTGACTACTCGTGGGCTACGCTTGATCCCTTCAGCTCGAACATCTGGATGGCTTCGGAGTACGTTCCACCTCCGTCCAGGCAGATTTCTAACGCCAACTGGGGCACGCGCACCTACGAGGTGTCTGCTTAGTAACAAGGCCCTGGTCCCTACAAGGGAGGCCACGAGATGTAATGGCCTCCCTTGTGGGGGCCAGGCTACATCTCGTGGTGCTCATGCGGGCAGTGGTGGAAGCGAATAGTTTCGACTCTATTGGCTGCATCTCTTAGTAACGATGGCCGGTCTGCATTCATGAGTGCAGACCGGCCATTGCCTGCGCTTACATCCGCCAGCAGGGTCCCTTGCCTCTTTTATTGCCCTCTGCTATACTCGCCTCCAGCAAACCTACTCACCTTCAGCAAACAAGGAGCACAAGAATATGCCGGAGAACACCTCATCTCATCATCTCTTGGGATTGACTGCACGCTGGACGGCAGGTGCGCGCGCCAGGGAGAACCTGCGTGAGGATCGCCTGTTCAGCGATCGCTGGGCAGCCGCTCTGGCAGGCAAGGAGGGCGAGGAGTGGGTTGAACACCGGTCGATAGACAAAGGAATCTCCATCATTGTGCGCACGCGCTTCTTCGACGACTTCCTCCAACGTGTGACGGGCCAGTATGCGATTCGACAGGTCGTGTTAATGGCTGCGGGTCTGGATACCCGGGCGTTTCGGCTCACATGGCCCGAACACATGCGCCTCTTCGAGCTTGATCAGCCCGAGGTCCTGGAGTACAAAGAACAAGCACTGACTGCTGCTGGTGCCCAACCAACCTGCGAGCGGAAAGCCATTCCAGTGGATCTCACTACCTCCTGGAGTGAAGCCCTCCTCCAGGCCGGTTTCCATTCACGACAGCCCTCCGCCTGGCTGCTTGAGGGATTCCTCCAGTACCTGCCCAATGAGCACATCAGGCGCCTGCTGGATGAGATCACAAGCTTGTCCTCGCCCGCAAGCTGGATGGGCTTCGATATCATTAACAGTACCATGCTCACTTCTCCCTGGACGCAGCCACTGGTCGAATCCATGGCCAACGCTGGAACTCCCTGGATTGGCACGATGGACGATCCAGAGGCGGAGCTTTCCTCACGCGGCTGGCAGGCTACGCTGACCCAGCCTGGGGAAGCAGAGGCAAACTATGCTCGCTGGCCCTATCCTGTCATCCCCCGGATACTTCCTGCTATACCGCGCCACTGGTTGGTGACGGCCCATAAGATTTGATCAGCAGGGAATCGCTTGCAACCAAATCAGTGCTGGTAATTACCCGTAAGTCAGTAAGAGATCCTTTGCTGCACCAAACCACTGAAGGGGCCACCCGTCACCATAGTAGGGGCCCGGTTTATCCCCCCGGCTTGTCCCCGCCCTGCCTCTGCTCACGGGTAATCACCAGAAATCAGTGGTATCCCGTTGGCTAAAACAAGCGTGTATACTAAAGAAGAAAATATAATTCTACCAACAATCGGGGATCGAAACTCTGTGAGGGTAGGGGCGAGGCTTGCCCTCGCCCTCGCCCTCGCTCTCAGCACCAGAGGGAGGATCAGCATGCAAAGGTCTCATACCCACCATACACACGACCATGATGAGCATGACCACGATCACGACCATGAGCATGATCACGGGGCATTAGAAGCTCATACTCACGGCGACCATGACGCACACGGCGGGCATGATGAGCATGGTGAGCATGATGAGCATGGTGGACACGGCCATGTACACGGGCAGGTCAATGCCGATGTATATGGCAACCAGGCGGGACTGCGAGCTGTACAGATTTCTACGGCAGGCATGCTTCTGGTCGCCATCATCCAGTTTATCATCGCAGGTATTGGCGGTAGCGCGGGCCTCTTTGCCGACGCCCTGCACAACCTCGGCGACGTGCTGACAACCGTCGCCCTCTGGATCGCTTTCGTGATCTCCAATCGCGCTGCCAATCAACGCTACACCTATGGCTATTATCGTGCTGAGGATCTGGCAGGAGTGTTTATCGTCCTGGTCATTATGGCCAGCGCAGTTGCCGGTGCTGTAGAATCGATCCTCAAGCTGACCAGTGGCTCGGTGCCCACGCAGTTGTATTTTAGTATGGCCGCCGCGCTGGTCGGCGTCGCCGGCAACGAGATCATGGCTCAGTACAAGAGCGCTGTCGGCAAGCGTATCAACAGCGTGCCGCTTGTGGCCGATGGGCAGCATTCGCGTATCGATGGCCTCACTTCACTGGCCGCGCTTATCGGCCTCATCGGCGTCAGGTTCGGCCTGCGCATCGCTGACCCCATTGCCGGTCTTGTAATCACTGTTGTGATACTGACCGTTGTTTACTCGACAACGCGCAGCGTCATGCAGCGCCTCCTCGATGCAGTTGATCCTCACATCGTCCCCTCCATCCTGAATATCGCCAGCAGCGTCCCAGGAGTCGAAGGTGTAAACGATGTGCGGGCACGCTGGGTTGGACACACGTTGCACGTCGCACTGAATATCGAGGTGGATGCGGAACTGACGCTGGCAAAGGCGCACGGCATCGCCGAAGAGGTGCGCCATCGCCTCTTCCACGAGATCAAAGGCCTCTCAGAGGCAATCATTCATACTGACCCGCACGGCCCTGAAGAGGACTATCACCAGTTAGTAGCCCACCATCTACAGGAGGCCCAGCGCCCTATAGTGCAGAGATGGCATCATATCCACGCCCAGGACGAGCCTCTATGACTCTGCTGGGGGCAAGTGACACTATCAAAGCTATGGCCTGGCATGGCGCCCGCAATGAACACAATCATCGGGGCACCTGTAGGGGCCGATTGATCGCGCCCACCGCCGATTCATCGGCCACTGAACCCGATTGATCGCGCCCACCGCCGATTTTGACCATGAACAAAATCATTCGGGTATATCCGTAGGTTCCCGATTGATCGCGCCCAGTGCCGATGATGAACTTTTACAAACAAGATCGGTAACTCACCATGTCATGTTGAGCGCAGCGAAACATCCGCTGCCGATCGCTGGAGATCCTTCCCCTTCGCGGAGTTTCCCCTGAGCGAAGCGAATGGGCTCAGGGCTGGGCTGCACTCGCTCAACATGATATGTATTCCCGAACTTGGTCGTTAAAATCATCATCGACTATGCTATATTCCTCTGACTAACCCTTGTTAACCCAATGTGCAAGTTTTCTGAGCGGGGTCCAGGGGCTGCCGCCCCTGGCGGGGTTTGGGGACGCGGTCTGGGAGACCGTGTGCTGGGGACCCATTCTCTTCCCCTCCCTCTCGCCGCCGTAAGCGGTACTCAAAGGAAAAAACTTGCACACGAAGTTTGTTACTTTATGAAAGTTCTTTATCGCTTCGGTTCACAAGAAGATTGCACCATGCGGTACAATCTAGTATCGTTAAATACTATCACCATAATCACAAGATGTGAGAAATCAAGATGACTGTTTTCGAGACCATAAAAAATCGCCGTAGCATCGGCAAAATGACCGCAGAACGCCCAACGCGCCAGCAAATAGAACGCATCCTGGAGGCGGCAACACACGCCCCCAATCATCATAAAGTACAACCCTGGAAATTTATCGTGCTGGCAGGGCAGGCCCGCCAAGAACTCGGCGAGGTCATGGCCGAATCCCTGGCATCTCGCCTGCAAGAGAGCGGATATCTTCAAGACGACGATAAGGTACAGGCGCTCCTCAACAAAGAGCGCACTAAGCTCCTCCGCTCACCTGTGGTCATCGCAGTGGTAGCAGAGCGGCCTCAACAGCCAAAAGTGCTGGCCATCGAAAATATCGAGGCGACGGCAGCAGCGGTGCAAAACATGCTCCTCACCGCTGAAGAATTAGGGCTTGCAGCTATGTGGCGAACTGGTGACGCCGCCTACGATCCTCGCGTGAAACGCTGGCTTGGCATCGATCCAGAAGACCACATCACGGCCTTCGTGTATCTTGGCTTCCCCGCAATCCCCAAAATTGAGCGCCATCCCATCCCCTTTGAGGAGAAAACAACCTGGCTGGACTGGTAGGAATCAATACTTAATAAGCGCAAAGACATCATGCCCTTTGAGCCGTTCGCGCCCCTTCAAGAACGTCAACTCTACTAAAAAGGCTATCCCGGCGATATGGCCGCCCAGCTTTTCCACCAGCTCCATTGCTGCCGAGACCGTCCCCCCCGTCGCCAGCAGATCATCCACAATCAAGATGCGTTCTCCAGGCCGGATCGCGTCCGTATGCATCTCCACTACGTTCGTCCCGTACTCTAGCGCATATTCTACAGTCACCGTCTGCGACGGCAGTTTTCCGAACTTGCGCACGGGCACAAAACCACAGTTTAAGAGGTATGCCAGCGGCGCGCCAAAAATAAAGCCTCGTGACTCCACACCGACAACCGTTTCAATACCAGCGCCGGCATAATGAGCAGCTAAACGATCCAGGGCAGTCCGAAAGGCCACTGCATCTTGCAAGAGGGGCGTAATATCCTTGAAAAGCACGCCCCTCTGGGGAAAATCTGGAACATCTCGAATCCAGTCTTCCAGGTGTAATGATTCAGAAGTTGATGACATTGATGTTTTCTCCTCTATTCCATTATAGCTAACACATCAGGGCAACCAGGCTCGCGCACCTCTCCCTGGCCAGCTTCCTGTTAGCGCACAGCATTCAGGCTGGCTCACAAGGGTAGGTTTTTCCCATGAACCCACCTCTTAACCGGCTCGTCCCTGTAGGGACAAGGGGTGGTGAGGCTGCGGTGTGGGGGCCTTGTGCTTGTCCTCGCGCCCCTTCGCCCACCATTTGCATAGATTTGATTTTGGGCCATTAGGCACTCCACGTATCCCGCTTTGCAGTATATCGCAGCCCATCCTCTCATGCAAGCATCGTAGGATTGATTACTGCTGCGGCGCCTGCGTCTGCTCAACTGGCAGGAGTTGAGATGTGCAATAGGCACAACGGGTAGCTTTAAGCGGAATAGTGCTCAGGCAAAACGGGCATTCACGGGTGGTTGGAGCCTCTGCCACCTTCGGCCTGTGCAGCTCCATCAATGCATTGACCGGTTTCACCACAAGAAAAAACACAACTGCTGCGATAAGCAAAAAAGCAATTATCGCATTGATGAAGGTTCCTAGCTGAATGCTTCCTCCTGTGTAGAAAACCTTAAGGGCTAAAGTCGATAAACTGACTTTCCCATTGCCGGGAATGAGCGGGGTAATGACATCGCTCACCAGAGCCTGAACAACCGAGTTAAATGCCGCACCTATAATGATACCAACCGCTAGGTCAACCACGTTGCCTCGCAAGATGAACTTCTCAAAATCACTCAATACGCCCGTCGCACGGTTTTCTACCTTTTGCACCGTTGGATCTCTCCAAAAAGCCATAGCTGCCTTCTCCTCCTTGTTTTACTAAATATAGACGAACACCCACAGCCCGTAGGTTCCCGATTTATCGTGGAACCCGATTTATCGCGCCCCGTATCGATCTATCTCAACCCTTCGACTCTACACTAAAGATAACACGATTCACGGCAAGATCAGCAACAACTAGGCAAAATATCGCATAACCTCAAGTGCATAAAAGCATGCACCCCTGTCCATCCTTCTCCTGCACTCAGGTGCGTGCCTCCAAATAGAGACATCCTGTACAATGAAAAGAGCACAAGCATAATACGCAGGCCATACAAACTACAAGGGCGACGCGCCCTCCTTTGAGGTGATTGCCGAGGAAGAGCCGATAATGAATTTTGCCGATCAAATTCGGTAATGAGAAAACGATCGCGTAGCCCGTAGGGGCGAGGGTGGTTGTGGAGCGGAGTGGTGGGCCTTTATAGTCGCCCGTCTGGCTTGTGTGTATTACCGATCTTGCTTGTTAAATTTCATTATCGGCTTCTGCAGTTCACTCGGAAGGATGGAGAGCTACAAGGGCTTGTGAGTTTGCTAATAAGACGCTACAATGCATTGCATGAAGAATGCCACCATATCAAGTTGTTATCCCTCAATTGACAGGCACTATGTCGTGGCCTCCCTTGGGAGGGCCAGGTCATCGCGAGCCAGGTCATCGGGGGGCCAAAGGAGACACCATTGTTTCGTAAACTGAGCGCAATCGAAATCGCCGAAGGCGCCCTGATGGCCGATATCGCCGTCGTTTTCCAGCTCTGCTTCAAGTATCTCCCCTTTGTGGGAGGCTATTTCGCGCTGCTTGTTCCCGTCGTATTTACCATCCTGGTGCTGAGGCGCAGCTTCTATACCGGCCTCATGAGCCTGTGCGTCGCCGTCTTCCTGGTTGGCATCATATCCGGCTTCGGCTCATCATCCCTCCTGCTCCTCGAATGTGGAGCAGGGCTATTCCTGGGCGTGACAATGAAATATCGCCTGCATTATCTCCCACTCATCTTACTTGGAACTACCGGCAGTTCACTGGGCATCTTCCTGTTTACACTGTTCACAATCCTGCTTCTAGGGCCGGTTTTCCTGGCTTCCCTTCTTCAAGGCTTTCGCGCTTCATATATTGGAGCCTTCTCCCTGCTCAATGCTCTCACACCACAGCTCGGACTGGCTCAATGGTGGCACAGCACGTACCCTGCGGCCCGGCACTTCGCAGACCTGACACTGGCCTACTGGCCCGCCTTGCTGTACGCAGGTGATTGGGTTTTTGCCTGCCCGCTCGTGATCGTCGTCTACTATATAACAACATTCCTGGTGCGCCTGCTCGGATACGATGTTCGCCCCTTCCCGGATGGCCTGCTCAACAGAATGCTCCAGTGGTTCGTTCACCTGCTCCTCCGGCTTGCCCTCGCGCTGGGCCTCGGCAAGAGCTGGGCCATACGCACAATTATCATAGAAATCCGCAAGCAGAATATGGGGCTTGGGAGGCAAAAGGTCAATCCATGAATGCATTTCCCTCGCCGCTGATTGACATACAGCACATTAGCTATACCTATCCAGGGCACCAGCTCGGCAACAGCACCACCGAACCCGTCCTGGCCCTGCAAGACGTGAGTTTACAGGTGCAGCAAGGAGAATACCTGGTCATCCTCGGGCATAACGGCAGCGGCAAATCGACGCTGGCCCGCCATTGTAACGCCCTGCTTATTCCAGATCAAGGCCATGTTATTGTGGCAGGACTCGATACGAGCAATGCCGCGAACCATCGCAAGATACGTGATAGCGTGGGCATGATCTTCCAGAACCCCGATAACCAGATCATTGCCACCGTCGTTGAAGATGATGTCGCCTGGGCCTTGACTGTCCGCGGCTTCCCTCCCGCACTTATCCAGGAGCGCGTAGAGTATGCTATGGCTGCAGTTGGTATTACCGACTTGCGCAATCGCCCGCCCAACAGCCTCTCAGGCGGCCAGCGACAACGCCTGGCCATTGCCGGAGCGCTGGCATTGCGCCCTCAATGTATCATTGCAGACGAAGCCACAGCGCAACTCGATCCGCTTTCACGCCAGGAAATCGTGGCCTTGCTTCATCACCTGAACCAGGCATACGGCCTGACCATCATTCACGTCACCCACATGCTCGAAGAAGCAGCTCTGGCCGGCAGAATTATCATTATGGAGCAAGGTCGCATTGCAATGGAGGGAACGCCAGCGGTCATTTTCAGCGACCTGGAACGACTGCGCAGGCTAAAACTGGCCATTCCTGAATCTATCGAGCTGGCCGATCGCTTGCGCGCTGCCGGCTTTCCTATCTCGCAAGAGGCCCTGACGGTGGAAGCCATTGCAGGGGAGATCATGCCGTGAGCAGTCCGATCATTATCACCCACAACCTTTGCCATACCTATCAATCTGGCCCTGTAGAGAAAGCTGCCCTGGTCGATATCAATCTGCAAATTGAGCGCGGCAGTTGTGTCGCCATCATCGGCATCACCGGTTCCGGCAAATCGACGCTTGTCCAGCACTTCAATGGGCTGCTTCGTCCAACCTCCGGCACTGTGATTGTCGATGGCCTCGATGTCAGCGACAAGAAAGTAGATCTACATGCGCTGCGCCGGCGTGTAGGCATGCTCTTCCAGTTTCCCGAAATGCAGCTATTCGAACACACCGTCTATGCTGATGTGGCCTTTGGTCCCCGGCGTATGAAACTGAGCAAGCGCGAGGTGAGAATGCGCGTACTCAAAGCGTTAGAAACGGTGGGATTGCCTCCTCGCGACTTTGCCTGGCGCTCCCCATTTGAACTCAGCGGGGGGCAGATGAGACGTGTTGCCCTGGCCGGAGTGCTCGCAATGACACCGGACGTGCTCATACTCGACGAACCAACCACCGGCCTGGATGCTGATGGCCGCGCCGAGTTCTACCACTACCTGCGTCGTGTGCAGCAGGAACAGGGCGTTACGATCATCCTGGTCTCGCATGATATGGCCGAGGTAGCAGCCCTGGCAGACTGGCTGTTTGTCTTACATGATGGATGCCTGGTCATGCAGGGAACACCACGCAGCGTTTTCACGCAAGGAACATTACTGCGCACGTGGGGCCTGGCCGAACCTCCCCTGAGCGAGCTGCTCTCTTTACTGCGCAGGCGAG
This sequence comes from Chloroflexota bacterium, assembly GCA_902812455.1. The sequence continues at coordinate 12,152 of CADDZH010000081.1, read as the reverse complement.
GTTTACCCCTTCCCGAAGACGTACTCACACTCGACGAGGCCATCGCCGCCCTGATAGCTAGAGAACAGCCCACAGCGCCATTGCATGAATACCATTCTTAAGAGGCACAATAATGGAGATAAACGGAATCACCCAATCATGTCATGTTGAGCGCAGCGAAACATCCGCTGCCCGCCCATGTCATGCTGAGCGCGTGAGCCAAAGCCCTGAACGCCGTGAAGGGGAAGGGGAAACATCCGCTGCCCACCCATGTCATGTTGAGCGCGTGAGCCGAAGCCCTGAACGAAGTGAAGGGGAAACATCCGCTGCCCGCCCATGTCATGTTGAGCGCAGCGAAACATCCGCTGCCCACCCATGTCATGTTGAGCGCAGCGAAACATCCGCTGCCGATCGCTGGAGACCCTTCGCGGAGTTTCCCCTGAGCGAAGCGAATGGGCTCAGGATGACATCCCTTAGAATCCATAATTTGTCAATCACAATCATAAACGCAATTAGGAAAAAATATGCTGCGTAACATCCCATTAGGCATCTATTTTCCAGGCAAAAGCTTCTTACATCGCTTGCAGGCCAGGACAAAACTCCTGCTCGTGGTCTGGTTCGCCGCCTGCCTGACCCATGCCAACCGTAACCCCTGGCACTTCGCGCCATACATCGTCCTGGCAATCCTTGTATTACTTGGCATAGCACTCTCCGGCATTTCAATAGGCCAGTTCTGGTTGAGAATAAGGCTACTTCTCCTCTTCACTCTCATTGCAGCTATTCCCGTCCTGTTCACCGTCGCCGATAGTGGCTCAAAACCATTGTACCCGATTGGCCCTTTTGCCATCTCATTCGGATTCGTGCGCTGGGCCATCTATATCTACGGCATACTACTGCTCATCTTCATCGCCTTGTCGCTGCTCCCCATCGAGGGACTACATCAGGTGATGCAGCGCCGGGTATTCAAGCGACTGAGAATATGGTTTTCCCTTCTCACCATTGTCGCGCTGTTAACCCTCTGGTTCATCCGCAACATTCCCCCGGCTAGAACCTTCCCTGCCGGGCCTTTCGTGATTACCGATACCGGCGTATGGTCGGAAGTGACGCTGTTTACCGTCTTTCTCGTGCTCTATACCTGCTCGCTGCTCTTAACCATGACCACTACGCCCATCGCCCTGATTGAGGGCACGAGCAGGCTGCTTGCACCCCTACGCCGGCTCAGATTACCCGTCGATGAATTTGCGCTGATGATGCTCATTGCACTGCGCTTCATCCCCACGCTCTTTGAAGAGCTAGAGCTGCTGCTCAAGGCCCAGACCTCACGCGGCGCAGATTATGCCCACGGGACAATACGCGAGCGCGTGCAGAGCATGATCGCTCTCTTCGTCCCCTTCCTCCAGGGCGTCCTGCGCCGCGCCTCCGACCTGGCAACGGCCCTCGAAGCTCGCGGCTACCAGGTCGAAGGCCGCCAGACCTACCTGCACGAAACCTCGCTCCACATGGTCGATTACATTACGCTGGGTACCGTTCTAGTCCTAACGGTAGGGGCGCTGCTGCTATAGCCTTACGCGCTCAACTTCACGATGGTCACACCATCGCCGCCTTCCTGCGGGGGTGCAGGCGTATATGACTTCACAAGGGGATGATGCGCCAGTTGTTCGCGCACAGCAGCCCGCAGCGCTCCCGTTCCCTTACCATGCACAATACGCACAGCAGGCATACCCGACATAGCCGCGTCATTCAGGTACGTATCCAGCTCCTCAAGGGCATCCTCAACGCGCCAGCCACGCATATCAAGCTGTGTTGCCACCTCAGGGCGATCCTCGTACCGCGGCAATACTACGCCACTTTGCACTCGTTCTCGCTCCCCCGACTCTGCTTTGGCCTGGCGCTTACTCACGCGCTCCAGGTTATCCACGCTCACCCGTACCTTCAACGACCCCATCTGCACCTCTGCCTCGCTCCGATCAGGAGACAGCCCCAGCAGTTCGGCATTCTGCCCAAAACTCAGCACCCGCACGGTATCGCCAATGCGCAATGGTCCCTCCTGCTGCTCCTCTGGCCGCTCTTCAGTGCTCTTATCTGGACGGCGTGGCTCCGCTATAGGCGTGACCTTTCCCTCGAGGTTGCGCACTCGCCGGCGATCCGCCTCTAAGCGCTCGCGAGTCACGTGTCCACGGCTCACATCAACTTTGACCTTCGCCAGTGCTGCTCTCACTTCATCCAGTTCACGCGCCGCCTGCGCCCGTGCCTCGTTCAGAATCTTCACGCGCTGCTCTTCCAGCTTCTGGCGCTCCTGCTCAAGCTGCTTACGCTGGTACTCCGCCTCGGCCCGCTCCATGTTCAGGTGGAAGCGCTCATCCTCTACGGCTTTCTGCTCGCTTTGCAGGCCTTCCAGCAGGTTCTCCATGCGCACGCCCGCGCTACCCAGGAACTCGCGAGCCTGCTCGATAATCTGCTCATCCAGTCCAAGGCGGCTGGCTATTGCCAGCGCATTGCTTCTCCCTGGCAGCCCGATACTCAGCCGGTAGGTCGGTGAGAGCGTCTCGATGTCGAACTCAACGGAAGCATTGACGACCCCGGGCTGTTCGTGCGCAAACGCCTTCAGTTCCGAATAATGCGTCGTAGCAACCGTGGTTACATGATGCTCTAGCAGGTAGGTAAGAATAGCGCGAGCCAGCGCCGACCCCTCGCTCGGATCGGTGCCCGCGCCCAGTTCGTCCAGCAGCACCAGCACTCGTGCCCGCTGTTGCTCCCGCTGCTCCTGCTTGCCCACCAGCGCCTCAGCTAACCTCCCGCGTATCTCCGGCGTCTTGCTGCTCTCCTCAATCTGAATATGGCGCAAAATGTCAATGATGCGGCTCATGTGAGAGGAGAACGTGCTCAGGCTCTGTTCGATGCTCTGCTCATCGCCAATATCCGCAAACACATCCTTAAAAACAGCTATCTCTGAGCCTTCCTCCACCGGGATGTGCAGACCCGCCTGTGTCATCAAGGTCAGCAGGCCAACCGTCTTCAAAGCCACTGTCTTACCACCTGTGTTCGGGCCGGTAATCACTACCATGAAAAACTCTCGCCCCAGGTGAAAGTTAATCGGCACAACCTTACCGGTCAGCAGGGGATGACGCGCGTTGCGCAGCTCAATGCGTCCCTCATCGTTCAGGCGCGGCTCAACGCTGCGTGTCATACGCCCATAGCGGGCTTTCGCCAGGTGCAGGTCAAATTCGGCCAGCAGTTCAACCGCCGTCCTGAGCGCATCTGCCTCATGCCCGATCTCAAGCGAAAGCACGCGCAGGATACGCTCTATCTCTTGCCGCTCCTCGATCTGCAGTTGCCGCAGCTTATTGTTTAGCTCTACCACCACCATCGGCTCAATAAAGACCGTTGCGCCGCTGGCAGATTGGTCGTGAACAATGCCTCGCACCTGGTTGCGGTGCTCCGCTTTGACCGGCAGCACATAGCGATCGTTGCGAATAGTGATGATATGCTCCTGCAGCGCCTGCCCAAATTCATTGACCAGCGTGCGCAGTCGCTCCTGCAGGCGCTGGTTCGCTCCTCGAATCTCAAAGCGCAGCCGCTGCAGCGTAGGACTGGCAGTATCTAGCACTTCGCCTTCGTTGCTAATGGTCTCTTCAATGCGACGGACTATATGCGGTCGCTGTGGAATGTTTGCCCCCAGCTCGTGCAGCAGTGGGAACTGCTCCGCGTCGAGCTTCTCCAACAGGCGGGCCACATAGATCGCGCTTTGCGCAGTCGCCAGCACCTGCAGCAGTTCGTCCGGGCTTAACACACCCTCACGCGCAGCACGCAGCAACAGCGCGCGAATATCGCGAGCGCCTCGCACTCCGGCATCGGCGTGCAACTCGAGCAAGCGATAAGCCTCTGTTGTATAGGCAAGACGGCGCCGCGCCTCTTCCAGGTTCGGCGTTGGCTCCAGCGCCATCACCCGCTCTTTGCTCGCTGAAAAGGCAGCCTCTTTTGCCACCCTCTCCAGAATTTTGGGATATTCTAATGTAACTATACTTTTTTCATGCATATCAATATCAATAAGCCCTCTGTATGACTTCTGTCAGTTTTAGCATAACACAACCATATTAAATAAACGCTTATGTAGCATACCACATCGATCAACCACTTGACCCCCTGTATGGGCCAATTATGCATATTGACGAAATCATCCACCAACGAGCCCGTAGGGGCCCGATTTATCGCGGAACCCGATGATGAGGATGAACAAAATCATGCCCGGATAGATGTAGGGGCCGATTGATCGTGCCCAGTGCCGATTGATCGGCCCAAAGGCAATCCATCATACCCCCGATGAATTTGTTAACATTCATGATCGCGCCCACCGCCGATTCATCGGCCTCGTTCCACTTTCGCCACCCGCTCTCGTTTGGTTGGCTGGCGACACACCATTCATACAACCACTGTCCGGCTACTCGTTTGAACTTCTAGACCTTGCTCCATATGCTATCATGTAACCTGCTGAGCATACACAAGCATATCATGAAATGGAGTAATCGGCGTATGATCCTCCACCTGGGAGAGCGAGTTTACTGGGGTGCGCCCGAAGTCATCTACTTAGAAGGAACCATCGTCAAGCTCGACGAGGCAACACAGACTGTCGTCGTGCATATCGACCGTGCAACGCCTTACTCCTCGCACCTGATCGGCTCAGACGTTCCTTTTTCTGCCGATGGCCTGACTCCACTTCGAGGGGAAAGCCCTCCGGGGACCACAACCGAACACAATGCCCAACGCCAGCCCACCCGGCAAATGACTGATGAAGAGAAGATTTATAGCGCCGCTGCTGCTGCCGTGTACCAGCGTTTTGGCTCTTCGCTGGCGCCAGCACAAAAGCAAACATTGATCGAACAGGTGGTACAGGTGCTCAATAGCGACCCGGATATGCGAGCCAGGATTATCGCATCCATGAACGAAATTCTCAACCGCGAACTCTAAGCCTCATGAACGTCATCCGTTTTGTGATCTACCCCATAGACATACAAACAAAAGCAGCTTATACTATATTCCAGTCAATTTACGGCGAAACACAGGCTTCCACGCCTCCGGGTGAACTGTAGGTTCCCGATTAATCGTGGAACCCGATGTATCTCGGCCACCGCCGATTGATCGGCGCGCTCTGCGGCTGAACCGTAGGGCCCGATTTATCGTGGCCATCGCCGATTTATCGGCTTGCCTTGCGGCTGAACTGTAGGGCCCGATTTATCGTGGCCACCGCCGATTTATCGGCTTGCTTGGTCCATCACCCTAAAGGTCGGAAAGCCCGAAAAATAAGAAAAGGTGGGTATTATGAACTGTCCCAACTGCAACAGGTCACTGGAACCCAACGCTCGTTTCTGCCCCAACTGCGGTGCGTCCATCTCCCAGGATGGCGCTAAATCGAACCCCGCGCCACTCTATCAACCTGTATCTTCTCGCGAAGCGCCACCTGTACTGCCAGCCTCCCCGGACCAGACACAATATCCGCAGCAGAGTCCTCAGCAGTATGCACCACCTCAATCCCAGCCTTCCTCACCACAGCCACAGTCGCCTTATTTCCAGCGTAATCCTCCCTCGGCTCCTTCACAGTCTGGATCGCAACCACAAGCACCTTATTTTCAACGCAACCCTCCTGCCGCTCCGCAACAACCAGGATCGCAGCCGCAGCCACAAGCAGCGCCTTATTTCCAGCGTAACCCTCCCTCGGCGGCCAATACCCTGTCCTCGAAACAAGAAGCTCCTCGCAGGCGCCGCCGTATGGGCTGTTTCACCAGAGGCCTCATCGTGCTTATTGTCCTGGTCCTGATTATAGGAGGAGCCTGGTTCTTTGCCGTCCAGCCGTATTTGAGCAGCATCGCACAATCCCGGCTTGATAATGTCTTAACGCAGGCAGTCAACAACATTCCCGAGCAAATCTCGCTCTTGCCCGATGGCCCCGTGAAAATTCCCCAGGAAGCTCTTAACAATTTGCTCGTCCTTGAATCTTCGCCATCCGATATTATCCAGAATCCGCAAGTCTCCATCACACCAGACCTTGCCCGCTTTACTTTTCAGGTCTACGGCTTCAATTGCGCTGCTACAGGCCAGTTGGCCGTAAGCAAAGGAAAGCTTATCGCTACCAATGTCAATATCGAAGGCATCGCCGCGCTCATTTTAACCCCGGATCAAGTGGCAGCAGCGGTAAACAGGCATTTTGCCGATGCCGAGGTCAAGATCAAACACTCCATTACCGCAGCGCGCCTGGCAAACCAGGAATTAGATCTCACGCTCGGCCCACCGCTTGCCGGCAGCGGCCAGCCCTCCGGCACCCCAACGACCATCCCGACATCAATCCCAACATCAATCCCATCGGCGGTTCCGTCCGCGATCTCGACACTGATTCCTTGATCTGAGTGGAGGTTATCCTATGCAATTCGAATTTCTGAATGAGCGATACCAGTTACAAGACCCCATAGGGCGAGGCGACATGGCCACGATTCACCGTGGTCGCGACCTGCGCATGGATCGGATTGTCGCCATTAAGGTGCTACGCGACAACTACAGCGCCGATCCATGGTATGTAGCGCGCTTTCAGCGTGAGGCAAAGGTGATGTCTTTATTGCAACACCCCAACATTGTGCAGTTCTATGACCATGGTGATGCCAATGGCAAGTATTTCATTGCTATGGAGTTAGTAGAGGGCACGGATCTGCGCCGCTACTTGCGGGCACGCGGGCTACTCGCTGCTGACCAGGCCATCAGCATGGCACGCGATGTCGCACTCGGGCTAGGTGCAGCTCACCAAAGAGGTATCGTTCACCGCAATATCAAACCGCGGAATATCCTGGTGGGACGTGATGGTTCAATTAAGCTCACAGGCTTTAGTATCGCAATCATGTTTAGAGACGTCAGCTTTAAAGACATCGACGCTGAATGGCTCACACCCCCCGGCAAGGTGTGGGGCACCGCCATCCATTATTCTTATGCTCCAGAGCTGGCACAGAGCGAGATTGCCAGCCCTGCTACTGATGTATATATGCTTGGCAACGTCATGTATGAGATGTTGACAGGCCACCCGCCTTTTGATGGGGATACGCCCGTAGCGGTCGCCATGCAGCATATCCAGGACCTGCCAATACCGCCCAGCCAGTTCAATCCCAATATTCCCCAGGCGCTGGAAGATATCATCATGCGCTGCCTGGAAAAGATCCCAGAGATGCGCTACCGCGACGGGAACGCGCTTGCACGCGCATTGGAGATACTGAACGAAGCTGAATAAAACTTGCCAGGACGACCGCAAGGGTCGCCCATTAGGCATCAAGCGAACGAAAAGTGTATTAGAGGCCGTAGGGGCGAGGGTGGATTTACAAGGGTAGGTTTTTCCGTGAATCCGCCTCTTAAGCGGATCGTCGCCTGTAGGGACAAGGCTACCTTGCAGGGCGACTGAGTCACCCTCTCGGGGGGAGAGGTAATAGCAGAACACGAGACGCGGCAGCGTCGTTGTCGCCCTGCAAGGTAGCCTGTGGCAGGCGAGGGTGGGAAGGGGCCTTGTGCTTGTCCCCGTGACCTCGCGCCTCCTCGCTCACCCAAAAACCTACCCCCTGTAAAGGCGGCTTGTCCCCGCCCTGCCTCTGCTTACGGGGAATCACCAGTATAATCGCCTCCGTACAAACAATACCGATACACCGCCTATGGCTATAAGAAACATCCCATCCACGTTCATGCCTACCGGCGGCTGCCTGCTGCTGGACGGCGATGCACCCGTTTGATGAACATTGGCAAAGACGGGAGAGACATTGGGTAAGAAACCGTCGTTGTCCTCCCCCAGAGGCCAGTAGACCAGCGCCGCCTGCCCGATAATATTGCCTCTCGGCACAAATCCCCAGTCTCGCGAATCCGAGCTTCCGGCGCGATTATCGCCCAGCACAAAGTACTCATTGGGCGGGACAATCATATTGGAGATATTCTTGTATGCATAGGGATTGCCCTGGTTTTGCGGAGCAACATAGGTCTCATCCAGCTTCACTCCATCCACGATCACTGTGGTATCGCGAATGGTGATCGTATCTCCAGGGATGCCAATGATGCGCTTGACATAATCTTCGCTTGGGTGCGGCGGAGCCACAAAGACGATCACATCGCCGCGCGAGGGCGCATGAAAGAGGTATGACCATTTATCTACCAGGATCAGCTCCCCATTGTGCAGCGTTGGCTCCATACTCATGCCTTCAACATTGAAATTCTGCACCGCCGTATGGATCACCAGAAACATGAGCACCGTCAGTACGACAGTCTCTATCACCTCTCGCACGAGCCGGTAACGTTTCTCGAAGTCTAGTTCTGCATTCATCCATATCTCCCTGAGGCCTATGTTATACCACGTATAAAGAACTGTACCAGATATAGCCACTAGAAGCAAGATGAGAAATAGGAAGGGTTTTCATCCCTCCGAGTAAACTGTAGGTTCCCGATTTATCGTGGAACCCGATTTATCGTGCCCAGCGCCGATTTATCGGCCCGCCCTGGTCACTCACCCTAAAGAATGATACGTCAATAGGAAATAAAGGTTACCCCCATCTTGTTCTATTCTATAGATTAATCGCTCTCAAAGCTGATCTATTTCTCTATCCCTTGACACCTCCGGGTAACCCGTAGGGGCCCGATTTATCGCGCCCGACAGAGCCCGATTTATCGCACCCACCGCCGATTGAGGATCTCTATCCTTCCGGGTGAAGTGTAGGGGCCGATTTATCGTGCCCAGCGCCGATTTATCGGCCCGCCCTGGTCACTCACCCTAAAGAATGGTACGTCAATAGGAAATAAAGGTTATCGCAATGTTGTTCTATTCTATAGAACAAGCGCTCTCAGGCCGTTATTTATTCTTCTCTCCCTTGACATCCATTGTAGTATAATAAGTGAACAGTATCGAACGTTTGTATCAAAATCACCTGGTTGAATAGTATGCCTCAAGATAAAATCCTGGTACGCGGTGCCCGCGAACATAACCTGAAAAATATCGATGTAGCCATACCCCGTGACAAGCTGGTTGTCATCACTGGTCTCTCCGGTTCGGGCAAAAGTAGCCTGGCCTTCGATACTATTTTTGCCGAGGGGCAACGGCGCTATATCGAATCGCTCTCGGCCTACGCCCGCCAGTTCCTTGACAAGATGGAGAAGCCGGATGTCGATCATATCGATGGTCTTTCCCCTGCTATCTCTATCGATCAGAAGGGCGCCACGCATAATCCTCGTTCGACTGTAGGCACAGTCACCGAGATCTACGACTACCTGCGTCTATTATACGCGCGTATTGGACATCCGCATTGCCCAAATTGCGGGCGAGAAGTCAGCCAGCAAACGGTCCAGCAAATCGTCGATGCCATCCTCAGCCTGCCTGAAGGCTCGCGCATCATGCTGCTCGCCCCACTCGTGCAGGGACGTAAAGGCGAATACAAGAATATCTTCGAAGATATGCGCCGCTCAGGCTTTGTGCGCGTGCGAGTCGATGGCACAATTCATGACCTGAGCGAGGAGATCGAGCTGGACAAGCAGAAAAAGCATACCATCGAGGTGGTTGTTGACCGCCTGCCTATTCGCAAAGCACACAGGCCTGCCCAGGAGACATTGAAAAAAGTTGCCGAGCGGCCTGTGCTCTACGATGTCAATGCTGAGCGAGATACCCTGCGTGGGCTTGAAGATGGAGCGAGAGCTTCTCAAGCCATAGAAGAGCTTCAAGACGATGCTGATCCTGCTCTCCGGCAGCGCCTGACCGATTCACTCGAGACAACCTTGAAGCTCGGCAATGGCGTGGTGCTGGTCTCGGTCATCGACGGTGAAGAGATACTTTTCTCAGAGAAGGCTGCCTGTGTTTATTGTGGCATCAGCTTACCGGAAATCGCGCCCCGCACGTTTAGCTTTAACAGCCCGCATGGCGCCTGCCCTACCTGCACCGGACTGGGCACGCAGCAGGAGATCGACGCGGAACTGGTTGTAACCCATCCCGAACTGAGCTTGCGGCAGGGTGCCATTGCCCCATGGAGCAAAGTGATCAATGGCAGCCAGTGGCACGCCTCTATCTTAGAGGCTCTGGCCAGAAAATACAATTTTAGTCTCGATACACCCTGGCGCGACCTTACCGAGGAGCAGCGCCAGAAAGTTCTCTATGGCACACCTGAACAGTTGACCATCCGCTACACACCGCAGCACGGGCACACCCGCACCTACAACGTCAACTTCGAGGGTGTGATCCCCAACCTGGATCGCCGCTATAAACAGACCGACAGCGAAGGCATACGCGAGGAGATCGAGGGCTACATGTCTGCCCGCATCTGCCCCGATTGCCATGGCGCTCGCCTCAAGCCGGAAGCGCTGGCCGTCACCGTCGGGGGCCGCAACATCGTGCAGGTCACGCGCCTCTCCATTGTTCAGGCGCAGCGCTTTTTCCAGGAATTAGAAGCTGCGGCTCCTCAAACGAACGGGCCTATACAAAATGCTCCGGGCAAACCCGATCCGCTGGCCCCGATCAATCCCGGCGAGCCGTTAGTACTTGTAACATTGACCGAGCGGGAGCGTATCATCGCTCGCCAGGTCTTGAAAGAGATCCGCGCTCGCCTGCAATTCCTCGTCGATGTCGGCCTGGAATACCTCACCCTGGATCGCGCTGCCGCCACCCTCGCCGGGGGCGAAGCGCAGCGCATCCGCCTTGCCACGCAGATCGGCTCAGGATTGATGGGCGTGCTCTATATCCTTGACGAGCCAAGCATTGGCCTGCACCAGCGCGACAACGGTCGCCTGATCAAGACCCTGCTGCGCCTGCGCGATCTCGGCAATACCCTGCTCGTGGTTGAGCACGACGAAGATACGATGCGCGCTGCCGATCATATCATCGATATTGGCCCGGGCGCAGGCGAGCATGGCGGCCATATCGTGGCAGAGGGCACATTCGATGAGATCGTCAATAACCGCAACTCTATCACCGGCGATTACCTGGCGCACCGTCGTCACATTCCTGTGCCGCAGCAGCGGAGAGAAGGCAACGGCCACATGCTGACGATCAGGGGAGCGCGGGAAAACAATCTCAAAAATATTGATGTGAACATTCCCCTTGGCAAGTTTGTCGTGGTTACAGGAGTCTCCGGCTCCGGCAAAAGTACTCTCATCACGGATATCCTGTACCGCAAGCTGGCACATGCCCTCTTCCGGGCGCATGAACGTCCCGGCGCACATGACAGCATAGAGGGCATAATGTACCTGGACAAAGTCATCGACATCGACCAGTCGCCTATCGGGCGCACACCGCGCTCGAATCCTGCTACCTATACCAACGCTTTCACAGGCATACGCGAGCTGTTCGCGCAGGTACCGGAGGCCAAAATACGCGGCTACCAGCCCGGGCGCTTCTCATTCAACGTCAAGGGCGGGCGCTGCGAGGCCTGCAAAGGCGAGGGCATCGTCAAGATCGAGATGAACTTCTTGCCCGATGTCTATGTGCCATGCGAAGTGTGCAAGGGCAAACGTTACAATCGCGAGGCGCTCGAGATCCACTACAAAGGCAAGAATATTGCCGACGTGCTGGATATGACCATCGAAGAGGCCATGGCCTTCTTCTCAAACGTCCCTTCGATCCACAATAAGCTCAAAACATTGAATGATGTCGGCCTGGGCTACATGCGCCTGGGCCAGCCGGCAACAACACTCTCTGGCGGCGAAGCGCAGCGCGTCAAACTGGCGACAGAACTGGCCCGCCGTGCCACCGGCCGCACCATGTACATCCTGGATGAGCCAACCACAGGACTGCACTTTGCCGACGTGGAGCGCCTGCTGCATGTCCTCCAGCGCCTGGTTGATGCCGGCAATAGCATTGTGGTGATCGAACACAACATGGAAGTAATCAAGTGCGCCGACTGGATCATCGATCTCGGCCCGGAGGGTGGCGACGACGGAGGCCGCGTCATTGCCGAAGGCACGCCCGAAGAGGTTGCCGAGAACGAGCAATCGTACACCGGCCAGTTCCTCAAGCGCATGTTCCTTGAAGAACTGGCCTTCGCCAATGCCGGGCACACAACCCAGCCCGTCTTCTCCAATACGCTGTAACCCCGCCGCCGAAGATTAAGCAATTGATCGGAACCTCCGTAGGGGCCAATCATTGTTTCTCCATGACCGAGGCCCCCAACAACATAGATCTGGAG
>CADDZH010000080.1 GCA_902812455.1 Chloroflexota bacterium | reverse complement strand
TCGTCGTGCTGATCTTCGGCGGCGTGCTGGTTCCCCTGGATCGGATGCCCGGCTGGATGGCAACGATTGCGCGCTTCCTCCCGCTCACCCCGGGGGTCGAGGTCCTGCGCAAGATGCTGCTCGATCAGGTCTCCCTGGGGACGCTGGCAAGCGATGGCACGCTCCTGTGGCTGGTCGGCAGCGCGGCGGCCTATCTGGTGCTGGGGATCGTGATCTTTCGCTGGTGCGAGCGCCTCGCCAAGCGAAAGGGCACGCTTGGTCAGTACTGACGACCGTTCTGTACAACGGAAGAAATTGTTTGATGATGACGCAATCTGCACGGGTTTCACGTGCGAAGAAAGGAACCATAACCATGAGTACAACCCAACCACCACCATTGTTTCTGGCGCATGACCCCTATCCGTATTACCAGTGGATGCGCGAGCAGCAGCCGGTTGTCTATAATCAGGACCTTGAGGAGTGGCTCGTGTTTCGCTATGAGGACGTGGAACGCGTGCTCACCGAATACGAGACGTTTTCGTCCCAGGCCTGGTGTTGTGAGTTCAATAATATCCTCTATTACACGTTTACGCGCATGGACCCGCCACAGATGCAGCTGTACCGCAGCCTGGTGAGTCAGGCCTTCACGCCACGGGCGGTCGCGCAGTTGCCAGAACAGATCACCACCCTCGCCACCCAACTGCTCTCCCGGGTCGCGGAGGCGGGGCAGATGGATGTGGTCGAGGACCTGGCGCTTCCGCTGCCTTTGCTGGTGATGCTCGACGTGCTGGGGCTGCCGCGTGAAGAGTATGCGCGGCTGCTCCCCTGGGCAAGGAGCAACGCCCAGCCGTGCGATGGGCCATTCCCGCCTCCAGAGATGCGACCCTACTTGCTCGACTGGATCAGCACGCAGCGGCATCGGCTGCGACCGGGGGTGATCCAGTCGTTACTGGAGGCGCGCCTGGAGGAACGCAAGCTTTCGGAGGCAGAACTGCTTGGCTTCTGTGGACAGCTGTTGGTGAGCGCCAATTTCGAGATGACCCCTTTCCTGGGCAACGTCGTGCAGGGCTTGCTGGAGCAGCCTGGACTCGCCGAGGAACTGCGCGCCGAACCTCTGCTTTTGCCAGGAGCCATTGAGGAGTTGATGCGCTTTTATCCGCCGCTTCCGCAAACGTCCCCGCGCGGAACGACCAGAGCCGTGGAGGTGAGTGGGCAGTCCATCACGGCAGGGCAACGCGTTGTGGCCGTGATCGCCTCGGCCAACCGCGACGAGGAGATGTTTGCCGCGGCTTCCCGCTTTGATATTCGGCGCACCCCAAACCCGCATCTGTCGATGAGCACTGGCCCGCATGTGTGTCTAGGAACGCATCTGGCCCGCCTGGAAACCCAGGTAGTGCTCAGTGTCCTGCTGGCTCACCTTGAGGACCTCCAGCTGGCACCTGGGGCGACGCTCGTGCCAGCCGGCATGTTTGGCAGAAAGCACCTGCCCATCACGTTTCGCTGGCGCTCCGGCTCGCCTCTTGCCCAGGCGAGAGAACAGCCCGATTCGTCGGTTCGCGCAGGTGCGCCGTGTCCGCTCCCTGCTCACCGCTCTTGAGCACCCGCTTTGTCGCCCTGGATGCAGCCCAACCTGCCATCCAGGGCGAAAGCCAGCGCGTCGTTCCTGAAGAGGATGGTCAAGCCTTTGATCGAGGGTTTTTTGCCCACCACGACGGCCTCTTTCCCTCACATGATGCAGGGGGATGAGAGAGATGAGCGCTCGTTCGTGGTACGTTCCCCGTCGTGTTCAGCCCTCCACCTTGTGGCGCAACTGGCGGGATAGGCAGAACGAAAACACAGGTGCAAAGCTCGATTCGCGCCTGTTTCCCTCCTGCCCTTTTTCAACAGAAAGCAAACGGTTTGATACCGGCTTCGGTGCTCTAGCTTGCAGCAACTTCTTCCTCCTCTTTTAAGACGCCCAAGCGCAATGGTCGGAGATTCTCCAACGAACGCCCTGGTTGAGGAGCGAAATGATAGTCCCCAATGAGGTTGATGTGCTCCCAGCCCAGCGGAGCGATATGCCGACCGTTGTTTCTGAGATCTCCTTGCCGCGCCTGCGCAGCGTCGCGAACGCTTCGGTCAGATAAATGGTATTCCAAGCCGCAATGGCCGCCATCAACAGATGCAGGCAACTGGCTCGATGCATTTGATCTTCCAGGGCGCGATCACGCAGCTCCCCCAGGCGACCGAAGAAGCGCTGGCGGGCGAGGGCGTGCAGCGCTTCGCCTTTATTCAGCCCGATCAGGATGCGGCGGCGCAGGGACTCGTCTCGAAAATACTCCAGCAAAAATGCGGTGCGTTCGAGCTTGCCGAGTTCTGTTAGCGCTCGCGCGACCTGATTTTGACGCGGGTAGGCCGCCAGCTTACGCACAAGCCGGGGGAAGCGGAGACGGTGCTGTGGCGAATGGAGGAAGCCACGGTCGCATCTCATCCCATTGTTCTATGATGAGTTTGGTGTTGATCTGGCCGAACGCCAGGGTCCCCAGTGGTCCGGTCTCTCCCACCTCACCCGGCAAATAGAGTTTCTTGGAGAGGACGGAACTTCCGCGCGGGGCAAAGCGGAAGCCGAGGAGCGCTGCCATGGCAAACACATGCTCCGTGCTGCCCCCAGTATCCGTGTAATGCTCGCGAATATGCAAGTCGCTCTCATGATAACACAGCGCATCGATGACATAGAGCGCCTCCTCGTTCGTCTCGATGATCTGCGACGCTGGTCATCCATCCCCCTGATCACAAGAGCGCCAGGAGGCCTACCGCCTCATCACTCCTTTTTTATGTGGATCAAGGCTACTCATCCGGCGGAATGGGCGAAAATGAGCCAGCTTTCCTATGAAAGCGGAGCGACCCTTGCCAGCATGGCCCGCATCTGGGCCGCGAGCCAGTCACCTCGATAAGCGAGCCTCTGTTTCGTCGCGGTTCGCGGTTCACGGCAGTGAAATTTTGCCCCTGGTGCTCATGCTGGAACGATGATCTACTTCCTGTACGCTACAGATTTTGTAGCATTGGAGCAAACCCTGGCCTTCTATGGGCAACTGGGCTTTCAGACCACCTACCACGACGAGGCGTTTGCCATTGTCGAGCGGGATGGGGTGGATCTGCATGTGAATTGCTACCCAGACAGCCCAAAAAACCCTGCGGTCTTCTGGATTGGCGTCACCAACAGTGAGGTCTTGTATCAGCAGTATCTGCCAACCAATGCCGTTCGTTCTTCATCGCTGCTCGAGCGGGACACAGGCTCGGCATCGCCCCAGCCTGCGCCATCTTTATATTGCGCTGCATTGCACTTTTGGTACAGCGATCAGGCGAGTGGACGCATCGGGATGCGGCACCTTCTGGTTGAGCGAGCCGGTATTGACTATGACGTCGTCTCCACTGAACGAGAACGCAAAGCGATCCAGGCTTCGGGGAGCCGGCCCATCCAGGTATTCGCCATCCACATTGTAGTGAGAGCCATGACAGGGGCATTTAAAGCTGTCACAGTCATCGCGGAACGGCACGGTACAGCCCAGGTGAACACAGCGCTGGTAGAGCGCGATCCAGTAAGAGCCATCGCTATCCTTGGTGACCCATTCATAGGTCAGCTGGTCTGTCAGATTGGTTCCGCTCAACAACCAGGGCGTATTCTTGGCGAAGTGGACCATGTAGGTCTTGGCGTTCTGGAAGTAGAAGACGCCTGCCTGTCCAAGCTTAAAAGCGGTGGGAATGGCTGCTGGCATCTTCGATTTCTTGCCCACATTGATCGTAGAGCCGAACTGGCCGGCCAGGTTAGGATAGAGCATATCCAGCGCTCCGGCGACGGCAGCAACAGTGGATAGGCCCCACACGGCCAGCATCGAACGACGCAGGAAGCGCCGCCGGGACATGCGTTGCCTGGCAATTTCTGCTGCTTCGGCTCCGCCCCCATGCAGTACTTCGTACTGCTGCGGGGTCACAGGTGGTCGATTAATATCGTCGGTAATCATATGCTTCGTTATCCTCAGTTATCTTCCTAGTGTCTATTGGTACCTATTTGAGGGGAAGATGTGAGAAGGATCTCGCACCTTCAGCAGGAAATGGTAGTTCCTGTACACTCAATGAAATACTTTAGTTCGAGGCTGAAGGCCAAAGGAGATTCGAGATACAACAAGCCTGATACTCTCTATCTAGCGTAGGCCGGCATTGAAACGCAGGCATCAGGCGTTTACCTGATATTTCATGGGGATATATCTGATTTCGACAGTTGAGCACATGAAAAAAGCTAGCCGCACACCTGAACCTGCCTTTGTCCTGCATTATGGTAAAGGCAAAAATACCTTTTCCCTATGGCTGCAACATCCCGAGCTGGTTCACCTCGCTAAACCAGAGGGTGTGGTCTGTGCCCACCGCCACAGCCAGCGGTTCACTGTTCGGAGTAGGGATGGAATAGTACGTGAAACGCCCCGCTGCTCTATCAAGACGGGCAAGCATATTCTCTGACAGGATGGTGATCCATACTTCGCCTGAGAGGGTAACAGCCAGACCATAGAGCCCACCTGCTCCGCTCACAGTAGAGGATGCGTCATATCGGGTAAAGCTAGCGGTATGGGGGGATCGAGGCGAAGGAGCAGCCCCGCAAGAGGAGAACGAGGCCATCCAGATGATCTCGCCTGCATCGCCGGCAATCTCCATCAGAGAGGTATTCGGCCAGGGTGCGGTGAAGATATGTATCTGGCCCATGGTTGGATCGAGGCGACCAACATGACCCCCGGCCATCTCGGTGAACCAGATCATCCCCTGTGGATCGATGGTCACTCCATGGGGGTACAGCGTCTCCACAGTTCTTTTCTGGCGATTGAACAGAGAAACCTTCTATATCCGCCAAACGTACTATTGAGAGTAGTAAGATAATAATTAAGATGAGAAAGGAGTTCAGCTATGATGGGTGGTTTCGGCATGTTCATGATGATGGCCTGGATGCCGTTGGTGATATTGTTCTGGCTGATCGTGATCGCTGTGGTTATCTGGTTGGTGATCCGATGGCTCAATCAGAAGAAAACGCCAACCATGCCATACCCCCCGCCGCGCGAAGGCTCTTTCCAATCATATGAGCAAGGCTATCAGTCTCCACCGCCAGCTCCAGAAACCTATCGGGAGGGTGGGAAGCAGTATCAGTCTCCACAGCCAGAATATGAAGAACCACAGGCGCACTATCCGCAACAGCAAGAGATACCTCCATCGCGATGATGTCTGGTTCCTGTTGTTCGTTCTGCTGCTTGGTCTGGGAACCCTGTTCGGACTTTCGCGCCTTGCTGCGGCTATGAATATACGGGCCAGCACTGTACAGCCGGGTGTAGCTACTTCTCCGACAGCAGTAACGAACGGCACACAGGTACCAGTCTTTCCGGCGGCTGTCCAGGCGGCGCACGTTCACCTCTATCGTGTCTCTTCGACAGATGCCGGCTTGATGCAGCCAGCCGTAGACGCTCAGGGAAACGTCTGGGTTGGCGAGATGTATGCCAACCGTTTCGCTCGTCTCAATGCACGAACCGGCGTAGTGACGACGTGGATAGCTCCTCATGCCCAAAGCGGCATCATGAGTACCGTGGTAGATAGGCATGGGAATGCCTGGTTTGTTGAGGAAACGGCTAACTACATCGGGCGCTTTGATCCGGCACGGCAGACCTTCCATATCTTCCCGCTAGGTACAATTCGGGGTCGCCCGTTGGGCCCGCAGGACCTGCAGTTCGATGCCTCAGGGTTCCTCTGGTTTACCGCCGTATCAGGCGGGCGCATTGGGAGGCTTGACCCGGCGACCGGCGCGATCCGTACCTGGCCCGTTCCTGCGCCTGCTGCTGGGGTTCCTGCTACCCCCTTCAGCCTGGCGGTCACCCCTGATAGGCAGATCTGGTTCGGCGATCTCTCAGGTGGCGCTGTTGGTCATCTCGACCCCACTACAGGCCATGTCACGCTCTATCACCTGGCCGATTCCCAGGCAGAGGTCTTCTCGATGGCTGCTGATAGCAAGGGGCGCATCTGGTTTACGGAGATTGTGCCGGGGAAACTTGGCATGATTGATCCCTCTAGTGGTAAGGTGACTGAATGGCCTATCCCTACAGTGGCCGGCCATCTCGCTGCGCTTTATGAACTCGTCGTCACACGCAGCGGAGATATCTGGTTCGTCAACAATGGAGCCGATGCGCTTGTTCGCTACGAGCCGGGCAAGTCCTCTTACACCTTCTTCCAGCTTGACCTGCCTTCCAGCGCGCCCTATGGTCTGGCACTCGATCCTGCCGGTCGGCTCTGGTTTACAGCCTCCGGCTCCTCAGCCAACTACATTGGCGAGATGGCTCCATAAAGAGGGGTTCGAGGAAGAAGGGCTCAAAAAGCCCGATTGTTAAGAAGAGATCTTCTATTCTATTGCGCTCGCTCAAGCTAGGAAAAGTATAATCCTCTCACGAGCTCAAGGCTAGTGTGCGAACCGATCATAGTTGCTATGAGCAGGAATGATCCCGATAGGATGTAGTTCGGTAAGCGGAACAATGGGAATAGACTTCCCCCTGAAAGTTGAACGAGAAACGGCAAGACGAAGAACAGTAGCCAGATGAGCACCAATCCAGGACGAGCCATCTTTGTGAAAACCCGTGCTATCCCTGCAGGAAGGAATGAGGAAACCAACTGATACCCGTCGAGCGGGTACAGCGGGATCAGGTTAAAGAGAGCCAGGCTAATATTGACGCTGGCAAAAACAAGCAGGATCTGGAGCAATCGCTGTGCGAAGAGAGTGTCAAATCCTAGCAAGAAGGGAGCGAGAAAGCGCATAGATAAAGCGAGAAGCACGCCAACAAGGAAGTTGACAAATGGTCCAGCCAGTGAAATCATACTCTTCCCGGCACGACCCACTGCCTGCATTCTCCAGGCATCAGATTGTAGTGGCTTGCCCCAGCCCAGCCCAACTGGAAAGAATGGCTGAAACGCTATCAACATACAAAAGAGCGTTCCTTGAGTACTCAAATGAGGGCGAATGTGCAGCGATTGTCGTCCGTCAATATTTGCCATGCGCAAGTTTAACCAGTAGCTTATGAGTGCCTGTCCTACCTCATGCAGGATGATTGCTATCAGAAAAGAACCAATGATCATGAGTGCGAGTACACCGTTTATGCCCGTCATTTTTATCTCGTAGCCTTTCTCAATTTCTTACTCCATTACTCATTGTAGGCGTTTAGTGAGTGGACTGCAACACACTTGCTCAACGCTCATAGCGTAGTATATACATACTAATGCTGCTCTACCATTTTAAGAAGGAACCAGTGTACCGGCAAAGACACTCAGCAGCGCTACGCAGAGCAGCACGCCAACTCCAAGCATAGCTTCGCGCCGTAGCCAGGTCTCCATGCGCTCGGCCAGGTGCCAGGCTTGTTCCGAAATGCCTTCATTCTCTTGCACATCTTCTCTCTCGGTAGGATCAGTTGTGCCTGCTGGTGCCGGCTTTGCCAGGGTATAGGCAGGCATCTTTGTTGCAGCATGCTTCGGCTGTGCCAGTTCTCGTGCAAGGCGTGGCCGGAGCGAGAAGGCGTGGTAGGCGCTCATAGCAGCCATGAGCAGGAAGAACTCGCTCTTGACCACTAATACTCTGCCATAGAAGGTAGTGAGCAATTCTTGCAACGAGGTCAGGTGGATCGAGGCATTCAGCGGACCGGTAATGACGAGCACAAGCACACTGATCACTGCCAATGCACTGTACTGTGGCAGGCCCAATGCGAACACGCGCGCATGTTGCCGTTCATTCAAGCGGTACAATACCGGCAGGAGGACAAAGCCGATATAGAGCAGGCCGCCCACCCAGGCAGCGCTGCCCAACAGGTGAAGCAGATCGACCGCAAGGGAGTAGCCAAGCTCCCAGGATGGCACTGCTGCGGCGTGTCCTGAGAGAGCGAAGGCGACAAGCAGCGCTGCTCCCAGCGCGAGCTCTCCCCGCCCCAGCCATGAGCGCCTGCGCCATCCCGCCATCATTCGAGCCGGCAGATGTGGGATACGACGAAAAGCCAGGAGAACGGCATGCCACCAATCGGGAATCAGTTGTGGCTCACGCTCAATGAAGGCTCCTCTATTAGAGGGGATCATTCGCCATAGTGCCCAGCCACGGCGAATAATGCCAATCGTCAGGCCAAGCGCGACCAGAGCGACGACCTGACGCATCATCCAGAAAAGCCCGAAGTGACTGCTCAAGAGAATGGCCTGCCATACCTCTGGCGAAAAAGCCCCTGCCCAACTGCCTGCCAGTTCTGCTCCCTGGCTCATAACAAGCGCGATGTCTGCGAGCAGAAAGCCGCCAAGCAGGCAGGGAGCAAGCCGCCGGAAGCGGTGGACCGCCAGGGTTGCCCCCGCCTCCAGGTCAGGATCATGCTCCCCGCCAGGTGAAAGAATCCAGGTTTCCCAGATCAGACCGCCAACCCAGAAGGTCATGCACAGCAGCGCCAGCCAGGTCGCCAGAAGTTGCAGGATGGTTGGCCCATCGAGAGCAGTATTGCTCGACAACGGGGTGCTGCTGCCAGGAGCATGACCAGCCGGCAACCCAGGCACGGTGCCATTCGGTTGAGCAATGGAAAACACAAAGGAACCTTCGGTCACATGTCCATCGTCTGTGGATTGGGCGACCCATAGAACGGTATAGGTGCCTGCTGGAAGGCGAGGCAGGGAAACCATCATCTCGTGCGGATCCGCACGGCTGACTTTGCTATCTCGCCGGTCTACTTCCTGCCCCTGGGCGGTCTCGACGATGATGTGTGAGGTAGCTGGAACCAGCTCATCATCAAACCAGATACGCACCTGCGCAGGGGGGACGCGCAAGATGGCATTTGCTGGAGGATCAGAACGCACAGGAAGCGCATGAGCGGAAACGCCAGGAATCAACCGGCTGCCTGGCCAGATGGGCAAGAACATGAACAGCAGCAGGCCGAAGCCACCCACGAGCGCAAGCAACAGCCTGCGTTGCCAGCGCCATACATGTTGTCGATCTCTTCTCCTGTGTAGTTGGCCTTTAGACATGCTGCTCATCGCTATTTTCAATTCGCCCATTCAATTATGATTCAAGTGGATGGGACATTTTCATAGCGTTTCCTGCGATCCCTGTTCTTATTCCTACTATAACGTAGAGGTGCCATGAGCTTTTTCCCCTAACCGTCGCTCAATTTCGCGCCGGAGTTTGCTTTGATGGTAGGTGTAGATCACAAATGGGGAGAAGCGACGAGGAAGCTGAAGATATGTTCTCTCCAAACCTGGTTGGTCAGTTCGGCGCTGCAACAGTCCTATCCCGCCTTCGTAGAAAAAGTAGTATGACTAATCGCTTTAAGGCTGCGAGAATTTCGCTTCCATAGACTGAGTGTTTCAGGGAAATGGAATTGAACATTGTTCCAGATCGGAGAAGAAAGGACAGGATATAGGTGAGCCAGATCACTCCTATTGACCAGAGCATACCAAAACAGACGAATCATCCCGTTTTCGCGGCCGTCTACGACTGGATGTCAAATCTTGGCCCATCGCGCCGCCTGATCGACCCGCTTCGTCAAGAGACGGCTGGCCAGGCTTACGGGCGTGTCCTGGAAGTAGGCGTTGGGAGCGGGCTGAACTTTCCTTTTTATCGCGCCGACAAGGTCGAGCGCATTGACGCCGCTGATCCAGATACTGCCATGCTTCGCTTAGCACGCCGTCGTCTGGAGCAGGCTGCCGTGCCGATCAGCTTGACCCAGGCCCCGGTCGAGGACTTACCATGGCCCGAGGCGACGTTTGATAGCGCGGTGGCAGCCCTCGTATTTTGCTCCGTCACCGACCAGGCGCGTGGATTCCAAGAAATCAGGAGAGTGTTGAAATCTGGCGGCTCGCTCTTCTTGCTAGAACACGTGCGCGCTGAGGGAGGTTGGGCAGCGCGCATACAGGATGCGCTGGTGCCAGTGACAACACGCTTTGCCGGCAATTGTCACTGGAATCGGAACACCTTGCATACCCTCATCGATGCAGGTTTTCAGATCACCCACCAGCGTCAACTGGGAGGAAAGCTGCAACCGATCATCGTGGCGCATGCGATTCGCCCCTGATGGCATGACCTTTCCTCGCACCTATTGCGGAACAGGAGCCAAAACGAGCGCCTCCTTATCTATTCCCCTTGACAAGCTAGAAGCACGCTTGGCCGAACTCCCTGCCACGCAGGAGATTGTGGCATATTGTCGTGGTCCGTACTGTCTCTTCGCCGATGAAGCCGTTGCCCTGCTCACTGCTCATGGCTATAGAGTCCGCCGCCTCGCCGAGGGCTATCCTGAGTGGCAGGCCGCAGGGCTTGCGGTCGAGACAACTCTTGCCGTCCACGAGGAGTAATCTGATCGGGCAGTGCTCTCCCCGGCAGGAAGACAGATGTACAGGTACGTCCTTTTCTCAGGGAACTCCTTTTTTACCATCCATCGAACAATCACAGACGAAATTTCCTCTTGACAATCACCTCTAAAAACGTTACTCTATTCTCATAGATGTTCCATATATTAGAGTTTATTCCATATACTGGAATAATGAGGTATTTCTACCGTATGTCTTTAGAAGAAGTCCCCGATAGCAAAGTTGGCGTCCTGGATAAAGCGATGGCCATCCTGCAAGTGTTTCCGCGCGGTGATGTTGCCTTCACGCCTATGGAGATTGCAGCTCGCACGAATCTGCCCTTGCCCACCGTCTATCGCTTGGCGCAGGCACTAGCAGCCCATGGAATGCTCATGAAAGAAGGGCAGCGTTTTCGCCTGGGAATGACACTTTTACAGCTAGGGGCGCTGGTAGCTGACGGTATCGATGTGCGCTCACGGGCGCTGCCCCACCTCAGGTGGCTCAAAGAGCAGACGGGAGAGAACGCTGAACTTCATATACGACATGAAGAGGCACGTATGGCTGTCGAAGTAATACGCAGTCCTCATAATTTGCGACCCTTTGTGGAAATCGGTGCGCCTCTCCCCTTGCATCTTGGCGCGGGTGGGAAGGTTCTGCTTGCCTGGCTGCCGCCAGAGGAGCAAGAAGCCTTGATAGCAGCAAGCGCAGCTCGTTTTGGCAGCCCAGAAACATTTGATCCCGGTACCTTGAAGAGCAGGCTGAAAGAAGTACGGGCGGTGGGTTGGGCAGCAAGTGAAGGTGAGCGGGCCGCAGATATTTCGGCTATTGCCGCACCGGTGTTCAATGCGAATGGCCAGGTTGTCGCTGCACTCGTTCTTGCCGCTCCAACCGTGCGGCTGGGAAGCGAAGCACGGGCAACATTTATCCCTTTTGTTTGTGAAGCAGCAAGACGCACCTCGCATGACCTCGGATATAGCGACCGCGAGCAGCGGCTCACTGCTGAAATGGTAGAGAAATGATATCTAAACTAAGAAAGAACAGGAAGCAATGGGGAACGATAGCGAATTAGCCAACCAGGTGCAGGTTTCGCAAGGCCAGCATAGGGAGCCGCCTCTAAGTGGGGTGCGGGTGCTAGAGCTGGGTTCATTTGTGGCAGCTCCGCTTGCGACACGCATCCTGGCGGATTTTGGCGCTGACGTTATCAAAGTAGAGCCTCCCCGCAAAGGAGATGAACTGCGCGAGTGGGGCACCATGGTTTCTCTGAAGAGAGGCCGTATCTCGGCGTGGTGGCTGGCACAATCGCGCAATAAGCGGCTTGTCACGCTTAATCTTCGCCAGCTGGAGGGGCAGGCGCTGGCCCTCAAACTGGTAGAACAAGCAGATATCGTCATCGAGAATTTCCGCCCTGGCCGGCTTGAACAATGGAACCTTGGCTACGAGAGGATGTACGAGGCCAATCCTGGGATTATCCTGGTTCGCATCTCAGGCTATGGCCAGACCGGCCCTTACCGGGAGCGAGCTGGCTACGGCAATGTCGGAGAATCCATGGGCGGCCTTCGCTATGTCACCGGTTTTCCAGATCGGCCTCCTGTACGCATTGGGGTCAGCCTTGGCGATGCCTTAGCGGCTCAGCAGGCTGCCTTTGGCGCGCTGCTGGCGCTACGAGCGCGCGATCGCGATGGGCGCGGGCAGGTTGTGGATGTAGCCATTACCGAGTCCGTTTTTGCCATGACCGAGGCAATGCTCACCGAATATATGCACGAAGGGATCATACGCGAGCGCGTGGGAAATAGCATGCTACGGGCCGCGCCATCCAATGTCTATCTCACGGGCGATCATCACTGGATAGCCATAGGTGGCAATGGAGAGAACGTTTTCCGCCGCTTAGCCCAGGCAATGGGGCAGCCTGAACTGGCCGAGGATGAGCGTTTCCACGATAACCAGGCCCGTGTCATGCATCACCGGGAGCTTGATGAGATCGTGGGGGCCTGGGTTGCTTCGCACAGCCTAGAAGAAGTACAAGCAGTCCTGGATGAAGCAGGAGTGCCCGCAGGCCCGGTAATGAGCATTGCTGATATTGCCGCAGATAAACAGTACCAGGCTCGAGGGATGATCGCCCAGGTACCCGATGAACGTATGCCCCAGGGTGTCCTGTACCTGCCTGGTATTGTACCCCGCTTGATGGAAACGCCGGGTGTGCTTACACACGGCGGCAGAGATCTCGGCGCTGATAATCAGGCTGTGTATGGGGATCTGCTCGGGCTGAGTCAGGCGCAAATAGAGCAACTCTCATCTGAAGGAGTAATTTAGCAATGACCACTCATGTGCATCTCGAACCCGGTTCTCCAGCTCCAACCTGGCCGCCTGCTGTCACGATTGTGGATGTCACTGCCCGCGACGGGCTGCAGGACGCCGATCAAATTATCTCATCGGAAGATAAACTGGCGCTCATTTCCGCGCTTATTGACGCGGGAATCCGTCATATCGAGGCGACATCATTTATGCACCCAAAGTGGATCCCGCAACTCGCCGATGCGGATCTCGTGGCCGCCCAGTTGCCGCAAGCTCCGGGAGTTACGTATAGCGCTTTGATACCGAATATGCGCGGCTATGAACGGGCGCGTGCCGCCGGGATCGGCGAGGTGACCCTGGTGGTCTCAGCAAGTGAGTCGCACAATCGAGCCAATCTCAATCGCTCGGTAGATCAAACGCTGGATCAGCTCAGGGAGGTAGCAGCGCGGGCACGAGAAGATGGAGTGGCGGTGCGAGGAGCAATTGCCACCTCGTTTGGCTGCCCATTTGAGGGCACAGTAGCGCCGGCTTCAGTGCTTAAGATCGTGCGGGCCTACGCAGGTATGGGTGTTAACCAGGTATCGCTGGCCGATACGATAGGCGTTGGCAATCCTCACCAGGTCTATGAGCTGTTCAATCTTGCTCGCGCGGAGCTACCGCCCGCTATCTCGCTCTCGGCACACTTTCATGATCGTGCTGGCTACGGGCTGGCAAATGTCTTTGCGGCCTTGCAGGCAGGTGTGGCAACGTTCGATGCGGCAGTAGGAGGACTTGGTGGCTGCCCCTATGCGCCAGGCGCGCCCGGCAACCTCTCGACAGAAACGCTGGTCGAATACCTTGAGAGCATGGGCTTCGCCACGGGCATTGCTCTTCCTAAACTGGCGCGTGCTCGCGAGCAACTCCTGGCAGCTCTGTCGCGAGGTGAACCCGTTACTTCCGGTCACTCAATGCGCAAGACTTCGAACTCCTCAAACCAGTAATAAAGGAGACTGCACATGGTACAAACATTGTTATTATCGTTCGGTTTCGGATTGATCACCGCCTCGGTGCTGGCTATTGCGGCGGTCGGGCTTTCGTTGCAATTTGGCGTCACGAACTACATCAACTTTGCTTATGGTGATTTCCTGACCTTTGGCGTCTACGTCGCTTTCGTGATGAACCAGCGTCTTGGATTGAGCATCTGGCTCGGCCTGGTGATCGCCATTATTACCACTGCCATCCTGGCATGGCTGATCAATATTTTTGTATTGCGGCCTTTTACTGCCCGCAATACTTCTCCAATTATCATGCTGGTGGTGACACTCGGTGTCTCGCTTATTCTCCAGAACGTTATTCTTGCTATTTTTAGCGAGCAGTTCCAGAACTATGTTGTGAATACAGGCAGGCCACTCCATCTCGGCCCGTTCCTCTTTACGCCTTTGCAACTGATCATCATAGCTATTGCAATCGCTGCCATGCTCGGTGTACACGTCTTGCTCAAGTATACTCGCCTGGGAAAAGCTATGCGCGCCGTCTCGGATAGCCCCGAACTGGCGCGGGTCTCCGGCATCAATACCAGCTTTATCGTCAATGCTGTATGGCTGCTTGCCGGCGGTTTGGCAGGCCTGAGCGGCGTAGTGCTAGCCCTCAACGTTTCAAGTTTTACACCAACGCTTGGCTTCAGCTTTCTCTTCGTCATCTTTGCAGCGGTCATCCTCGGCGGCATTGGTCGCCCATATGGAGCCATCCTCGGTGCCCTGGTTGTCGGCGTGGCAACCGAAATGAGTGCCGCGTTCATTAGTTCTGAATATAAGACTGCCATTGCCCTGGTCATTTTGATTATTGCGCTTCTGATACGACCTCAGGGGATTTTTGCCTCGCGAGGACGAGCCTGAAGGAGGGAGGAAGCAATGCCACCAGTAGTATTCTACATACTTACATTAGCAACCTTTGCCGCCATATACGGCGTGCTTGCCCTGGGCTTAAACATTCAATGGGGCTATACCGGCATCCTCGATTTTATGTATATCGCCTTCGTTGCCATAGGAGGATATACTACTGCCCTGCTTACTATGCCGCCAGCACAGCCCCAGGTGCTTGGAGAAACGTACATCCTTGGCTTAAACTGGCCCTTTATTCCGGCTCTGCTGGTCGGTGGCGTAGCGGCTGCTCTACTGGCTTTTATCGTTGGGCTGCTTTCATTGCACCGCCTGCGCAGTGACTATTTCGCTATTGTTACCGTTGCTGTCGCCCTCGTTCTCTGGACGGTTGCAGGCAACGATAGCCCGCTCGTCAATGGCTGGGATGGTATCTCTAACATCCCGCAGCCGTTCTTCAATACTTTGAACCTGGATTACAACAGCTACGGCTTTTTCTTCCTGGGTTTATGCGTGGTGGTCTTGATCCTGGTGTACATCTTTTCTGAGCGCCTCTACCACTCGCCATTTGGTCGCGCGTTACGCAGCGTACGCGAGGACGAACTAGTAGCAGAGGGACTGGGTAAAAATACCTTCTCGCTGCGCTTAAAGGCATTTGTCATTGGAGCATTCATCGCGGGCATTGGCGGTGGGCTACTAGTCACCTATGTCGATGCCTTCAATCCAAGCGCCTGGACAAGCGGCGAAACATTCTTCATCTGGGCCGCCCTCTTGCTGGGCGGCAGCGCTAACAATCGTGGCGCCCTGCTCGGCGCCCTGCTGGTCCCGGTCCTTTTTGCAGAGGCCACGCGTTTCTTGCCCTCCTTTTCAAGCTCGCCACAGTTGATTGATGCAATCCGCTATATTGCCATTGGCGTGCTTTTACTCCTCACCGTGCGCTTCCGGCCTCAAGGCATCCTGCCTGAGCCGCGACTGCGCATACGCAAGAAAAAGCTGCTGGCTCCTGCCCTGGCAACCTCCCCGCCTGGCACAGGCATTCATGCAGAGGATAGACCTCTTGAAGAAGGAGACCGCACGCCGGCTGGCGATGGAACAGTTGCAGATCAGGAGGAGGTGCCCGGTGAATAGTGAAATACCTGTCAGCTCGACGCCTCCCAAAGCTGCAGAGCAGGCCGCATCGCCTGGGCTTGCCAGGCGAAGCGATACATTGCTCGATGTGCAGCATCTTGTACGCACCTTTGGTGCATTGCGCGCTGTTGATGATTGTTCGTTCACTGTAGCTCGCGGCAGCATTACCGGGCTGATCGGCCCCAATGGGGCTGGCAAGAGTACAGCCGCTAATGTAATTACCGGCTTTTTGCGAGCTGATTCCGGTAAGGTCTTGTTCGATGGGCACAATATTGTCAATTTGTCGCCGCACCGTGTAGCAGAGCGTGGCCTCACGCGCACGTTCCAGATCACACGTGAGCTTGAGCGTATGACAGTCATCGAGAACCTGCTGGCCGCACCGCATCACCAACTTGGTGAGAGTTTCTGGTTGGGGCTGCTTTCCCTGCCAACTGTGCGGCGGCAGGAGGATGAATACCTGCAGCGCGCGCTCAAATTGCTGCGCGACTTCGACTTATATGATTTGCGCGATGAGTACGCTGCTAATCTGAGCGGCGGCCAGCGCCGCCTGCTGGAACTCGCCCGCGTTGTCATGACTGAGCCGAAATTGCTCCTCCTGGATGAGCCGTTCGCCGGTATCAACCCTGTCCTGGCCGCCCGCTTGAGCGATTATATCGAAGCCCTCTGCCGCGACCAGGGCATCACCTTCCTGATCATTGAGCACAACCTGGCCATGGTCGAGCGCCTCTGCCATACGGTAATCGTCATGGCTCTCGGTCGGGCCATTGCAGAGGGCACAATGGCTCAACTGCGCGAAAATCCCGCAGTCGTGGATGCCTACCTGGGAGAAGGATAATGGCTACGCATCAACCAGAAAAAACAACCAATGATTCTCAAGGCAACGCCAGAGCAATTCTTGCTCCTGCTACGGCAGTATTAGAAATTCACGATGTTGAAGCAGGCTATGGTCATGCCAAAATCCTCAATGGCGTCTCGCTCAAGTTGATGCCGCACCAGATTGTTTCGGTCGTGGGGCCAAACGGTGCGGGCAAGAGTACCTTGATGAAGGCAATGTTTGGCTTACTGCGTGTGACGAGCGGGCGGGTGTACCTGGAAGGCAAGGATATCACCAATGTGCCTCCGGAAACGCTGGTCAAACGTGGTATGGCTTATGTGCCCCAGTTGAACAACGTCTTTCCTTCGCTGACTGTGCTTGAAAATCTCGAGATGGGCGCGTTCACCCGTAGGGACAACTACCGGGCTCGCATCGAAGAACTCTTCGTTCTCTTTCCAGATTTGCGTGATAGCCGCCATCGCCCTGCTGTGCAGTTGAGCGGTGGCCAGCGCAATATGCTGGCCATGGCGCGAGCGCTTATGCTCGACCCTCGCGTCTTGCTTTTAGATGAGCCAACAGCCGGGTTAGCTCCCCGTGTAACATTAGCTGTTTGGGAGCGCATCCTCTCTATTCGTGATTCTGGCGTGGCCGTCCTGGTGGTGGAGCAGAATACACGTATGGCACTGGAGCGCTCGGATTATGGATATGTTCTCGTGACAGGCCGAAATCGCTTTGAAGGCCCTGGACAAGAACTCTTAGCGAGTAAGGAGGTGGCAAATCTTTATCTCGGTCACTGACATCGTTCGTGGGTTTTTACAAATCGAGTGCGCATTTTTGTAGGGCAAGGAGCAGGGTGCTGTGGCATGGAGCCTTGCCGCTTGCCCTGATAATCATTCCCCTTTCAAGGAAGGAGTAACAATGAGACGAACGTACACGACATCATGGTATGTACGAGCCTGTACCAGTGCTTTCATTCTCTTAACCCTTCTCCTGGCAGCGTGCGGTGGAGGAAGTGGTAATGGCAGTGGCAGCACGTCACCTATCAAAGTGGGTGTCATCGGGCCTTTCAGTGGATTCGAGGCCTTTATTGGCCCCGATATTCTCAAAGGTGTGCAGGTCGCCGTTGACCAGATCAATAAAAACGGCGGCATTCTGGGCCGCCAGGTGCAAATTGTCACGGCAGATACGGGTGGCGATGCTGTAGATGCCGTCCCTGCCTTGCGTAAACTGATCAGTGTAGACCAGGTCAACCTGATCATCGGCCCATCCTCCATTGAAGCGATGGCCGCCTTGCCCATTCTCCAACAGAGCAAGATCCCTGATATCATTGTTGGTGGGACTACCCAGCTCGATAATCTCGTCAGTAAATACGTCTGGCGCAGCACGCCATCCGACAACCTGCTCGGTGTCGCTATGGCCTACTATGCCATCCACAAAGGATATACCAGGGCAGCTCTGCTCTTTGGTAGCAATGAATCAGCCCAGACCCTCAAGGCCCCCGTCAAGGACGCCTTCACCCGGCACGGTGGCACCATCGTTGCAGACATCAACGTGGTGCCCGATCAGTCATCTTATCGCTCCGAGATCGAGCAGCTCTACGCTGCCAACCCGCAGGTTGTCTTCACTCAAATCGACGCCCAGACAGGTGCAACCATCTTTAGCGAAATCAAGGAGTTGAAAGGCCTGGGTCTGCCATTCATCGGCACAGATGTCACCGCCTCCTCGGACTTCATCAAGGCCATCTCGCCTGCCACAGCCGCTAAAGTCCTCACCTCTCTTCAAGGTAGTGCGACAGGCGGGGCAGGGACTTCCGAGTTTAACCAGCTTTACCAGGCCAAGTTCGGTTCAGCTCCGGTAGAGCTTGCTGACTACGGTTATGACGGCATGAATGTGCTGGCACTTGCTTGCGACGCCGCCGGATCCTGCAACGGCGACGCGGTCAGCGCGAAAATGAAATATGTGGCCAATCCACCAGGCACAGTAGTCACCGACTACGCGACCGGTTATAAAGATCTGAAGGCTGGTACTAAGATCAACTACGAGGGAGCCAGCGGGCCTATGGACTTTAACGACCACAACAACGTCTATGGGGGATTCGACGCAGTACAATCGGACGCTTCCGGCAATATCCATGTCTTGACAACTGTGACCGCTGCTGAGTTGAAGAACTTCTAGAGGTCTATCCCTTTATCGAGGTGGTTTCGACAATCGAAACCACCTCGATAAATCGGTCAATTACCGTCCAATTCATCGCGCCCGCGCTCAATACCTACAGCGGCTGGCAGAAGGATTGAGCCAGGTGGGCAATGGCAAGCATCGCCCCTACCCTCATCACAGCTCAAGAGTTCCGAACACCGCTGAAAGAACACCAGGAATTGGGTCAGCGCGTAGCCAAACAGAAAGACCACTGTCAACACACCGGGACGGCGCACGCGGCGAGCGAGGAAGAAGAGCAGGAACAGCAGCATCACGTCGATGAGGAGTTCGTAGCCGGCGGCAGGCTGCACGGGGACATTGCAGGTAGCGGGAGTAAGACAGGCCCAGCTGTGCGGATTCTGGTAGACGGTTCCCCAAGGGAGCGTCGTGCGATAGCCGATGATGTTGCCATTGATCAAATTGCCGATGCGGCCAAAGCTTTGAGCGGCTGGCGCGAAGAGTGCTCCGGCATCGAGCAGTACCAGCGGGTTGAGCCGTTCGACATGGGCGCGCCCGAGCAGCGTAGCAATGAGCAGGAGGATCGCGCCATAGATGGCCATGCCACCCTGGCAGACGGCGATGATGTTCCAGTGTTGCAAGAGGTAGCCCTGGTACAGATCCGGCTGCTGGATCACGAAGTAGAGCCGCCCACCGATACACCACAGATGTTGCGGTATACGTGCTCTCGCGTGATGCCTTTACACCTCAGGTAACCACGGATGGCCCACAGGCCGACGAGGATGGCCACGGCGTACATCAACCCGTACCAGCGCAGCGCAAGCGGACCGAACTGCAGGATGATCAGGGCGATATTGATGTAGACGTCAAGCCCTCCCCTCTCCCGTCTCACATAGTAGGAGAGGATGAAAAACTGTCTCAAAGAGCATTTATCCCAGCCCCCAATTAGTGAGAGGCATTCCCTGGATATACCAGTCTGTCGTCGTCAGCCCATCGGGATAGTGAACTGTTCGTCGTACCACGCCACCAGGAACGGAGAAGTTCCTGATCGGATGCCCCTGCTCGGCCAACAGCATCCCGTAATGCCAGATGTAGCCAGCGCCCGTCACGCCTTCGACAGAGAGCATGGGCGAGTTGTCGTTGTTGCCAGCCCACACCCCCATGACATAATCCGTTGTGTAGCCCACTGTCCAGTTGTCTCTAAAATCCTGCGATGTGCCGGTCTTGACGGCGGCAGGACGTACAGTGCCAGGATGACCTGCGTAGCATTGCGACATGGTGTTGCTGTAGAGATAGAGCCAGCTACAGAGGCCAAATTCGTAGGCGCGTGCCTTGTTATCGCTCAGTACATTCGTCATCAAGAAGGCAACCTGCTTGCTGATCACGCGCTTGCCATAGGGGACAAAGTGATAGATTACATGTCCTTGCGTATCTGTCACTCTATTGATGGCGTGCGGAGGGATACGGATACCGCCATCCGCAAAGACGCCATAGGCCGATGTCTCATCGAGCAGGTGAACGCTCAGCGAGCCGAGCACCATGGTATAGTTTGGTGTGCCCTCGTAGCTGGTAATGCCCATGTTCTCGGCTGTATGCAGCGAGGCCTGCACGCCCGTCTTCACCAGCACCTTGACGGCCGGCACATTCAACGAGTTTTGCAGGGCTGTGCGTATTGATACCAGGCCGTGAAACCGCAAATCGTAGTTCGTTGGACGATACGGTGGCAGTCCACAACAGAGTGGAACGCTGTACGGCGCATCCAGCACCGGCATCCCCGGACTCAAGCCCTTTGCAAAGGCTGTGGCATACACAAACGGCTTGAACGAGGAGCCAGGCTGGCGATAGCCCTGCGTTGCCACATCAAATTGCCCGTTCTTTGGGTCGTTAGGACTGACGTTTCCTAGCAGCACGCGGATAGCTCCACTGTGGAAGTTGATCAGGACTTCCGCTGCATTGGTGACGTGGTGGGTTGCCGCAAGCGCTGCAATATGCTGTTGGGCAATCTTCAAAATCTCGTTCTGGAGATGCAGATTGAGGGTGGTCTGGACCAGCAGGCCAGAGCGTGCGAGATCAGCAATCCTGACATGCAAGAGGTTCGCCAGTTCATTGAGCACGTACCCGGCGAAATGCGGGGCCAGGGTATTGTTTACCGTACCATGATGCAAAAAGTGGGGCCGCTGCATTTCGAGAATGGCAGCGTGTTCGTGGGTAGCAGTAATGTATCCCTGCCGCCTCATCGCTGTGAGCACGGCCTCTGCCCGGTACAATGCGGCGCGCGGGTGGAGGAATGGGTCGAACATGCCGGGATTGCTGGGGATACCGGCCAGCATAGCTGACTGGGCAATATCCAGTTGTTGAGCGGCTGTCGCCTTTGACGTATCCTGCAGATCAAAATACATGAAGGCGGCTGCCTCCGCTCCATACGCCCCTTCACCATAGTAGGTCGTATTGAGGTACATATCCAGTATCTCGCGCTTGGTATAATAGTGCGTCGCTTCAGGAGCCAGGACAACCTCTTTGAGCTTACGGGTGAGAGTTACCTGGTTGCCGACGATGACATTTTTGATTAATTGCTGGGTAATGGTGCTGCCGCCGGAAACGATACGCCTATGCATCACATTCTGCAGTGCAGCACGTAATATACCGGTAATGTCGATGCCGGGATTCGTCCAGAAGGTTTTATCCTCTATCGCCACCTCGGCATTGGCCAGATTGGGCGAAATGTTTGCAAACGGCTCCGATGTCTGCAAACCCTGATCGACCATTTGATAGATCAATCTGCCGTGTTCATCGTACATTTTCAGATTATCTTTGGGCAAAATATCTTGCAGGGTAACCACCTGGTGCAGGTAGCGTGTATTAACGGCATTCGCCCATGCCGTATATGCCGCGAGTGTGCTCGCAATACTAACGCTCACCATCAGTATCATCGTAACTAAGGGCAGCAGCCCCCACCGTGTGCTGCTACGATCGGCCTTGACATACTCCTGATGACTGTGCCGGAGGTGTTTACGCTTGAGGTAGCGCCGCAGGTGCCACCCTTCCGGGTGCTGGCTGCGCTGGGGAACATCATACCAGAGTCCCGGCAGAGGCTTTTGCGGCTGATTGCTGAGCCGCTGCGCTGCGGCAGCACGGCTATGTTCTGGTAGTTTTGCTGGTTGCGTTGGATGATTGTGATAATGATGGTTCAACATATATCTTCCCTACACGGATTGTTCGTCTTTTTGCTTTGAAAGGTTTGGAGAAAAGTTTTACCTATTTAACATCTTAAAGCTGAATTGCAAGGTGAAGTTCCACCGGCGAGTGGGGCTGGGAATTGAATAAAGGTAGAGGCCATCCCGGTCAGTAGCTCGTCCAGGTTTGCCTCCTCATGAGCGAAGCCAGAGGTGCCTGAAGAGCGGCATACCAACTTTCTTTGTCCGTCATGCGTATCTAGAGATGGAGGGACAAGAAATGTGTCCCTTGAGAAGAATACCTCGGTTAAGTACGTGGCACAACCACACCCTGGTAAATACGATGGATGAGCACACAGAAACCAGCGACAATAAGCAACCACAGGCATACCATGGCGAGCAGAAGCAGTCCAAGCTGTCACAGCCCTCACTCACCAGTAGGAAGGCCAGCGATCACCTGGCCAACGAACGTACCTTTCTTGCCTGGGTCCGCACAGGTATTGCCGTGATGGCATTTGGCTTTGTCATTGAGCGTTTTGGGATACTCTTGCGTGAATTGGGCCTGAAAGTTGGTCAAACCCCGGGCAATACGCTCCATTACTCAAAATGGTTAGGCATCACGGTGACGCTGTTAGGTCTTATCCTGTTGATTGTCGCACTCTTCAATTTTCTCCAGGGGCGGGCTGCTCTCGAGAGAGAGCGCTACCACCCAGGTATCCTTTTCCCCGTTGTTTTGACTGCCATAGCTACACTCATCGGCGTTCTGCTCGCGATTTATCTTATAGTTACGACATAACATGCTGTCATGGAAGAGCGCAAGAAGAGCAACCCTGATCGGAAGACGGTAAACTAGAGAACGAAAAAGGCTCTATCCGCTTGCCACTGCCCCAACACGAGTTGCTAGTGGTGGGTCAAACGCAGTCCGAAGTGGAAACACTCTGACAAAGGAAAGAAGCGTTGAGTGAGTATGAGCGAAAGATGGCTTCAGGAGTATATCTTCCTGGCATTTCGCTTGCGCAGGGCCGTTGAGAGCGCCTATGGAAGTCCCTTCGTGGAAGACTACTGGGGCCTGAAACCTGGCGGGAGCTCGTAGAAGCTGAACCAGAGATGGCGCCTGCCGATCTGGTGCGACAAGCCATGAAGCTCTCCGACGCGCTTGCTGCACAAGGATTTGCTCCAAGGCGTGTGGCCTATCTGGGCACACATCTCAGGGCAATGGAGACGCTTGCGCGTAATCTGTGGGGGGCAACCTTCACCCTTGCGGAAGATGCCCAGCGAAGCCTTGATATTTCCCCTACCTGGACACCTGAAGCACAGTTTGAAACGGATGGTGAATGCCTGAGGGCCATCTTGCTGGAGAGAATGAGATTGAGGTTGGCTCACAAGGAAACAGTGCTCTGTGGGGAGAGAGGTGTCATGCGATCTGTTGCTGAGGGGAAAGTTGGAGAAAAAAAGGATACATGTGACGCAAAAACTCGGTCGAAGTCACCCAGAAAATCGGCCACTAAAGCGAGAAAAATGAGAAGAGCATATTGTACACTTGTTCTAGAAGCCAGCCGTCTGTCCTGGTTTCTCGAGGTTGGACTGTCTATGGCAGACCGATGGAAGCAAGAGCGATCAACCTGAAGCGAATACGATGTCTCGTTGAGGCTTGCAAAGAGAGGTTCTGGCTGGAGTTCTCATACCTCTGCACAGGTTGGCCTGTTGCTTCCTGGTTTCACAGTCGTTGGCGAGCGTGATATGCAATGGGAAGAGCACAAGGGCTTACACCAACCAGGCGCAAACGGCTGCTCAAAACCTTCGGATCATGCCCGGCCGGTTACACCCACGATGACCTGGAGCGCTTCCTCGACCTGCTCTACGGCATGTTCAGCGATGTCTACACAGATGCAGAGCTGCGCCAGATCGTCGTGAGCGACCCTTTTGACCGCTTGGAGCATCCCCGCCAGCTCAAACTCGTCGAGCTTGCCGATTGGTTAGAGGCGCTTCTCGCCTAAGGGAATGCCTGCTGGCAGATCTCATCGGCCTCTGCTATACTGACTACAACAAAGGAGGGAGAAGACAGCCAAGATGGCAGAACAGATCGAACAGACACCGCCCCTCAGCGGTGATTCCGGCCAGCACTTGATCGGCATTCCGTTTGCGGAAAATGGGCACGAGGTCATTTAGCGATACACATCTTTGCGGTTGTCGATAGTGAGGAGGGTGACGGTTTGCGCACGGTCGTCAATGCGATAGATAATCCAGTAGCTTTCCACTCGCACGCGGTAAGTAACTGTATACCCTTTGGGCTTCTTGACCCCAAAAGGACGCGGGTCAGCAGGCAGCGCCTCTATATGCTGCTCCACTCGCCTTGTTATCTGTTGTGGTAAGGCAGCGAGCTGCTTTTCTACCTGTCTGGGAATGAGAACACGGTACGGCACTAGTGCTGCTTGCGCTTGCGGCGTTCACGCCAATAGGCTTCATAGTCGCGCACTTCACCTGCGGCAATTTCTGCCTGCGCCGTGGCGAGTTCGGTAGCTAGTTCGGGAGTAACGGCTACTTCCTCGCTGGACAGTTCGTGCGTGATCAGTTCGGCCAGATAGCGCTGCATCTCTTCGGGCTGTTGCTGGGCCAATTCAAAGGCGTGACGTAGCTCGTCTACCATGAATATGTGCTCCTTTGTCTCCTTGCTTCCTCTGTCAGCGCTTGCTTGTCTTCAAGCGGCTTCTCATCGGCTGGCAAAGAGACGATTGCTGGCGTGGAGCGGGAGACGGGACTCGAACCCGCGACAGCCTGCTTGGAAGGCAGGAACTCACAGATTCACCGCCCGCTTCTTATGAAGTGCCTCTACAAGGCAGTTTACACGCTTCGAATGAAGGGTGAGC
>CADDZH010000079.1 GCA_902812455.1 Chloroflexota bacterium | reverse complement strand
ACTCAATCATCCATTGCAGCCGGACAATTTCCGCCTCCCGACCAATCAGCAGGTTGCTGAGTTTTTGCAGGCACGGTTCCCGGATGGAGTGAGCGAGCTGGCCCTGGCGGGTCAGGGAGAGTGGTCTCGCGCATACGCCTTTCGCCAAAGGGGCCATGACTACATCATTTGCTTTGCTGCGAACAAGGACGACTTCGAAAAGGACCGTAGAGCCACCTCTTTCGCCTCCCCGGCGCTTCCTCTCCCAGCTGTCATGGAGATTGGGAGAGCCTTCCATGACTATTACACTATCTCCGAGCGCATCGTTGGCAAGCCGTGTTGCCCGCGCTCTTCCGCGCCCTCGATGCCACTCGTGAGGCTGACATCCAGTGGACGACGGGGTATGGGGCGTGGGGAGCAGATGGAAATGCATCGGTGAGGAGCTGGAGAGTTGAACTCCTGGGAATGCCTGTTCTGATAATTTTGGAGATGCTTCTGTGCTGCTTGATAGGCAGCGCGCGCTCCTTTCCTCGATGTGCTGAAAGGAGCACTTGCAGTTACTGCCAGTTTCTCTCAAGTAATATGTGGTGTAAGCTGACACGATGGTCTTTCTGCACGAGCTTCCTCCTCAAAAGGAGCCCAAGGGGAGAAAGGCGGAATATTCTCAGAGATAATGGTAGATATTGCCGAATTTTACTCTGCTTTGCTCATTCCTAGGTTTGTTATATTAAGGCCTCTCTCCCTCCTTAAGTATGCGAAAGGTATGACTTATGCGGGCCGTTTTGCCAAGCATTGCGCTTGCCCCACAGTAGCGTTCCTCGGTCAGTTGAATGGCACGTTCCACCGCTTGTGGATGAATATTGTGGCCAGTAAAGATGTGCTCGAGGGTGATCTCCACAAACACCCTGGGGTATTCCTCGGTACGCCCACCCCAGACACGTACTTCGTAGGCAGTGATGTCCTGGCGCTTCTTACGCAGGATCGAAAGGATGTCCATCGCGGCGCAGCTTGCCAGACCCACCAGGAGCATCTCCATCGGTTGAGGTCCCGCGTTCTCCCCCCCGTTATGTTCAGCCGCGTCAAGCAAAATGTGGTGCCCCGAACCCGTCTCGACATCAAAACGCATCCCTGTTTCTAACCTTGCTCGCACGGTCATGTCATTCGCCATGGCGTTTTCCTTTTCTCCTTGCTTCCCGATCTCCCTGCTGTCATGTGGTGCGGCCTTTACCAGGGAGAGGAAGCTCACTTACGGGTGCTCTGCTAGCCCTTCTCCCCCGCTTCTCCGGCCAATACTGCCCGCCCGTCGGCGACGACGGCTCCCTCTGGCCCAGCAAAAACGGGATTCAGGTCGAGTTCGACAATTTCAGGAAAGGCAGCGAGCAGCCATGCTGCTGCCTGCAGGGTGCGCGTAATGGCTTCCAGGTCGGCACCGGGTTGCCTGCGTACACCAACGAGCAGAGGGTAACCTCGCACTTCGCGAATCATCGCACGCAGTTCGTCGGTAGTGGTAGGTATCAGCCGGTAGGCGCTATCGCGCAATATTTCGACAAACACACCTCCCAGGCCGAACATCACGAGCGGCCCAAACTCGCAATCGCGCAGCCCACCGATAATCACCTCCTGGCCACGCACCCGTTCCTGGACGCTTATGCCCAGCAGGTGGGCATTCGGCTGTACTATGCGCACTGTCGCCAGCATTTCCTCAAAGGCTGCGTCGACTTCTGTTGGCGGTACGCCGATACGCACGCCGCCGACATCCGATTTGTGGCTAATGTCCGGTGAAACAATTTTCAGCACGCATGGTCTGCCGAGTTCTTGTGCTGCTGTCTGGGCTGCAGTTCGGCTCGTACACAATGTCTCACGAGGTATGCTTGCGCCATAGGCTGCCATGAGCGCCTTGACCTCACTTTCAAGGAGCAGTGTGCGTCCCTGTGCGCGTACAGTGGCAATGATTGCGGCAGCTTGTTCCCGTGCTCCTGCTGGTGGTGATTCCAGAACCGTGTGCCGCATCGTGTTGTTGCGACGACCCCTGGCATAGGCCGCAATTGCGGCTGCCGCACGTGCTGTGCGCTCTGGCCAATCGTAGACCGGAAGGCTCGCTTCCTGCAGGATTGCCCGGTTTTCAGTGCTTTCGCGTCCGGCCACCCAACAGACGTAGGTGGGTTTGGCAATCCCCCGCTCCTGCTGACAGCGGAGAACTGCGTCGCGCACCGCCTCAACGTTCTCACGCATCAAAGCCGAGCGTTGCAAAAGGATGGGCATGATAATGTCCACCTCGCTGCACTCGTACAGGGCTTCGATGCTGCCGCCGTACATTGTTGGAAAGCGAGCCCACAGGGGGGTCACATCCACCGGGTTACGTGGGCTTGCGTAGGCTGGAATCAATGGAGAGATGCGTGCCTGGGTTGCCTCTGGCAGCTCAGGTACGCTCAGCCCGCATCGCTCGCAGAGATCGGCCAGTTCGACGCCTGTACCCCCCGAGTTGGTGATGATGCCAACGCGGTGACCTGGCGGCAGGGGTTGGCGGCTCAGCCCCTCGGCAATATCTACCATCTCCAGCCCGCTCTCCGCCAGTATGGCTCCCGCTTGGCGCACTGCGGTGATGAATGCAGTCACGTCGCCAGTCAATGCGGCAGTGTGTGACGCCGCAGCACGCCGGCCAGCAGTCGAGCGCCCGGTTTTGGCGATAACGACAGGCTTGCGTCGGGCTGCCCGTTCTAGCGCCTCGTAAAAGGCTCGCCCATCACTCACAGATTCCAGGAACAGGCAGAGAACCTGGGTCTCATCGTCGTGTGCAAAATAGTCTAGGATCTCGTGGTCGGTTAGATCCGCTTTATTGCCGTGTGAGAGGATTTTGGCGAAGCGCAGGCGGCGTTCTTGCGCCAGGCCGAAGATCGCCATGCCGTAAGCGCCACTTTGCGTGACGAGCGAGATGTGGCCTCCCTTGGGTGGCAAACCGAGGCCCATGGAGGCGTTCAGGCCGAGGTTGCAGTTATACAGTCCAAAGCAGTTTGGCCCGATCACGCGTACGCCCCTGGCTGCCTCGACCATTGCCTCCTGGAGGGCACGGCCCTCCGGTCCGACTTCGGCAAATCCGCCACTCAGGACCAGTGCGACGCGCACGCCTACTTCAGTGCAGTCGCGCACTGCCCCAGGGCAGGCATCTGGTGGGAGAGCAATCACCGCCAGGTCTACTGGATCAGGCACATCCTGCAGACGTGCATATGCCCGGTAGCCCATGATCTCTGCTTCTGCCGGATTGATCGGAAAGAGGGCACCAGGATAACCCTCGAGCAGGTTTCGCATAAGGATGTATCCCAGCTTGCCCGACTTCGCTGAAGCGCCTATGAGCGCTACGCTTCTTGGGTTGAATGCGGCCTCGCCCCAATTAGTCATTGAGCCAGCTCCCTTCTCCAACGAACAATGCCGGTTCGCCGCCGGTATGCAAGAACACAACTGTCTCATCGCGCCGGAAGCGCCCGGCGCGGCTGTGTGCCATTAACCCGGCTAATGCCTTTCCTGTGTATGTCGGATCGAGGAAGATGCCCTCGCAGCGTGCGGCCAATCGGATAGCTGCGGCACCTTCCGCTGTCGGTACACCATAGCCAGGACCAAGGAATCCGCCGTGAACAATCACGTCTTGCGGAGAGATGATCTGGGCCACCCCCAATCGGCTCAGCGCAGCTTGTGCGAAGGCATATACTCGCCTCTGCGCTTCCTCCGCCGGTCTGCTGACGGTAAAGCCCTCAATCCGCCACGGCAGTCCTAGCGCCCGCATACCGGCCAGTAACCCGGCCTGAGTGCCACAGGAACCGGTTGCCAGCACTAGAGCATCCGGCACGATACGCTGAGCAGCACATTGTTCGGCCAGTTCATATGCGGCCTGGACATAGCCAAGTGTGCCGAGGACACAGGCTCCTCCGCGTGGGATAGCATAGGGTCGTCGCCCAACCGAAAGTAATTCCCGTGCTGTCGCTTCAATCGCTCCGTCCACCGAAGCCCGATCTGGACTGCCGGTAAAGCGTACCTCCGCACCTAGCAGGCAAGTCAAGCGATAATTGCCCTCAACTTTCAGTGGTCGTGTGCCGGAGTAGATTGCCACCATCGCCAGACCTGCGTGGGTGGCCGCCCCGGCCGTTGCACGCACATAGTTCGATTGTGGCCCCGCGCCCGTGACAAGGGTATCAGCTCCCTGCGCCAGGGCATCTGCCAGCAGGAACTCCAGTCCTCGTATCTTATTCCCACCGAATCCGAAGCCTGTCAGATCGTCGCGCTTGATCCACAGTCTCGGGCCACCAATTTTCGCCGCCAGCCTTTGGGCTTCCATCAACGGTGTTGGCAAGCATGCCAGGCGGACACGCGGCATTGTCGAGAGGCCCAGTTTATCCAGTTCACTTGAGTTCATCGCCGTTCCTCAGCTCTACGAGGACCTGATCGACCATCGCCCCGCACTGACCGGTATGCTGTTTGTAATCGAAGAGCGCTTCGATTTCCTCACGTGAAAGATGAGCGCAAATCTGTGGATTATCCAGGATGGCTTCCTTGAGTCCACGTCCTTGAGCATGCGCGGCTATTGCCGTTTCATAGACGAGGGTGTGGGCGCTCTGTTTGCCGATGTGTGCTGCCAGGGCCAGCATGACCGCCTCAGAGAGCACGAAGCCGCCCGTTGCCTCCAGATTGGCCAGCATGCGCTCGGGATGCACCACCAGGTTCGCTGTGAGTGTGCGCAGCAGCGAGAGGAGTTTGCCGGTCGCCAGACAGGTTTCGGCTACGCTCGCCCATTCGGCTTTCCAGGAGCGCCCATCACGTTCATGATCGTGTACCAG
Organism: Chloroflexota bacterium; assembly: GCA_902812455.1. The sequence goes on along the minus strand of CADDZH010000079.1, from coordinate 19,864 downwards.
GCTTTCCGCCTGCATCGCCGCATTATGACGGACAACGCGGGCAAGCGTGCCCAGGTGTTCGGCAATTTCAGGATTGCGTTTATGCGGCATGGTGATACTGCCAACCGTACCTGCCACAAATCCCTCGCTCACCTCGCCGATCTCCGGGCGCTGCAAATTGTAGATTTCCTGACCGATCTTATCGCCGGTGGCAGCGATCAGGGCCAGGACATTGAACCACTCGGCAAGCCCATCGCGGGCAGTTGTCCATGAAATGGCCGGCGCGCCCAACTCCAGCCTTGCCAGGAAACGCTTTTGCAGTTCTAGCGCCCGCGGGCCAAGCGATGAGAGGCTGCCGACGCCGCCTGCCAGCTGCCCGACATCCATGCGCGGTGCCAGTTCAGCCAGCCGCCGGCGGTGCCGCTGCACTTCCATAGCCCATCCAGCAGCCTTGAAGCCGAAGGTGATGGGCAGGCCGAGTTGTCCATGTGTGCGCCCTCCCATGACGGTGTCACGCTGCTCGGCCGCCAACCGGGCCAGATTCGCCTCGATTTCCTTCAGTTCTCGTTGCACAATCTCGCGCACCTGTCGCAGCGCCAGTGCGGTCCAGGTGTCGGTGATATCCTGCACCGTTGCCCCGTAATAGACCCACTCTCCGCTATCGCCAGGGCAGCGCCGCTGGAGTGCGCGGATCAGGCCAAGCGTAGAATGGTTGGTTGCTTCAAAGCTTGCGCGTACTTCTTCAAAGAAAGCTGTATCGAGTTCAACGCTGCGGCAGATCGTGGCTACCTCCCGCGCCGCATCCTGGGGAATGAGGCCAAACTCGCCCTGTGTCTCTGCCAGCACTGCCAGGATTTCCAGCCACGAGCGTGTCCGAGGTACATCATCAAAGATGGCACGCATTTCAGGCGTGCCCCAGGAGTTCTGGTAAATCAGTGAATCGATCATGTGGACTGGCATATAGTCTCTCCATCTCCAGCTAGTTCGTGTGCACGGTGCAGCAGAGCCTCTTCAGCCCTCCTGATACGCGCTGCCATCTCTTGCTGCCAGGCTGCATGCGCCGAGAGTGTCGCGCGGCACTCACTCACCATAGCTGCAAAAGGCTCCGGCGCCGCTCCGCCTGTGCCCTGGCGTGCAGCAACTGCGGTTGCAGGGTTCAGTGCCTGCGCCAATGCTTCGCTTGAGAGATACAGTGGGCGCTGGATGATGGCCTGTGCAGCCGCGTCCAGGTCTTCGCCGCTAAGTTCCCGCAGGGGGCGGCTGACCTGTGCCGCCTCGCGTACCAGGCGTCCGACAATGCGATGTGCCGTGCGAAAATCCAGCCCGGTTTCAAGGGTGATTGTCTCTGCCAGATCGGTGGCGGTAGCGAACCCATCGGCCAGCCGTACCTCGGCCAGGGATGTGTTGAAATGCAGCCCTTTGAGTACATCCGCCATCAGGCTCGTGGCACCGCTGGCCAGTTCCAGGGCACGCGGCACGTCTCCATAGGCAAACACGCGGTTGTCAACCTGTCCCGAAGGGGTACGCCCCAGCGCGATTATGGTTGTCAGCGTACCGCTCACTTCATTCGTTGCCCCGCGTATATAGTTGAGCGCGTACGGGTTCTTTTTCTGTGGCATGATGACGCTGGCCCGTGAATGCCTATCGGCCAGTTCTACCAGTGCAAATTCGGCGGTGGCGAAGATTTGCAGGTCTTCCGCCAGCCGATCCAGGTTGACGAGCGCCATCACAATGGTGGACAGCGTCTCGCTGGAGCCATCGGGCTGCCACATGGCATCACGCGCGTGGTGGGCCAGCCCGTCGAACCCGAGCAGCTCGGCGAGCCTCCAACGATCCTGCGGTATGCGTGAGCCGTTGACGCTGCCGCAGCCGGCAGGGCTGAGATTGGCACGGCCGTAGAGCGCCCGCAGGCGCTCGAGGTCGCGCAGGAGCGGGTAGGCGAATCCCAGCAGGTAGTGCCCGAAAGTCGTTGGCTGTGCAGGCTGCAGATAGGTATAGTCGGCCATGAGCGAGGCGCGATGTTCTTCTGCTCGCTCAACGAGTGCGTTACCGGCCCCAATTAAAGCATCGGCAAAGGTGAGGAGAGACGAGCGCACGAGGATGCGATAGCCGGTAGTGGTTGCCTCCCGCCGTGCACGCCCGGCACCAAGCCAGCCGACGGCAGGAGTATGCGCCGCTAACCAGGCTTCACGATTGGTATAGAGATCGCCCAGTTCAGCTTTCGGCGTGAACTCGGCAGGGGACGTATGCAGGGCAAGCAGGGCCGACAGAAGCGAGGCACCCTCAGTCGGCGGTATTACCCTTGACTCGATCAGCATGACCGTGTATGCAAGGTCTGCCAGGCTCATACCCGTAAAGAGCGCCTGTTGATCTGCCAGTTCGCGTGCGAACGCCGTCTTTACCAGCACTTCAGCCGGACCTGCCGCCAGCCTGCTGCCTACACCCAGAACGGACGAGGATTGAGTAGGCGTCATGGATTGGCTCTCCAGGGGAGATGAGCCATCGGAGTGTGCCATGGGCGTATTCCCTTCTATCTATTCTCTGCCTGGGGGCGTGCTCATCGGTGAGCGTTCGGCCGCCGAAGTCTCCTCGATCAACTCCGGGTTCCACTTGCCCTGGCGCTCCAGTTCTTCAGCAATGCGAGAGAATGTCTCGAAGCGCAAGCCGGTGCGCAGTGCCTCAAGCGCCAGCACTTCGCCTGACGGGATGTTTCCCAGGTTGACGTTCGGGCCGAATTGCTGGATCAGGTACGCCTGCTGATTCTTGAGCGGCGCTTCCCAGATCAGACGCTCAGCCTGAGCTCCCATGCGTTCGCATATGGCTGCTAGCGCTTCGGCGCGTACCGCTCCATGTTCATCATAGATGCCGATGCCCTTGCCCGATTCACGTGACTCGACGGTGACGTAAACCGCGCCCCAATCGAGGTCCTGCAGCGCCTGTTCCGCCAGTTCAACAGCTGACGGCTGCCGCGCAGGATCTTTCTTCCCCACCTCGGTAATCGCTATTAGCCCGTGATCGAGGGCGCAGCGGATCACGTTGCGCCTGCGGTGCGGCGGCAATGGGATCGTGCCATCCGAGATCTCTACCGCGCTGAACCCCAGCTTATGCGCATGCTGCATGAAGACGCGGCAGCTACCCTGCACGATAGCGACTTCGAGCAGCGTCCCCCCGGGATAGGTGAGAATACCATGCGCCGTCAATAGCAGCAGTTTGTGGCGCAGGACATCCGCGGGGACGAAAGCCGAGGTACCGAAGGTGCATTTCCAGTGGTCAATCACATCGCCGCACATCTCAAGCATATCGGCGGTTGCGGCGGGGCCATGTCCTTTGTCGATGACCATGGTTATTCCATTCTTGCGCGGCGGCTGTGTGCGCCCGCTAAGCAGCCCATCAACGACATGGGCCCAAGCCAGTTCACGCATAGTGCATCTCCTTCTATTCTGCTCTGTCCTGCTGCTCCGCGTCTACTGCTTCACCCTTGGCAGAGCGCAAAGGCATCTTCTCTGATAGTTTACGCAGCGCGGCCTCGACCATCGCCAGGTCTGCTCCCCAGGGCACAACCATCACCTGCTGATCTTGTTCGATATGCGTCTCCAGCAGGCAACATTTGACCAGCGTCGGCTCGCCGCGCTGACCGGCTATACGCCGCGGGCACATCTCAACGCGCGGCGGTTCCTCTCCGTAAAAGTGGCGGTGGAATTGCAGACTGCGCTCGCAGCCGATCATGACCCAGTCATGCCGCGCTGGGTGCTCGTCCAGGAAGTACACCTCCGCGGGCAGCTCGTCTAAGCCGCCGGAGCGGCAGGGCACAAGGTAGGCGGCGGGACGGACTTGTTCGGCCAGGTCGCGCACCTCGATACGTTCTAATTCGAGCCGCATGGGCGGCAGGTCGGCATAGCTCAACACCTGCTTTGCCAGGCCGTATAATTTGGGCGGCTCCGGCGGGGCGACTTCAACCACGTGCACGACCAGCGGGTTGGGATGGTAAATGAAATTGACGTGATCGTAGAGGCCCTGGACAACCACCGTTCCCTGCGGGCCAATACCGAGTTCGTGCGCCACCTCTGCCAGCGCGGAACGGTTGGAGGTATCAACCTCCTCGCGCTTGACGAACGCACACGTCTCCGGAAATGCCAGCACTTCCACGGACGTGATGGGAGAAAAGAGCGGCTCGCTTTCCGCGCGTGTGATACTGACGACAGCGGTCTGCTCGTTTTCCCCGCGCAGCACGATGAAATCGGTGCGGCGATAGGCTTCGCGGCTCAAGAGCAGGGTGGTGATCGCCTCTTCCGTCATCGGCCCATGATAAGGCTGCACACTGACACGGCGATATGGCAGCGGAACCAGGTTCTGTACCGACCGCCAGGTGGACGGCTTTGAGGTTTGTAACATACCTACCCTCCTTCTTTTTCAGCTCTGCGTCGATGCGGAAGCATCGACGGCAAGCACAGGACTTCTTTATACCCCCGCAGCTCGCCTTCTGGCCTACAGAGGCGAATGACTACAGGTCACGCAGATCTGGTGAACCTGCACGCAGGCGGCAGAGCTGGATAAAATGCTCTGGATTGAGGAACAGCTCGTTCATGCTGCCCAGCTCGTCGATGGTCATGCCTTCTGGCCGTCGCAGCAGGTGATCGAGATACTGGAAGGCGTCCTTGGCTCCGAAACCAACATGATGGAAGCCGAGCAGGCGCCGCGTATCGCTGTCAATGACCGCCTTCTGGAAACCGGAAAGCTCCGGGTACATAAAGGCATAGAGCATGGTACCCTCTGCGCAGGGGAGCGGAATATCCTCGTATGGCACTCCCTTGGGCGGCATCTGGATGATGGTCACGTGCCTGTAGCGCTGCCTGGCCTCCTCTTCCGAGAGGCCCACCCAGCTTATCTCGTACGTCGAATGTAGGAAGTCGGGGTAATCTGTCCAGTCGAACTCATACGGATCACCCATAATATTGCGCGCGGCTGTCACCCCGCCTTTGCGGGCCTTGAACATCTCCATTGGGGGGCCGATCAGGTCGCCGATCGCGTAGACGTGGGGAACGTTGGTCCGCATATGCTTATCGACAAGAATTTCGCCCTTCTCGCCCACAGCGACGCCCAGAATTTTCTGGAAATGTTCCGAGCGGGGGCGTTCGCCCGTCGCCAGGAAGACGAAGTCACATGGCAGCGTCTGCTCAGCGCCGGTGCGCATGTCGCGGATGATCACAGCCTGAACATTGCCATCCCCGTCGCCCTTGATCTCAACCGGTTCGCTCCCCTCGATGATCTGGATGCCGCGTTTGCGCATTCCATCGATGACATATGAGCGTAAGTCTTCGTCAACATGATGCAGGCTGGATGTGCGCATGAGCGGCTTGCGGGCAACAATCGTTGTCGGGCAGCCAGCCGCCTGAAAGAACGAACCGTACTCGATGCCCGTCTTCGACCCGCCGATGACGACACAGCGCTGCGGCTCGAAGTCCAATTCCTCGATGAAGGCCGCGAAGTCATAGATGCCATGCAGGTTCATACCGGGAATAGCCGGCCGCTCAGGCGCAGCGCCAATTCCCAGCACGAGATTATCCGCCTGGAAACGCTCTCCCGCTGCTTCTACCGTGTGGTCGTCAATGACGGTCGCCTCAGCGTTCAGGATGTACTCGATGTCAAGCTGCTCTTTAGACTGCCAATTCATGAAGGCGTGCGCGGTTGATCTCCCAGCCTTGAAAAGGTTAACTACCTCGAGAATCGAGGCACGCAGGTTGGTGGCGTCGGGGAACCAGAGTTTGCCGGAGAACCAGCGCATCAGGTCGAGTTCGCGAGCCGCTTCAGAAAACAGATGGTGCGGCACACACGCTTGGTGAGGGCAACTGCCGCCCAGGAACGGCCAGCGATCAATGATGAGTTGACGTCCACCCATTGCACGCAAGTAGCTTGAGCCGAAGCGCCCGCCCGCGCCGCCGCCGATGAAAATGGCATCGAACTTTCTAGAGTCATCGCGGTGAACATTGATGATTGGCTCACTTTTCTGTAAATACTCTTCCACCAGACCAAACCACTGCCTGTTGGTTGTTGGAGTCAGGGTGATATCCACGTAAAAAAACCTCCTGCTAGTGACTGTCCGGGAGATCGAAGCGCCGGGACACGTCAGACGATCTGAATTCACGCATGTGCGTGCATAGCGGATCGAAGCGCCGGATGATTTCAAGATGTTCAGGTTTGGGCAGCGGCACAATGCCCACATCCGGCGCAATCACCGGCTCAAATTCGGTATTGTCCAGTACGTCCTGCACACGTGTGTCCGGGTAGAGGGCACGCAGGCGCAGGACATGTGTTAGCGGGTCAAAGTCGAAGGCCCCCAGTTCGGTCACGATCCACTCCGGCCCTCCTCCGCGCAGGCCTAGCGCTGTGCGCGGAACGCCATCGCGTGTGACATGACCGACAGAGGAGACAAAATCAATATGCTCTACAAAGCGGAAGAGCCGTTTCCCCGCCTTGTTTTTCGGTGCGCGATGCCCGGTGGTCCAGATGGTGAGATGTTGCACGTCGGCAGAAAGATTGCAGCCGCCGCCGCTCCCCGGCAGCTTGACCTTGGGGGAACGAGGGTCACCTATCGCTGTCACGTTCAGGTTGCCGTAGCGGTCGATCTGCACCCCGGAGAGAAACATACGCCCCATATCACCGCGCGCCGCGATATCAAACAGATCGCTGATCCCCAAGGCCATCACGGAGCCGCGTTCCAGCACCCAATCATTTGAAGTGGGCGGCAAAAACGGTGGCTCCGGGTTGATACTATAGGTAGCTCCCTCGACATGAATCATGTGCCGCGCATGCGTACGCTTGGCTAAGAGCATCGCCAGCGTCGGCACCGGCGAAGCATAGCCGTGAAAGACCAGTTCGCCATCTTTGATCGTGCGTGCCAGCTGGTAGATCATCACCTCGGCAAGCGTGGCATAGGTAGTCGTTGTAGCGCTCATGCGATAGCCCCCTCCGGCGCCGTAAAGAGCCTGCGCCAGGCATCGTCTCCCTCTCGCCAGCTTTCGAGGAGCTGGCGTTTTGCCTTCCCGCCAATGCGCGTGAGATAGTCGTCGTGACTGGCGAACACGTACCTGGCAAGATAGTCGCCGGCAAACGCCTCCGGCCCGGCCTCTGCTGCACGCTGATATTCCGCTAAGTGCTCGCGGTCATAGGCATAGAAGGGATAGCACGAGGTGGGATGCGCTCCATAGGGCACCTCGACGACCGCCTCTACCCAGAAATAGGGTACGTTCGGCTCCATGGCCCGCAGTTCTTCTGTTGTCACGAGTTTTTCAACCGTGGCAATGACGTGCTGGGAGGCGCGAATGAAAAAGAGGTCCGCAACTAGCGGCGGGAAAATTTTCAAGTTGCCCTGCGCATCTGCATAATGAGCATGGACGATGGCGACATCAGGCGCAAGTGCCGGAACCAGGACCAGCGGCAATCCCGTGAACGGGCAGGTCATAGTCTTGTATTCGGGGTGCAGTTGCAAAAAATCAGTGCCCTGCACGCTTCTAACCGGTAAGAAAGGAACGCCGAATTCGGCGGCGCGCAACTGCTGGAGAATGGTATGGCAGCAGGTATCATGTACTTGCACCTGCCCGCTTTGGCAGGCGCGGCGAAAGTTTGGCGCCATCCCGAAATCGGTCTCGAAGCCAACGTATGATTCCTCCACCACGCCAATGGCGCCCGCGCCGCACAGCATGTCGATATCGACACCGTGCGCCGTTCCTATCACGCGCAGGTTGCACCGCCCCTGTCGGATGAGTTCACGCAGGAAGGCCATTGGTTCCCGCCATGCCAGGCCGCCGCCAATGGCCAGCGTCATCCCATCCTGCACCATAGATGCAGCTTCGGCCAGCGAAATTCTTTTATCATCTCCAGGGAAGATCGGCATATCTCACTCCTCCTTCTCTGCCCTCGCCCGGCGCTTGTCCGCATCATTTGATGATCCAGCCGCCATCAATGACCAGCATGTGCCCGGTGACAAAATCGGCCTCGTCAGAAGCCAGATAAACGGCCGCTGCCGCGATATCTTCCGGGGTGCCGATGCGCCCCCAAGGCGTCATATCCAGCACCTGCTGGCGCAGTTCCGGGATCTCCAGCCGCCAGCGCGTCATGTTCGTTTCCACCATGCCTGGGCAGATCGCATTGACCCGGATATGATCTGGCGCATAATCGACCGCCAGCGCTCGTGTGAACGAGATCACGGCCCCTTTTGAGGCGTTATATACTGCTCGCGCCGGAAACGGCACGAACCCGGCGGCCGACGCGATATTGATAATGGTGCCCTGCCCCTGGGTCAGCATCTGCCGGATAGCCGCGCTGGCAACGCGGAAGACGCCTCCTACGTTGACCGCCATTACCCGTTCCCACTCTTCGTCCGGTGTGAGGTGCGCAAGCGTGGCCTGGCGCGAGCCGCTTATTCCTGCATTGTTGACAACGATATCCAGCCTGCCCCAGGCGGTAACAGCCGCTTCTACCATGCGTTCTGCGTCTGTCCGCAGCGCGACATCACCCACAACAGGAATAACCCGCCCAGCCGCTTCTGTGATCAAGGCTATCGTTTCACGCAGCCCGGCCTCGGCCATATCGCTGAGCACCAGGGAAGCGCCTTCAGCAGCAAAGCGGCGAGCAATGCCGCGCCCGATACCGGAGCCGGCGCCGGTCACCAGGGCTATTTTATTGGCAAAGCGCATTGTTTGTGGCCTCTTTCAACACTCTTTCGCTTCTACCCGCTTGAATCCTATCGAGAACGCACTACAATGTCTTGTATGTTTAGGGCTGTGGATTAAACACAACCAGGCGCATATCCGTCATTTCTTCAATGGCGTAACGCGGTCCCTCTCTGCCCATGCCACTGTGCTTGACCCCGCCATAAGGCATCTGCCCGGCGCGATAGAACGAGGTATCGTTAATCATCACGCCGCCAACCTGCAGGCCTCTGGCGGCCTCTAGAGCCGCTGCCAGCGAGCTTGTGAACACACCGGCCTGCAGACCGAATTCGCTGTCGTTAGCCATCTGCAAAGCTTCGTCAAATGTCTCATAGGTCCGAATTACAACGATGGGGGCAAATGTTTCCTGGCAAACCACGCGCATGGATGGCTGCACATTCGCCAGCACCGCCGGAGTTACAAACGGGCCGCTGCGCTGCCCGCCAGTGAGCAACTGAGCGCCGCCTGCCACCGCCTCCTGTATCCACGACTCAGCCCGCCTCGCTTCGCCTTCGCTGATCATTGGCCCGATGTCGTTACGCTCGTCTTTAGGATCACCGACACGCAGGCCCTGCGCTACCTCGACCAGCTTTGCCATAAAAGGCTGAGCCACAACCTGATGAACGAGGATGCGCTGCACCGAGAGGCATACCTGGCCCGCGTAGGAGAAGCCTTTAAGCGCGCACTGGGTGGCAGCGCTGGCAATATCCGCGTCTGCATGAACGATCACCGCCGCATTGGAGCCAAGCTCCAGTGTGCAGCGGCGCAGGCCAACCGCCCCTTTGAGGGCTTCTCCAACAGCTTTGGAGCCGGTGAAGGTATAGAAGCCGATGCGCTGATCATTCACCAGCGCATGGCCGACGCTGTCGCCCGGTCCTACAACCAGGTTCAACCAACCGGGAGGCAATCCCGCTTCCTTCAGAATCGCGCACAGCTTTACCGCGATCACCGGGGTATAGGAGGCGGGTTTGAGCACGACGGCATTCCCTGCTGCCAGCGCTGGGGCGACTTTATGCGCGACCAGGTTGATCGGGAAATTAAAAGGAGTGATGGCGCACACAACGCCAACGGGAACGCGCAGGGTAAAGGCCAGGCGATTCTCGGAGCCGGCAGTCGCCTCCAGCGGCACCATCTCCCCGTGTATACGCCTGGCTTCTTCGGCTGACCAGGTGAACGTATCAGCCGCGCGTTCGACCTCGGCTCGCGCCTCGCGCAGCGGTTTGCCTGCCTCGTAGGCCATGATAAGCGCCAGTTCGTCGCGCTGTGCGTGAATCAGGCTAGCAGCAGCCATTAAAATATCGTGCCGCTGCATCACACTCAGCCGTTTATGTGCGAAGGCCTGGCTGGCCGCTGTGACCGCCGCGTCCACTTCTCGAGGTCCGGCCTGGCTTACGGTGGCCCAGGGAGTGCCCGTTGCTTTGTCTGTTACTGCGAGGCGAGTACTTGTGTCCCAAGGTTCACCGTTGATCCACAATGGATAATGTTCCATAATTCCCATCCTGCTTGTGTGGCGGCGTGAGACGAGCCTAGCTAGACGCAGGTCAGGCCGCCATCGACTACCAGGCACATGCCTGTTGCATACGAGCTGTCATCGGAGGCCAGGAACAACACGGAGCGGGCTATTTCTTCTGGCTCTCCAAAACGTCCCATTGGATAACGGCTCAGGCGCTGGGCCAGTCTTTCCGGTGTATCGTTCTCGATCAGGCGTTTCCCCAGCGGAGTCATGGTCGTCCCCGGAGCAATGCAATTGACACGGATAGCATAAGGAGCGAAATCCGCCGCCATCGCCCGCGTCAGGCTGATAATAGCCCCTTTGGCTGCGCAATAGGCCGACATATGCTGCAGGCCGACGAGTCCGGCCACGGATGAGACATTGATAACGGCGCCGCCGCGCCCGCCATCGATCATCGTCTGTACCGCATACTTCGAGCAGAGATACGCGCCACGCACATGTACCGCAAAAATGCGATCCCAGCTTGCTTCATCCGTCTCAATGACCGTGCCAAAGCCCTCGATGCCAGCATTGTTAAAGAGAATATCAACCCGCCCGAAATGGCTCAGCGCTGTCTGCACCATCTTCTCGGCGCTGGCGCTAGCGGTTACATCGACGTATTCCCAGGCTGCGCGTCCCCCCTGGGTGTTGATCGATGCAGCCACGTCTTCTGCGGCCGCCGCGTTGATATCCGCGATCAGCACCGCCGCGCCCTCGCCGGCAAACAACCGCGCCGTCACTTCGCCGATGCCTGAACCCGCCCCGGTGATGATGGCCACCTTTTCTTTCAGTCGCATACTTCGTCCTCAGCTACAACACGGACACAAGCCCACACCGTGTTCCCCTTCCCAGGGATGAGCGATAGGCTTCTGATCCGTGGCTACTTCAGCCTTGCGGCTGCCGCACTTTGAGCAAACCCATTCTTCTGGTGGACGTGTTCCTTCAAGGACCAAGCCCTGAAATATGTGTCCGCATTCCGGGCATTTCAGCGTCAAAATAGGCATCTCACATCTTCTCCTTGTGTCCGGCCTGACCACACAGCGGTAGCCGCGCAGCGGCCACCTTGTCCGGGGGACAGGTAATGGCCGGACGGATAAGTGCCGAGTAGGAGGCCTGATTTACCGCGCCCGCCTGTCATAGCATCGATTGCTCAAGACAGGAGCGGCGCAATAAATCAGACCTGTATATACATTAACCGACCGCTGCCGGCGTTCGTGCCAGTTCACTACGGACGAGTTGAGTTCCGGCCGCCAGTGCATGCAATTTATCAATCGCAATATAGCGCTGGAGCAGGATCAGGCCGCAGTCGGTGGTGAGGCCGAGTTGGTCGGCGGGTACGTACTGCAGGATCTGCCGGATGCGCTCAGCCACCTCCTCAGCGGTTTCGGTGATGGTGCTCTTCACATCGATCACGCCGGCCCAGAACTGCAGGTGTTTCGGCAAGGGATGCTGCTTGAGGATGTGGAGACCACTCAGGTCGCGTCTGCGGCCTCCTATCTCCAGGTTCAGCACATCTATCTTAGCCTCGTAGGCTTTCGGAATAACAAAGGTGCTGTCACCTGGTGTCGGCCCCTTGCGCTGTGTGAGATCAAAGACCTCTCCTGGCTGCGCCGTCTGGTCTGGGAGGTAGGCGGGAGTGCCGCCCCAGTTGCCCCAACAGATGTGGGCGACGATTTTGGCGTGCTTGACGCCTTCCACAGCCCGGTTGAACGCCTCGATGGCCCAGTCCTCAAAACCATAGGGCCAGGTAAACTCGTCAAACTGAATGAAATCGACGCCCAGTGCATCCACTTCCAGAACGTCCTCGTTGATGGCCTGGGCGATGTCCATGGCCCGGTCACGACTGGACTTATAGTGGAGGTCGTTGGTAGCCTGAGCCAGAACCTGGACGCCTGTGTACTGGACCTTTGTCGGCTTGTTTGTGGCCCTCTTGAGCGCTTTGGCCTGCTCGACCATGATCGCACCGTGCCGCTTGACCTCCTCAGTCAGCGTGGCGGCATGCAGGCGGCTGTAAATAGGGAAGCCGAGGTAACCGCCTTTGAGGTTATACCCCAGGCGCTTGTAGTAATAATAGAGGGCCTGAACAGCATAGTCATCTCCCTGGACCCTGGCGTCAGTAATAATGTCCAGTCCTGCCAGCTCCTGGTCATGCGCCAGAGTCACAACAACATCTTCTAGAGCCTCCCGGTCAAAAGCATCGGGCGGCAGTTGATCCCCGCTGAAAAACCGGGCGAAGTGGGCGTCCCACCAGCGGGGATTAGGGTAGTTGCCCACCATACTGGTGGGGAGCAAGATTTCCTGGTCGCGAATTTTCATAGTTGCCTCCGTCTGTTCAAGGTAGCTTTCATAACTTACGAGCACATCTTCGTGATGGTAGACCAACCTACGCAACTACAACCGACCAAATGAAAGAAACTGCTAGTGTGAGTTCTGCCTTCCTCCTTTCTCTTCTTAGGATGGGCTTGCCGTTCACAAGCCGTAGAACCCCGCTACTCGCCCGCTCGGTACGTGGACCGACGGATGCGTCAGCAGCGCATCAAGTACGCTGGGACCATCAAAGCGCTTCAGATTATACTGACAAACAATCGTTACCCCTGGATATTTCTCAACCAGTGGATTGAGCAGGGCTTCATAGTCCATCATTTTTTCGGCGCCGGGCGCGTCGCCAAGAGACCAGGTCATTTCACCCGTCAGAAAGACCCGCCTGTATCCCATTGCCAGTGCTGCCAGGATTTGCGATTCCATAAAGGCGAGCATGCGCTGGGGATCAAACCTTCCCGTCAGCAGGTAAGCCTGCTCCGGCGGAATAATGCGCAATAACCCGCGTGCAATCAACTCGTCCACAGGCAAGCCTTCCTGGCGCAATAGTTCCATGAGTCGCTCCGGTGACATGCTATCCTGGATATAGAGCACCGGCACACCTATGCCAAGATGCTCTAAAAGATATGGCCGCATCATTTGCCATTGCTCGTCCTGGTTGACAAAGAACAGGCAGATATGCCGCTCTTCATAGCTGGTCTCATCCTCAGCGTGCGCTGTCTGCGCCCCCCTGCGGGCCTGTGCGGTTGGCATGAACGCCAGCAAATCATCTACCAGGAAACGTCGCTCGTTTCGTCCTCCCACGCGAAAACACCGCAATTGACCGCTATTCGTCCACCGCCGCAATGAGGTCTCACTGACATGCAAAAACTCAGCCGCCTCCGCAATCGTCAAGAATCTCTGTTTTTCAGGCATAAAGCTGTACTTACTTATCCAACCTTTCTTGATCTTTGTTAGTCTTTTTTGTTAGTCTTTATTATACACGCAATTATACACGCATTTGCGTCGAAAATCAATCCTTTGCAGTGAGAAGATATCAGGGCTGTTGCAAAGTCGCCTCCTTTTTAACGGGCTAAGGCATACAGGCTTTGTCGAACTGATAGGCAAATTCCCGTCACGCATGCGCTAGCTTGTCTGGCGGCCACGCTCCGAGCGAAGAGCCTCCGGCTATGTTGTTGAGGCTCTTCTTTCCGATTTTCTGCTGCTGTGATAGGATAGATGTGTGGCGAATGAGGCTCTGCTGAAAAATTGCTGACCAGGAGCAAGCCGGTTTTTCGTTCATAGCCCTCGATCTTAAGGGTTATCGGATGGGGAACCACAACCGGGCTTTGGACAACAAGGCTGCCCGTCGTCGCAGAAGGTATTGCTCGGACCCATTACAGGGCTCCCAGTACGCTGAGCCTTGGTCAACGCAAGACCGGCTTCGTAGAAGGAGGCGATTCACATGAAGGTTTCAGGCATTGACTATGGGCTCGGCTCTCCCTGGGAGATCGAGGTTCCCGATTCCGCCATAGTCGTCGCAGGCCCCAACCCCGACCGTATACCTCGAGCACTTGAAAACCCTGCCCAGGCTGTGCGTGACGCGATCAGGAAGCCGATCGGCATGAAACCATTGGCTGATCTCGTCACGGCTTCCAGTAAGGTGACGATCGCCATGAACGACTGGATGGGAGTGGGAGTCCACGCCGTGCCAGTCGTGCTCGATGAGCTGCGAGAAGCAGGCGTCGAGGAGCGCAGCGTTCGCATGGTGATAGTCGGCGGCCTGCATCCCAAGGTGACCCGCAGCGAGCTCATCCTCTCCAAGGTCGGTCGCGATATCAATCCACCATACCCGTCCCCTTTCCACATCTTGCCTCCCGAGGTGGTCGATCGCTTCTGGCCGACAGGTTGGGCGAGCAGCCGCATTCGTCCGCACGACGCCACCGATCGGGATCACCTGGTCGAGCTGGGTGTGACCGAAATGGGTGACCTGGTTGAGGTCAACGATTGCCTGGTCGATTCGGATCTGGTGATCTACATGAGCGGCTGGTCGGGGGTGCCTTCGATCTGGGGCGGTTACCTGGGGGGAGGTCAGGGCATCACCGTAGGCCTCGGAAGTGCACGCAGCATCATGACTCACCACGCTTATCGCGTCCACGAGCACAAGGATTCCATGGCTTCCGAAGCGCGCAAGCAGCTCTTCATGAAGCACAAGGAAGTCTGGGCCAAATACGCCGAACAGGCCACGGGGAAGAAGGTTTTCTACCTAGAAGGCTCACTGAATGTCCGGGGCGAGTTCTGTGCGATCTTTGCAGGGGACGGCGAGGCGATCCGGGAGCCGATGTTCGAACTCGCGGACGGCGAGAAGATCGTCGATCTTCCCGCCCAGGCCGATGTGTTCGTAAGCGGTGCGGCCTACCATGGCATCTTCTACGACACCTGCATGAATCCGCTCATGTCCCTGGCGCAGCTCAACGCTCGCATCCGCGAATACGTCGGCGAGAGACCGCCGCTGCGGCAGGGCGGTGTGGCGATCCTGGTCACCCCTTGTGATGGCACGATCGACGAGCGGTGGCGGCCTGCTGATCGTGAGCTCCTTCAGCTCTTCAACAGGCTCGGACACGATCCATCCAAGCTGGAAGACTACGAGGAGGAGTATGCCCATCGGGAAGACCTCATCTTCAAGTACCGGTACGCCCATGCCGCCCATCCGCTGCATGCCTTTCCGGTCTTCTACGAGAATGCCTTCCTGTTTAATCTTGCCAGTCGGATCATCTTCTGTGGACCAAAGAGCGCTGAAGCGGCCGCGATCGTGGGGGCGACGGCGGCCCCGACCTGGGAAGGCGCCTGGCGTCTGGCCTGCCAGACCGTCGGCAGTAGTGAGCCGACGGTCATGGTAACTCCGAACGTCGGTGCTCGCATGCCGTTGCTCTGGAGGGCGACGACCTGACTCGCTACCAGGAGGAAGATGTCGCCTGCCCGCCCCTGATCGGGTGCGCGAGCTGAGCCACGGATGCAGTATCAAGGAGAAAGGCGTGTGGACCAGACCTGTTAGCGCCACGCTCTAATTGGAGTTAGCGTGGACAGGTCTTGCTTTGCAAAGCAAGGGGATCGGGCGGGCCTTGATGACAGAGTGATCGAGTATGCCCGGCGCAATCACATCGAGAGCCTCAGGCTCCAGCAGGACGCTTTCAACGTGGCTTCCCTCTCGCTGTATGCTTCGCTGGGCTTCGCGTTCAAGGTGTCGGTCGCTGTCATACAAGCCATGCCTGCCCTCGAAGCTAGTGTGCGGCCAGTCCAGGTGAAGCTCTCACCCGCCGTGAGCGCCTTAAGGCCATCGCTTGTTCGGTAATCGACCACCCAGGGAGACGAGCCACAGCGGATGCGGTCTGTGATGGCAAGCATGGAGCCATTCACCGTCTCCCCACAGCTCGTATTGGTGACGGTGATCGAGAGTTCTTCGGTGAAAGGCACCGTATCCTCGCTAGCCAAGATACGTGCCTGGATACCAAAACAGACAGGGTGACTTGTAGCTGCGTGCACGCCATCTGGATGCACACCGATGAACGCTGCGCTAGCGAGCGTAGCAATTAGGGGTTTCCGTAGCAATTAGACAAAAACCAACGCTAATAGTGCATTCGGCAAGTCCTCTAACCTCATGAAACAGTCAGTACTGTCATTAGCTCATCAGTAGATTGGAGATGACTTCGTAGATACACCCTTAAGAGACTTATTCTATTGCGGCCTTTGTTATGCACTATCAGTGTGCAGGTAAGCTAGTGCCTTTCATATTGCCGCAAGATTTTCTCAGATGCGTGCTGGATAATGCTCGCTAACTGGATCATGCATAAGCTTGTCATAGGGAACAGCCGGGTGAACCCTTCTAGCGATAACATCAACTCACGTAACTTAGGAGAGGTTATTACTTCCTTTACGCTCTTAAGAGTAGTCTGATCGAAGCCTTCCTGCTCCAGACGCTTGGTTATTTGCACTGATGAGATCGGTTTACTTCTTGCAATGAACGCCCTTATTTCCTGTGAACTGAACTCTTGCTGTATCGCTGTAGATTGCATCGCCACCTTAGCAAGTTCTGCTAATCTACGCGCTTTGCCCTCCATTTGCTGCACGATCTGCCTATAACTTACCGCTTGAAGTTCTAACCCCTGTTTGCTTCCCCTTGCCTGAGCCCCAAGCAGACGAGCTTCAATTTCTCCAAGAGCTATGAGATCGCCCAATAACTCCCCGAGTAGTTCGAAGTATGCGCGAAATTCTACTAGCTTGTCGTTCTTGTAGAGTTCTTCAGGCCAAGTGAGTGGTACAGGTTCCACTTGCTCTAAGTAGTGTGGACTCGGCTCTGGTGGATCCAGTGCTTCTTCTCCCAAGACTGTAGCAGCGACTGTGGCAGCAGCTGCCGCGGGAGCGAGCCACCAGAGGATTGCTGAGGCAATTCCGAGAGCAATAGCAGATGCATTACTGGCAAATGCGGCTTGCGCTTCGGCAAGTTTTGTATCAGAGACGTTAACGACCACCTCAAATGTTGAAGAGTTGACTGGCGGATACAGGTTCCCGTAGGAGTCCTGCAAGGTGAGTTTGGCCGTGTAGAAGAACTCCTTCCCCGGTTGATCTTCAGGTGCCCAGAGACCTTGAATTAACCAGGGCCAATCTTGCATAATTGGTGGAAATGTCAGTAGGGAAGATTGCTGTTTCTCGACTTCTACGCTGAAATCCCCATACGATTTCGTATTCCCATTCCCATCGGTTTCGTCAAGTTCTACCGTGAACTGCATCCTCACATACTGGCTCTTGTTCTGACAGGTGCCAGCAAGGGTATAGCTTGCTTTCCAAGCAGCTCCTTGCAGGAGATCTCCTTGCCATTGCCACCAATACTGCGACACAGCTTCTGGAACGACTGTAAGTACTGCAGTATCTGTATATGGTCCTCTATCCTTCCCGTTCGTTGTGATCTCCAAGCGCAGTTCGTGTTGACCGAGGGCATAGAGGCGCTCTCCTAGACTAGAGAGGAATAGGGAGGAGGTGGCTCGATCAATGCCTGAACGTTGCCGATGTCAACGTTCCAGAACGAGCTGGGAGTATAGGCTAAGAAAGTTTCGTCATCAGGCATCTGAAAAATTTTGTCTTGATCCAAGAAGATGGCAATACGGCATCCTGTTCCCAAGTCAAGGCTCCTATTTTCACTGGAAAAAGACAAGGAGATAGGGATGGGCTGTCCAGGCACGACAGCAGTATTGATAGAGAGCCCCGCAAAGACGGCATTCTCAAACTTTTCCAATGCACTGATCGATACCAAAGGTCCTTTGAGAGATTTGTAAATATGAGCGACATGACGAAACTCCCTACTGAACGGATGTGTTTATATAGACTATGTGTTCATATAATGGACGTAGGGTAAGTCTCTTTTTCTCATATCGATAACATCGGATATGCAGATAACTTCTGTTATTCGCGATAAAACCCTGCATTTACTGCTGATAATACGAAGCCATCCTAAACGCTGATTCCGGTCCGACTGCTACCGGAACCCCAGCACCGGCAAGGAGCTGGAAAGCGTTCCTGCTCAGCGCCGCCGACCCCCGGTCATTTGACCCGACTCAGACCTGGCGCTCAAATCTGGCAGCCTCACCGGTGGGTGATGGCCCCTTCAAAGAGGCCCTCCACTCCCTCGCGTCGTTGGTGGTTATCTGCCCGGACATTCGGCACCTGATCCATGCTGACCTGCTCAACTATAACGTGTTTGTCTCAGATGGTCGCGTCAGCGGAGTGATTGATTGGGGTTGCTCGATGTATGGCGACTATCTGTACGACATTGCGATGTTCTCATACTGGGCACCCTGGTACTCCTCGCTCCAGCATATCGACTTCCATGAGCAGGCTCGTGTACACTACGCCTCAATCGGCCTGGAAGTACCCCATCTGGATGAACGGCTGCGCTGCTACGAGGTTCACATTGGACTGGATGCGCAAATTTACAGCGCTTTCAAGGGGCGTTGGGAAGAAATAGAGCGCAGAGCTGAGCGAACGTTGCAGATAGCGCGGGGAGACGTTTAAACGAAGGTGAGAGGCTGCCCAAGAAGAGGTGGAGAAGACTTGCCCTTTCACTTGCTATATGTTACACTGATCGCGTAATCATAGTCGGTGTAAAGCGGTTTTGGTTACACAGGTAGTGTATCTTTTTTGAGAGAGGTTTCGTATGGCCGAGCAGGAAAACATGCCCGCACGGGTGGGCAAAGTGGTTCAGCAGGCAACCGTGCTATTTGCCGGTGCGGAGATTACAGCAGTCATGGGGGAAGATGGGTATGTTTATGGGGCGCTGCCCCATCTCTGTCGCGCGCTTGGTCTGGATGCAGATGCTCAACGGGAGCGCATCGAAGAGCAGCCGGCTCTGGCGAAAGGACTCTGGCAGTTTCCCCTGGCGCAGGGGAAGCAACTGATCACGACCTGGTGCTTGCGCTCTGACCTCATCCCCTACTGGCTGGCTGTTGTCTCCACCCGGCGTATGAAACCGGAGAAACGCAGCCGCATTGACTTTTACCAGGAGCAGGTGGGTGATGTGCTGGGTCGCCTCTTTGGGGCCACGCCAGGACCCACGACCGAGGTGATGCTTTCAACCCAGAATCCGCTCTATGCCGAGGGCCTCGCCGTGGCGCGCATGGCATTAGACCAGGCCCAGCAGGCACTCTCCCGCGCAGATGAGACGAGCGAGGAAGTAAAGGCTGTCAAAGCGGCTTATGATGCCCGGCTCTCTGCTCTGGAAGCACGTTTACTCCCGCGCGCTCAGATCTCGGAAGAGCAGGCTGAGCATATCAGCGACCTGGTGAAACAGGTGGCGATCGCCATGTCCAAGAAGCTTGGCGGCGGCAATTTTTTCGGAACAGTCTTCGGGCAGCTCTACCGGACCTTCAATGTCACCTCGTATAAGCTGCTCACCCAGGCGCAATATCCGAAAGCCGTGGAGTGGCTGGAAAAGCAGAGGAAGATGTATGAAAGATGATCGTTCCTCACAGGATAATCCCCTGGCCTTTCTTTTCTCCTTGCCAGAGGAAGCGACTGGTCCAGAGGTGGAGGCACCAACCCGCTTTGCCAGGGCGCTCAAACGGGCACGCTTTGCCCGTGGCTGGACGCAGGCGAAACTGGCCGCGCAGCTCGCGATCCCCAAACGCTCCATTGTGAGCTGGGAAACTGGAGAACGGATTCCCAGTGTTGGAATGGTGATGCTCCTGCTTGATGCGCTCTTTCCCGGCGAGGACCTCTCTTTCCAACGGGAACTGCTCACCGCTTATATTGTTGACAACCTGGAACGAGAGGCGCAGCGCAGAGATATGCGTCTCGGCCAGGATGATCCCTTGCTCCAGCGCGTCCAGCATGTGAT
>CADDZH010000078.1 GCA_902812455.1 Chloroflexota bacterium | reverse complement strand
CGACCAGGCCCAGGGCTACGACCCGGCCAGCAACGTCGAGACCGTCACCACGACCATGAACCAGCCCAATGGACAGGCGGGTAGCTATAGCGAGACGCAGAACTTCTGCTACGATGAGCAGAACCGCCTGGTCTGGGCCGGCAACAGTGGCACCCAACCAGCAGCGGGCAACGGCACCTGTGGCAGTGGCACCCTCACAAGTGGCTTCCCCGGTGGCAGCTACAGCAGCAGCTTCGTGTACACGCATCTAGGCCAGCTCTGGCAGGGACCACTCGCAGGCAGCGGGACGAACCAGCAATATCTCTACTGCACAAGCAGCACGCCGCATCAACTCAAGGGCCTCTACCCGCTGGGCGCCACCTGCTCGAGTCCCGGCAGCGCCAGCTACGCTACGAGCTATGATAGCTGGGGCAACGTCACCAGCCGCACCTACAACAGCCAGACGGCCAGGCTTTCCTACAATCCCCTCGATGAGATGGTGGAGTGGCAAGTTCCCAGTACCAATCAAGCCTGGTATGCCTATGATGCCGCTGGCAACCGCACCTTGCAACGCACCACCATTGGCAGCACTACCAGTGTCACGGTCTACCCCTTTGGCCTGGAAGAGTATACCTATGATGGCTCGGGCACGCTGACCAGCAGCACGCACTACTACATGCTCGCCGGTCGGCTCATCGGCGAACTCACGGGGCTTGGCACGCTCTCCACCAATTTCTTCCTGACCGACGGCTTAGGTAGTGTGCTCGGCGTCTTCAGCAACACGGCTGGAAGCGCGGCGCTCCTCAGTGAGCAACTCTTCGCGCCCTATGGTGTCCAGCGCACCAGCAGTGGCAACGCCTTCAGCCAGTACACCACCAAAGGCTTTACCGGGCAATACAACGACAGTGTATCAGGCCTCGATTACTACACTTCGCGCTACTATGACCCCATAGCGGGCGTGTTTTTGTCAGCGGACAAAAAGCAGGGGAACCAGCAAGGGAAGAATCCGTATGCATATGTAGGCGGCAATCCCGAGACCAAAACTGATCCTACCGGGCAGTATTTTGCACCGCCTCCCAGCGGCAATGGCGGGCCACCGCCCTCTTGTGTCCAACTGGGTACCTGCAACAGTGGCAATAGCGCGGGGTATGGAAATCCACCGCCACCACAATCTCCGCCACCCTTGTCAGGAACTGCCTTACGGCTGTGCCATCTGAATGGAGGATGCAGTCACACCTTTGGCCCTCCCCCTCGAGATGTGCTGCTGACCTTATGTGAGGAGAATACCGCCTGCCGAAATTGGATGTTTAATCAGAGCTTGAACCAGACCCTGGAATTCTTTACAGGCGTGGCTGTCTTGATTGTGGGAGGAGTCGAACTGCTGGAATTTGGCGGCTCAATCCTCGCCATGTATGCCCTAACCCATCCAGAGGAAGATGAAGCCGTGCTCAATGAACTGGATGTGACTTCTGCGGAGGCGGCAGCGGAGTACCAGCAGCAAGAGGAGGAACTCATCCAGCAATTGGAGAGTGAAGGTATCCTGGATCAGAATGGTGAGATCGTAGAAGGAGCATGTAGCTTTACGGCCCAGACCGCAGTCGCAACCAAGCAAGGGAAGCAGTCTATCGGCAAGCTGCACATTGGCGAGCAGGTATGGGCCTATAATCCCAAGACCCACAGGATGGAGCTGGAACCTATCGAGCACGTCTGGGTGCATACCGACAACGATCTCGTTGATCTCATCATCACGACGAAGACACGCATTCAACATGGCAAAGCCAGCCCCACCGGCTCTGTCCAGATCAGCGAAGTGATTCATACCAACCAGAAGCACCCCTTCTTGACGCTGGAAAAAGGCTTCCTCCCAGTGAATCAGATCAAACTAGGAATGCACATCCTGCGAGCCGATGGCGGTATAGGCGTTGTGAGTGGCTGGAAAGTTGTGCCAGGAACTGAGGTAATGTACAATCTGGAGGTAGCGCATGACCACACCTTTGTGGTAGGTGTAGACGAATGGGTAGTACATAACGATTGTGGCCCAACTTTACCAACAAATCCTGGGCAGGTACAACACATTTTCCGTAATCAACCAGGTCATTTTGTTGAGGATACGCCGGGGAATCGCCAATTGATTATAGATACGGCGTCCGAACTCAATAACTATGTAGGGACAGATCGCTATGGCAACGATGTGTATACATTAACCCTCCCGGATGGCAAGCAGGTATGGGTATCTGTGAGGAATAATGTGATCCAAAATGCAGGCATTAATGAGGTCCCTTGGACCTGGGATCCGCTTAGCCAACGTCTTGTTCCTCCGTCATCTACTCCTTAGCTAGCATAAAGGCACGATAAAGGTATCATAATTGGAGGTAGAAAAAGGTGGAGTCCCTTACAATCAGGCAGGCCTTTGATGCGATGGTGCAATTCCTTGAGAACTGGTATCACCTTACCAACTCAGAGGATATCGGAAATTTACTGAGTGGCTTAGACTTAGCCTGGCGAGACCCGGTATCTGGAGAACGCTGGACGGCGGACCCGGCTTTATGGAGTGATTGGATGAGGAGCGTACAGAAGATCCTTTTCCCTGATACGCCAGAGAATCGTCAGATGATAGAGGCATTGGTAGCCGATCAGCAGAACTATCTGGGAAGAGATAGCTGGGGCGATGATTGGTATGCCCGTATTTTACCTGATGGCAGGCAATTATGGGCAATGGTGAGAAATGGAGAGGTCAAGTTCGGCGGGATAAGAAAGACACCCAAAGCATTCAATCCCCGCACTGGTCTGTCCAGTCCGAATAGTCCATAGCCCGCTGAGAGGATACCTTTGCGGCCCTCCAGAGCAACCGGCTCCTGTGGGCCGGCAACAGTGGCACCCAACCAGCAGCGGGCAATGGCACCTATGGCAACGGGACGCTCACGAGTGGCTTCCCCGGTGGCAGCTACAGCAGCAGCTTTGTCTACACCCACCTGGGCCAGCTCTGGCAGGGACCACTCGCAGGCAGCGGGAGCAACCAGCAGTACCTCTATTGCACAAGCAGCACACCGCATCAACTCAAAGGCATCTACCCGCTCGGGGCCACCTGCTCGAGTCCCGGCAGCGCCAGCTACGCCACGAGCTACGACAGTTGGGGCAACGCCACCAGTCGCACCTACAACAACCAGACCGCCACCCTTTCCTACAACCAGCTCGATGAGATGGTGGAGTGGCAGATTCCCAACACCAACCAGGCCTGGTATGCCTATGATGCCGCTGGCAACCGCACCTTGCAGCGCACCACCATTGGCTCAACCACCAGCGTGACGGTCTACCCCTTTGGCCTGGAAGAATACACCTACGATGGCTCTGGTACCCTCACCGGCAGCACGCACTATTACAGCCTGGCCGGGCATCTCATTGGCGAACTGACCGGCCTGGGCACGCTCTCTACCAACTTCTTCCTGACGGACGGCCTGGGCAGCATCCTGGGGGTCTTCAGCAATACCGCTGGCAGCGCCAGCCTGCTCTCAGAGCAGCTCTTCGCCCCCTATGGTGTCCAGCGCACCGGCAGTGGCAATGCCTTCAGCCAATATACGAACAAAGGCTTCACGGGGCAGTACAGCGACTCGGTCTCGGGGCTGGATTATTATACCTCCCGCTACTATGATCCGGTGGCGGGCGTGTTTTTGTCGGCTGACAAGAAGCAAGGAAACCGGCAAGGAGAGAATCCTTATGCGTATGTGGGCGGCAATCCCGAGACCAAAACGGATCCCACCGGGCAGTATTTTGCCCCGCCTCCTGGCGGCAATGGTGGACCACCTCCCTCCTGTGTCCAGCTTGGCACCTGTAACAGTGCTAACAGCGCGGGCTATGGCTACGGCAGTCCCCCGCCTAATCCCTGCAATGTCAATACATGTTCAGTTACCCTCCCTCAAGGATCTGGAACCCATACCTTCACCATGAGTGATCTCCATAACAATCCCGTAGATCGTATATTATTCTTGCAGGATTTCTATCAGGAGTTTGCTCCAGGGTGGGGGAATGCAGAGATTGCTTTCGCCGAGTTTCTCCTGAAGAGCAAGCGGTTGTTGCTATCACCATATTGGCAGAGCGTAGACTTCCAATTAATTGAGGATCAGTTGATGGCAGCCTTCGATTTCCTGAACGGATATACCGCTCAAAATGGCAGAGTCGCGAACTGGTTGGCTTTCATGAACCATCCCACTAATAATAGCTGGTGGGAAGCGCACAATGCGAGTATTCTGACAGGAGATCAGCAGGCGCGTGCCAATGGACTCTATGCAAAGGAAAGCTGGACAGAACAGCATTTCATTAACGAGGCCTTGAATGTGATCAATGACATTCAGTTTCTTTCAGAGAGCGATCCCACGACGCTGGCCAGTAATCTGTTTAGCCCTAAGAATGGGACCACAGGAACGTTGAGTAACATCTTCTACCCGCAACAGTATAATGACACAGCAGATATCGAGTCGTTTGCGAAGCAAGCGGCTACAGTAGAAACGGCAGGCTTTGTAATCGGTGGTGGATTAGGTGCGTTGTTTGGCGTTACGGAATTTGTACTAACAGTAACAGTACCAATCTGAAAAGCTTTCTTTTCGAGGATGCTTTTCTGCAAGGAGAAGAGAATACCAATGCGAAGTCAGTGCCATCGAGTTGAGATAGGACTACTTGCAGTCCTATTGCTGGTGATAGAAATATGTGCTAGCTGTGGTGCATCATCGTCGAGTTATCTCACACCCTTTTCGCACGATGGGAAGAATTATAATGGAGGGGAATGGTCGCCCAATGGACAATGGTTCGCCGCTCCAGTTTTCAATAGCAATACTATCCAGCTTTTTAGCTCAACCGGCCAGGTTATCAATACTCTGAATACGGGCTGTGGTCCGTTCAGCGTTGTTAGGGAAGTAGCATGGCTGCCTGATGGACAGCTGAGTTGCTTCTGGGGTAATAACCCTCCCTTGTTGCAGGTGATAACACTCAACCAGCAAGGGCGTATAGAGAAACAGAGGCAAATACCTTTTCCGATTGTCCCTGGAACGACTGTTTACGATATGCAGTGGAACCCTCATCACTACTGGCTAGCAACAATAGCTGAGTCTGAGCCAGGAAATGGTGTAGTGACGATGCTCTATCTTTCTGATCTCGCAGGTCACAACTTACTCGCACCACTCCAAGGAAATGCCCAAAGCTTAGCCTGGTCGCCGGATGGCACCAAGTTGGCCGTGGTGCAGCGGAATGGGACAATCATCTTGTACCAGGTCAAGCAGCAGACTCCAAGCCAACTAACTATGACCAGGTTGCGCGTGTTAACGCCGGGAACGTCGCCAGGCGATAGCATTACCTGGTCTCCGTCAGGGCGCTGGATTGTCTGCCGGCACGGCTCATATACAGGCGAAGACTACTTGTTCCTCCTGGCAACCGATGGCTCAGGCAAGCAGGTCAAGATTACTTCTTCGACGACTGATGGGCAACTGGATTTTCCAGCCTGGTCGCCAAATGGGAAGCAGCTTATCGTTGGAAGGGTGTCAGATAATTCGTTGATGTCGCTGGATATCGAATCGATCTTGAAAGCAAAAAGAATCGAGCCCTAAAGGCTTCATTATGGCTTAGGCAGCATCCTGGGGGTCTTCAGCAACACGGCCGGCAGCGCGGCGCTGCTCTCAGAGCAACTCTTCGCGCCCTACGGCGTCCAGCGCACCAGCAGTGGCAATGCCATCACGCAGTACACCAACAAAGGCTTCACGGGCCAGTACAACGACAGTGTGTCAGGCCTCGATTATTACACCTCCCGCTACTACGACCCGGTCGCTGGGGTGTTCCTATCAGCCGATAGCATGGAAGGCAATCCAGCCGGCCTGAACCCGTATGGTTATGTGGGAGGGAATCCTGAAACGTGGAGTGATCCCAGCGGAGGGATGTATGCTTGCTATCAGTGTGAATCCGGTGGGGGCGGCAGTAGTGGCTACACCGGTGGTGGAGGCACCGGCAGCGGAGGCTTCAGCGGTGCCTATGGAGGCGGCTCCTGGAATGGTGGGTCCACAAGCTGCGGCTGTAAAATCACCCAAGGGAATATATTTAATGAGGTTGGCGCCGGTATCTTCGTTGGGGAAGGAGATGATCCTGCCGCGGACCAAGAGACCATGCAGGTGGAGTTGGCGATCCTGCAATCCGAAATTACGGATGAGACGCAATTAGAGCAGGAAGGCTTGACGCCAGAGCAGATCGCGGAGGAAGAAGACATCTTCACCACTATGCAGGTGGAAGGCGGCCAGATTGCCCAATTGAAGCTGCACGAGTGGCAGGCCGAGGAGGAAAAGGCGCTTGAAGCCGATACCACCCCCACGACGACCACGACTGATACGAGTACAACTGACACCAATCCTCCTCCCAGTCCTGAGACGAACAGTAACCCGGCCAGGATGAACCCGAACGATATCCGTTTTACTCAGAAAGAGATAAGTAATCGGGGGGTGATTAAGGATGCAGGAGGCAACGTTATCGGGACGTATACAGTAGAGGGTAATATTGAGGCATTACAAAATGGTGCCTTAACAGTTGACGATTTTGCGCCGATCAAGGTCTTTATTAAGACTCCTGAGATGAATGAATGGGGTCCTATGACCGGTCCAGGTTCGCTTAGTAGGTATTCTGGAGATCCCATTAACCTTGAAAATGGTCAGGTATATTCACTTGACAACCGAAGGTTATATACTTTTCAACAGGCGGGTGTAAGTGAGATTCCGGTTGAATGGGCAAGGGAGGAAGAGATATACTCAAGACGATGGCACTTTGATACACCAAATTGGGGCATCAGTATTCTCTTGCGCTCTTGATCAAGTATAGAAGAGCAGAGAGATATCAAGGAGGGGAAAGAAATTTGGTAACTTTGAAACCGTGTAATCCAGCGAACTTCAACATTACGAACTTAGATAATACAGGGACCGAGTTTATATACTACACTTTTGTGAAAGATCGTGATGGGGAGAATACTTATCGCGACTCCTGGAATATCGTGGGCGTTTGTCACAGACAAACGCCTACTGTACTTAGTAAGTTGAGGCTTTTTCATATAGAAGAAAGCGAATTGGAAGCACCAGATTTTCAGGCTCTTAGGGATGCTCGAAGCTACCTGAGCCTCAATCCAGATGAGTTTTTGGCCCTGATCCAGTTTTTTGAAGAAGCGATAGTAGAGAGCCAATCCTTGAGCATTCCTAGAGCAAGAGAATATTTTGCTCTTCTGGACACAGAGGACTTAGCACAGATGCATCTAAAGTCATACTGGATTACACGCTGGGTTGGTCATTGCTACAGATACCTACCTGATGAGAGGGTGCCGCAGGATGAAGAAATCGCACTACTTGTACTACCATATTGGTCATCCCAATATGGAAGGAATCAACGAGCGGCACTGACCTTAATGACTTTTCGTAGTGAGCAGCTAGCTGATCCAACTTTTGATCCGTTTGACAAGCCTGGAGTAGGGAGTATTACGCTTGATCAACCAGCATTAGAAGCCTTGATTGATTTGATGAAACAGCGTACCTATGAAAGATTTATAAGTATGTTCGAGTAATGAGAGATCGAGGGGCAAAGGCTCATGCAGCAAGGGAAGGAAACGTTACAATCATTCGAGGCGATAGGATACCGCCCAGAAGCTCTTCGCATTGCGAATCCAGATTATGAAGGGCGGCTATTTACTTACTACACCTTCGCAGGCGTGTATTCACCGCAAGTAATAGATGTTTGGGAGGTAGTAGGATTACGGTTTCAAAGTAATGATCCCTTGTTGCTTGATATGCGAATGATGCATATCGAAGACGAGATGTTTGAATACGAGGTAACAACATTGCAGGATATGCCCAGTTATCTCAGCTTAGATCCAGACAGACTATTGGCAGTTATCGAGTTCTTCGAAGCTCTCTTGGAGGGAAAGAAGAGAACAACACCCGAACGGATCAGCCACTTCAAGCATATGAGCGCTGAGGAACTGCGGGATATTCGGTTACCCGAATGGAAGATTCAATACTATAAAGGAAGTAGCTACCGTTATTATCCGGATCAAGGAGTGCAAAGCGAGGAGAAGATCAGCGTCTTCAAATTTCCTCAGTGGTCTGCTCAGTATGAAAGAAACCAAGTGACAACACTAGCCTACGATTCCTTCGAGAGGAGGCTACTTAATGATCCGGCTTTTAAGGCCTTTAGCTCGTTTGCGCAAACGCATGGGGTGGGAGTTGTGACCTTCAATCAAGAGGCGCTAGAGGAGTTTATTGCTTTGCTCAATGAGCATACCTACGAAAACTTCGTGCGCGTGATTCACCAACAGTAGGATGCCAGATTGTGCTGCTCATGAGCAGCGTGAGTTATCAATAATCGCCGTACCACCATTGGCTCGACCACCAGCGTCACGGTCTACCCCTTTGGCCTGGAAGAATACACCTATACCGGCTCGGGCACGCTCACCAGCAGCACGCATTACTATATGCTCGCCGGGCATCTCATTGGCGAACTGACCGGCCTGGGCACGCTCTCTACCAACTTCTTCCTGACGGACGGCCTGGGCAGCATCCTGGGGGTCTTCAGCAACACCGCCGGCAGCGCGACGGGCAGGGGCAAGCCACAGCCCCTACGGTGAGCAGCTCTGTGCGCCCTATGGTGTCCAGCGCACCAGCAGCGGCAATGCCATCAGCCAGTACACGAACAAAGGCGCCAGTACACGAACAAAGGCTTCACGGGGCAATACAACGACTCGGTGTCAGAGACTCTCTGTAAAGCTCAGAGAAGCCATTTCTCATTGCCCAGTTTCCGTTGGCTTCCTGGACTGTTTGAGTTGCGAGCAGAGGTCAATTCCGGTGGAAACTCCTGTTGTTTGCTTCTGCAAAGGCTTACCCTTACCGCATGCTTCTAGTATAGCAGTGTGAGCTGTTCAGTGCTTCGCATTAGTAATGTCTGCTTGAATAAAGTTCGTCTCTTTAAGGATGGCTCCTGTGAGAATGGCTCCTCATATGGTATGCTCTGAGGAAGACTACTACAGTTAACAGAAGGAGATCATAGTATGCAGGCTCTACCTCCAGACCTCACTCTTAATATAAACACGATCTACGCTGCTCAGGGAAGCATTTACGTTCTCGAAGCGAGCAATGGCACAGTGCGCCAGCGTTATCCGCTATCCGGAGTTACCAGCCCTACGGTAGTGAATGATATGCTCTACATCAATGTGAACAACGGCCCGGAACACACGATTCAAGCACTGAGAGCGAGCGATGGCGCTTTGCTCTGGAGCTACAGGGTAGAGGATCGCCTTGCCGGTTCCCCTACCGTCATCGATGCAATCGTCTATGCAGGGACGGTAGAAGGAACGATCTACGCGCTGCAAGCCGCTGATGGCACGCTCCTCTGGCACTATAGCATAGACCTGGGTGCTGGCGTACCTTCCTTCCTGGGGCCGATCCTTTTTGCTCCTCCGACCATCGCCAATGAGGTTGTGTACATTGCTCCAGCAGTCAATCACCCACTGGTACCCTTCGTCTATGCTCTACAGGCAAAAGATGGCCATCTTCTTGGGAAATTCCCGATCAGCGATTCAACCACGTTTCCCCTCGTTGTCGTCGATGACGTCATGTACATCAGTACTCACTCTAGCTGCCTGGCCCTTCATGCTCATGATGGTGCTGTCATCTGGCAGCACGAGATGGATGGCCAGCTCTGCTCACCTCCGCTCAAGGGGGATGGTATGATCTACATCAGTTTCTCTCGCTTTGAACAGGAAGCGCTTCTCTGCTCGCTGCGAAGCGATGATGGTTCCTTACAATGGCAGCGCCAACTTGGAGCAGGGCAACCTACCACAGCCGCTGCCAGCAAGACTATGATCTACGTTGGCATTAGTGGTGGATTACTTATGGCCTTAGAAGCCAGCAAGGGAACCATACTGTGGCAAAAGAAAACAGGAGGCAATGTGCTGTCTTCACCGGTGGTGGGCACCGGCTCTGTGTATGTAGGAGCCAGCGATGGCTGTGTCTATGCAGTGCGAGCCGGCGATGGAGCCGAACTCTGGAAAACCTGCCTGGATATCTCGTTAACGGCAAGCGCTTCGATTTCAATAGAGCTTGCATAGTGAAAGAGCGAGTTCGGCATTATCTGGACTGGCTCGAACAAAGCTATGCCCGCGTTGACCGCGCCATCCGAGAACTCGAGCCTGATTGAGTACCTCTTGCATTACAAGCATACTCGGTTATAATCAACATGTGCTTTCTCTTTGCCCAGCATACCTACAGCCAGGAAATCATCAATGTTGCAGATGCTAAGAGCTAGAAAAAAAGGAGATACGGTCTACACTCCCGCAGTCCTGCTGCTCGGTCTTATTGTCGGCATCTCCTTCTTAGGCCTGGGGCTTATCATGCCCCTGCGAGCTTTGTATGGACGCGAGATAGGGGCATCGAGTACCGAAATCGGCTTGATGACTTCGTCCTTCCTGCTGGCAGGATTTATTGCCTCGCCGCCGGTCGGCTGGCTGGCCGATCGCTTCGGCTACAAAAACGTGCTCTGGGTAGGCCTGCTGCTCCATGCTGCCTGTATGCTGGCCTACATTCCTGTGCAAAACCCTATCTTACTCATCGCCTTGCGTGCTGTTGAGGGTGTCGCATCTGTGAGTGTGCTGCCGCCAACCCGCGCTTTGATGAACACCATCGCCCCCAGAAGGCGCCAGGGCGAGGCGCTGGCCCTATTGAGTTCCTCGCAAACCGCCGGTATCCTGATCGGACCTGCCGTTGGCTCGCTGCTGGCGAATGCAACGGGCTACACCCTCTCGTTTGTGATTGCAAGCGTTCCACTTGTACTGGCTGCCCTGGTTACCCTGATCTTTTTACCGGCAAGGGGAGAGCAGGACGTGACCTCTTTAGATGCAGAGCCAGAGCGTATCACCTTTGCCGGGTTGTTTACACGCTCGCTGGTGCTGGTCTATATTCTCCAGGTCGTGTTGATGATTACCAACGGCGTGGTAATGGCCATCTGGAGCCTGTACATGCTGGATCGAGGGGCTTCTCTACCGCTTATAGGACTCTCCTACACCACCTTCGCCCTGCCCATCATCTTCATGGCTCCTATCGCAGGCCGTTTATCGGATCGCTACGGACGCTACCGGCTGTTCCTGCCGGGGCTAATATTCACCGGCATCATCTTCTGTGTGTATGGCTTGCCATCGATCAGCGCATGGGCAATAATCTTTATTTCCATGCTGGAGGGCGCAGCCGCGGCATTGACCCGTAGCTCCCTCGATGGCCTGTTGGCCGACGTGATGCCGCAGCATATGAAAGGGAAAGTGCAGGCCAACTACAGCGCCGCCAACCTGGTGGGCAACTTGATCGGCGCCACAGCAGCAGGCCTGCTTTATGGATTTCGCCCTGGCCTGCCCTTCCTGATAGAAGGAATCATCTGTCTCGCTGCCTGCCTCATCCTGCTCCTGCCACCCATAACGCGGCAGTTCCCTTCTCATCCCCAGCGAACGGTTTCGCCTATCGAAACCATGCTTGAAGTAGAAGAAATGGAGATACAGTAGTAATAACATGGTTTACGGCGTGAGCCGCGTCAGGTCGCGTGGGAACAAGGTGACCAGCTTGATATTGGGTATGCCGGTAAGCTGCATCAGCAGGCGTTCCAGGCCGATAGCGAACCCTCCTTCCGGTGGCATGCCATAGCGGAACGCTTCCAGGTACGTCTCGAATGGCTCAATGGGCAGCCCTGTCCTCTGCAATGCCGCAATATAGTCTTCATAGCGGTGCAGGCGCTGGCCGCCTGTCACCAGCTCCGTTCCCCTGAAGATCAGATCGAAGGAGTTGGAGTATCCAGGATGCTGCGGGTCAGGGTGCGTATAGAATGGGCGCTTGCTCATGGGGTAGCCGGTAACAAAGAGGAACTCGCTGCCAAATTCCTCCTGCGCCCACGCTCCCAGCCAGCGTTCATCCTGTGGCGACAGGTCAGGCTCGCCGCGCACATCCACGCCATGTCGCCGGAAGATCAACTCCTGCGCCTCGGGAAAGAAGATGTGCGGGATCTCCTCCGGCACTACGGGCAGTTGCACCTGTAGCATCTGCAGTTCTGGCCGGTACTGTTCGCTCAGCGTTGCCATCATGCCTGCGAGCAAATCACGCAGGAGCGCCATGACCGTAAAATGGTTCTCGATGAAGCCGAACTCGACATCCAGGCTAACATACTCGTTGAGGTGGCGCGTCGTGTCGTGCGGTTCCGCCCGGAAGACCGGCCCGACCTCGAAGACGCGCTCGAAGACCGCAACCATGTCCTGCTTGTAAAACTGCGGGCTTTGCGCCAGGTAGGCCGGGCGTCCAAAGTAGTCGAGCGTGAAAGCATTCGCTCCGCTCTCTGTCGCATACGCGACGATCTTCGGCGTCTGTATCTCTGTGAAGCCCCACTCGGTAAGCGTCTTGCGAAACCCTGTCATTACCCCTGCTGCCAGCCGGAAGATGGCTTGCCGTGCCGGGTGCCGGTTTGTCACCACAGCATGATCGAGGATAGTATTGGTGCTGGCTGTAATCTTGCGCTTGTTGAGCGCTACCGGTAGCGGCTCCATGATAGGCGTGATCACCTCGATGCTCAGGTGATGTAGCTCAATCCCTCCCGGCGCCTGGGCCTCGCGAACAACTTCGCCCTCGACCACCACGACGCTCTCAAGCCCTATCTCACCATTCTGCAGCGGCCCCAGTTCGGCTTCCGTCTCGGCCACCGCCTGCACAATGCCCCAGCCATCGCGAATAACAAGAAAACTGATGCCGCCCAGCCGGCGCATTGAGCGCAGCCAGCCCGCCACCCGCACGCGCTCTCCAACGTGCCTGCCTACCTCGACGGTCTGTACCCGTCCTATAACGCTCTGTTCCATCACCATATCACTCCTCACTGGTCGTAAGACCAACAAAAAAGCCCTCATCCCCTTATTGGAGGACGAGGGCTGATTATGCTCGCTCGTGGTGCCACCACCATTTGCCCCGTGCCGGTAACATCATTATACTCGCACAGGGGCCTCTACCGGCTCATTTCCTATTTGAATAGACAGAAGCAAAGCCGTCGCACTGTAACGGGTGCGCACCGAATCCGGCTACTATGCGCTCTCGAGAGCGAGGGCGGTTCGCCAGTTGGCTCCAAGGTGTCATTGAGAAGGCCCGGCGGCGGCACTTTCAGCAACTATGCCGCTCTCTACACGCTGGCTGCGCTTCCAATATGTCCCTGTCATGGCCTTTCTATCTCTGTGCTTTGTGTAATGTGACTATACCATGAGATATATGATAAGTCAAGCGCGAACTATTATTTTCTGCATCACTTCCCCAAACCACTTCTCCCCAAACCTCACAGCGCCGTACATCAGCAGGTTTGGCTTTCCCGTCGAGGAGATATTCCCGTGATTTGTGAGGATGAAATCGCGCAGGCTTTTTTCAGTTACATGCAATGAGAGCAACTGCTGGATCTCGTTGTCTTCTGGGACACGGGTATGCACCTCCGCCAGGGTGATATTCAGTGTTGTCAGGAAGCAGAGTTCGCCATGTGGGTGCACCAGGTCGTAGACGGCGCCGAGGCAGTATTGCTCGCGGATATCCGATGATTGGATGCCGGTCTCCTCGCGCAGTTCACGCCGCATAGCAGCAAAGGGGTCTGGCTGTCCTGATGCATCTGTATCGTGATTGCGGTCGAAGAAGCCCGCGATCACATGGTAGCGGCCGGCATGAAGGTCGGTCTTCTGCCGCTTCTCATAGAGAATGTAGCCATTGCTTGTCTCGACGACGGAGCAGACGGCTAGCGCATTGCTCAACTCACTGCGGTCTCGCCTACGTGCGAATTTGGGCGTTCGCGTCGCGATGTATTCTTTGTAGCTGGTATCGCCCAGCACAAGTTGCAAAATCCCATCAGGCTCGGCTGTAACGCTGACCAAGCGAAACAGCTCGGAATCGTAGAGAGGAAACCCCTGCTCTCGCGCAATGGCCAGCTTCTGCTGCCAGACTGTGTCCATCCACTCTTGAATGGCAGGTGTAATGGGCATACGCAATGCAGGATTATGGGTGATGGCAAGCTGATCGGATCGATAGACCCCTTGTGCCAATATTTCAAATTCGATCATAGTACAGCATCTATCCTTAATACGGGATGCGGCCATTCGTATATCGTAGGGGCGAGGGTGGATGTGGTGCGGGGTGGTTGGCCCTTGTGGTCGCCCGTCCAATCTCACATCGCTCATTCCCATTCGATGGTGGCAGGTGGCTTTGAGGTGATATCATACACGACGCGGTTGACCCCTGGCACCTCGTTCACGATGCGGTTGGAGATGCGAGCTAAGAGGTCTGGCGAGAGGCGCGCCCAATCGGCGGTCATGAAATCGCCCGTGGTGACCGCGCGGACAGCGACAACATTGCCGTAGGTGCGCCCATCGCCCATCACACCGACGCTCTGTAATGGCGTCAGCACGGCGAAGGCCTGCCCCAGCTTGCGGTAGACTCCGGCCCGGCGTATCTCCTCGATGACGATGGCATCGGCGGCGCGCAGGGCTGCCAGGCGCTCTTCATCAACTGAGCCGATAACGCGAATGGCCAGACCGGGGCCAGGGAAAGGATGGCGCCAGACCCATTCTTCTGGCAGGCCAAGAGCCAGGCCGATCTCGCGCACCTCGTCTTTGAAGAGCATGCGCAGCGGCTCGACGAGTTTGAAGTGCATGCGCTCCGGCAGGCCGCCAACATTGTGATGCGTCTTGATGCGCGCTGCTGTTGAAGCCGTATCATGGCTGGTGCTCTCAATCACGTCAGGATAGAGCGTGCCCTGAGCCAGGAAGCGGATGGGGCCGCCCAGTTTTTCCAGGTGCCTGGCCTCTTCCTCGAAGACGCGAATGAACTCTTCGCCGATGATCTTGCGCTTCTGTTCGGGATCAATGACGCCTGCGAGCCGCGCCAGGAAACGCTTGCTGGCATCGACGGGTACGAGCGGAATTTCCAGGTGGCGGCTGAATGTTTCGATCACCTGCTCCGCTTCGCCTGCTCGCAGGCAGCCCGTGTCGACAAAGACGCAGACCAGCCGGTCACCGATAGCCTTGTGAATGAGCAGCGCCGCCACTGCGGAATCCACGCCACCAGAGAGGCCACAGATGACGCGCTCATCGCCCACAAGCTGGCGAATCTGCTCGACGGCCTCCTCAATAGCAGAGCCGGGTGTCCAATCCGGGGCGCAGCCACAGATACAAAAGAGGAAGTTACGAATGATCTCCATCCCCTGCGGCGTATGGGTGACTTCGGGGTGGAATTGCAGCCCGATCAGTCCCTGTGCATTGGCGATAGCCGCCAGGACAGGGGCAAGTCCTGTCCCTACCCTGGACGTGCAGGCCAGCACGCTAAAACCTTCGGGAAGGCGATCTACACTGTCCCCATGGCTCATCCAGACGGGTAGCCGCAGCGAATGTTCGCCTGACTGTGGTTGATCGAGCTGGTCTGTCTGGGCAGGCGTGACCTCGATACCCTCAAAAATGCGAAAGCGGGGATCAGTAGCAGCGCTCGCCAGCACTTCTATCGTTGCGGGGCCATATTCGCGCCGTTCCCTGGCGTGGGCCACATGCCCGCCAAGCTGCTGGGCCAGTAACTGCATGCCATAGCAGATACCCAATACGGGCAAACCGCTGTGGAGGATGGCAGGATCACATCGAGGGGCCTGCTCATCATAGACGCTGGCAGGGCCGCCTGAGAGAATGAAGCCCTTGATGTCGAGATGCGGGTTTTGCTGCAGTTGCGCCAGCGTGGTCTCAGCCGGTACAAGCTCGCTGTAGACATGGCACTCGCGCACGCGACGAGTGATCAGCCGGCTATATTGAGACCCAAAATCAAGAACGATGATGGCCTGTCGCCGCTCGGTAGGCTGCATAGATTCCCTTTCTGGTGTTTTAACCGCGCGGGCCGCCGGCAATGTAAATGATCTGGCCGTTGATAAATCCGGCTTCCTCCGAGCAGAGGAAGCAAATGAGATTGGCAACGTCGCGAGGCTGCCCTACGCGGCGCACGGGTATCGTTTTTGCTGCCTGGGCAATGACTTCATCGGGATCGAGTCCCTGGCGGCGGGCAGTCTCCCGGGTCATCTCGGTATCGATAAAGCCCGGGGCGACGGCGTTGACGGTAATGCCGAACGGGCCAAGCTCAATGGCCAGCGTGCGTGTAAAGCCCTGCAATCCGGCCTTCGCACTCGAATAGTTGGCCTGCCCGCGATTGCCAAGAGCGGAAACCGAGGAGAGCGAGACAATGCGCCCATACCTCTGCTCTACCATGTATTTCTGGGCGGCGCGACTACAGAGAAAAGCCCCCTTGAGATGGACATTGAGAACGATATCCCATTCCTCCTCGGTCATCTTAAAGAGCAACTGGTCGCGTACAACTCCCGCATTGTTGACGAGAATATCCAGCCGCCCGAAATGACCGGCCGTTTCGTCTATGGCATCCTGCACCATGGCGCTATCGGCCACGTTGCAATGAACGACGAGGCCTTCGGAGCCAATGCGTTCCAGTTGTACAGCTACCTGCCGGCAGCCTTCTGTATCTATATCTGCCAGCGCCACGCGAGCGCCTTCTTCAGCCATACGTAGCGCAGTCGCTGCCCCAATACCTCTTCCCGCGCCGGTGACGAAAGCTACCCGTCCTTCCAGTCGTCCCATGCGTTTGCTGCTCCTTTTTACCAAATACGATTTTCTGGGCAGTACAGCCCATCTATGCAATTAATTATGAGTATATCATACAATAGCTTACCAACCACGTGCCAAACGGAGCTGATACACCTGTATTTTATAAGCGGCCGGTAATGAAATTTACCGCCCAAAACCGGTCATCCATGTCATGTTGAGCGAGTGAGCCGTAGCCCTGAGCGCATGAGCCGTAGCCCTGAACACAGTGAAGGGGAAGGGGAAACATCCGCTGCCGATCGACCGAGATCCGCAGGCTTCGCTCAGGATGACATGATTGGAGCATGTGGTAGGATTATCTTGTTAATTTGTCTTCGTAGCGGGGGGCTTCTATGCAGGTGACGCCTTGCGGCCCGACATAGGCGCTGTGGCGGATTCCTGGTGGGAGGATGAGGCAATCACCAGGAGCAAGATCGATAACCTCCTTTTCTTTCGCCATGCCTGGAGGATCAAAAAGCTCGAAACGAATGGAGCCGCGCAGGCAGTAGAGCACTTTTTCGTAAGTGTGGCTATGAATGGCATAGGTGTCGTATGGGCCGTTTGACCACAAGTGGGGAGCAAGCCCCTGTTCTTGCATGCGCCTGCGTATGTCCTGTTCCTGCGGCGCAGTTGCTTCTTGCCAGCGTATAACCTGCACTTGCATGGTTGCGTCACCTCGTTTCTGTAAAGCACACTGTATTATGAGCCAGCCTTCTTCAGTGTGAACATGGTATCTTCTCTCAGGATCATATCAACATGCAGTCCCGCCGTTTTGCAGGCCAGGCAATCGCCTGGATCGGGCAGAATCGTCAAATCCAGCTTAGGTAGCGTACCAGCCTGATTCTGGACGAGCAGGGCATAGGGGTTGCTCCCCACTCGGGGCACATACCAGGAGAGCGTGACATTCATGATACAATTCCTGGGCACGATCACCCAGCCGCCAAACATCGCACGACCAAGCTCGTCACTGCTGAAATTTGTTGGTGGCCCGATTTCATCGAATGGCAGCAGGGTAGCCCCGTCCGGGTCGAAAGTCGAAGGTGGGCCGGCGCCTACCTCGTACTGGCCAGGCGGGCACACCAGCTCATTATTGGGGTAGACACCATTTTGCGGGCAAGACTGAGAGTAGTAGCCCCCGCACAAAGGCACTCCGCTATCAAAGCCATCGCCCCACAGAAATTCGCTCGTGGGGGGCACATAGACGCGCACGTAATCAAAGTAGGTCTGATAGCCATAGATCGGGCCATCCGGCTTGTAGGCCAGTTGCATGTGCAACACATGCAATGCTCCACCGGCAGCGTCTAACGTAACCGTATCCTGGAGGGTGGTTTGCACATATTCGGAAGATTTGTTCGCGCTCAGATTATCCTGCACGACCAGCAAGCCATCATGCGTTGTTGAGCGATCGATCTGCGCCGCGTCCCCGTAGCGCATAAGAAGGGCCTCAACCTGTGGATTCGTGAAGTACACCTGTAAATCTTTGGTTTTCAAGTCAGAGAACATCTGGCGGGCAATGGCAAAAATGGCATCTGATGAAGCCTGCCGGACGCGATCCATCAAGAGTTGAGCCAGCAACGCCGTAAAGCGTTTGCGCACAGAGGTCGAGGTGGCCGAAGCTGATGTGTCTCCAGCCGAGATTTCGCTCTGTTTCTGGGTGCCGGCGGGATCCTCCTGATAGTAATACAGCCGGGCTTGCAGGTTTTGTGGGGTAATCGTCTCGTCATAGCCAGGAACATAAATAGGCCCGACAACCTGCAAAATCTGTTCGATCAGGGTAGGAGTAAATACAATCACTCCATCAACCTGCCGCCCAAGTTCTTCCTTGTACAGGGACAATGCCAGTTGCGCCGAAGTGGGAAAATCAGCGGATAGATTCGAGTCCCGTAGACCCCAGTTGGCAAAAGGCCACCACGAGCGATACTGCTGGGGAGGCAACTGGCCAAGAGTGGGACTGTTATCGGTATATTCGACCAGCGAAATATCGCGCAAAAAGAACGATTCAACGCGGCCATTGCTTATCTGTAGCTCGCCGTATTGCCCGGTAAATCCTCCCGTGGCGCGAAGCTCTCCAGGGTCCAGGGTTTGCACCAGGAACGTGCGCGGGCTATTGATTCCAAGCAGCCAGGGGGCAGCTCCCAGCAGATCGCGTGCCTCTTGCACACCGCTCATTATGAGTGGAAGGGCCTGAACCAGTTGCTGGAATTGCTGGCGCTGCGCTGCACTGACCGGCAAGGCATTCATGTCGAGCGTATGTGCCTTCGCCTGGATATCGTTCAAAGGAGGCATGATCGCATCAAGAGTCCTCTGGAGCAGGTCAATCATACTCATCGTGATCAGCGGCTTCCCGCTCGTCTTGAGTAATGGGCCACGGAATGTTGGCGCAAGCTTTAACGCTGTAGCAGCCAGTGTTTGTCCGATATAGACCACATCTATGCCCATCTGGCTTGCGGTACGAGCGGCTATCACCTGCCCGCGATACTGCGGAAAGTAGGAGGTAACGGTATGGATGATACCACTGTGATCGAGGGTGAATTGGACTTGCTGGAAATCCTGGCGAGCAGCGACCAGTTCTTGTTGAGCCTTATGTAACTTACCGGCATCCAGAAGTTCAGCAGGATGCTCTTTTACCCCTGCAAACAACGTTTTGACAGTGAGCAGGTGTTGCACTCCGCTATATGCCTCGCTACGCAAAGCTGCGTATGTTGTATATGCAGTCACCCCATAGCCGAGAGTAACGCCACCCGGACCAAGCACAGCAAGCACCAACATACCGAGGAGGATAAACGAGATCAAGTGGCGTTTTGAACTCGAACGAGTAGTTGCGGAGCTTACAATAGGTGCGGCTTCCTCAGTGCCAGTAACGTTCTTGTCAGGGGCAGGACTTTCCTCATTCAGATCATTATTATCAGTTGGAACAGTAGACATGAATTTCCCTCGAAAGGCTCAACAATTCTCCCTTCTATCTATACCAATCGGCTAACTTAACCATAACAGTTGGCTAACCCTTAATAGTAATAGCATTATTCCTTGCGCTAAAGCAAGGAGAAGTATTGGGCCTCCTCCTGCTCTGAGAGCCAGAGGCAGAGAGTAGGGCAGAGCTTCGCTGGCCTCCTCTGCCCTGGCAGCTTTCCCCTGCCTTCTCTATTGACTCCTTTGCAACCTTGTTTTAGTGTAAAATATAGAAAAACACAAATCCACGCTCTTAATTTTCAGGAAACGGGTTAGAATAGAACTAGCGCGGTTCTATCAAAATCGGAGCCGCATCGTCGTATATGGTAAGGGCGATCCTTGCGGTCGCCCTGATGCTCAACATCTAGCACCATACCAGTTAATAAGGAGGGTCTCATCGCTTATGATTGAAAATAAAGAGCAACAAGGGCAGCAAGTCCCGCAAGTCAGGCCGGCACTACCACGTTTCAACTGGCCCACATCGAAGCCAGGCCCAGAAATAACCTTGCCCCCGCCTGGCATGAAGCCAATGCGAGGGCGTACCGATCAGGTCGTCGAAATTGCCTACAACCAGGAAACAGGAACCCCGATCATCGAGCATCCCTTGCGCACTCTGCCCGATGCTTCATTGAAGGGCAAAACAGGCTTCGACCAGCAAGAGACCGCCCAGGAGGCCATGCGGA
This sequence comes from Chloroflexota bacterium, assembly GCA_902812455.1. Next base: position 4,474 of record CADDZH010000078.1, on the reverse strand, counting down.
AACAGCGCTAGCCTGCTTCCCGCAGAGGCTTCGTCCGCTTATGGGAGATCGCCGCCTGCTCCTGGAAATCTTTTTCGTCCTTCTCTTGATGGCTTGTGACCACGTGGACCATCGTGACGAGGTCCTGTGGCGTCTTGCGTATCCCTTCAGCAAAGAAGGCGTTCACCTCAGCCCCCAGGAACAGGATCAGCGCGAAATAGTAAAAGAAGATCAGGAGGATGAGCAGGCCCAGAGCTCCCGCAAAGAAACCAAGAAAACGCTCCACATACAGCGGAAAGAGCACGAGAAAGGCTTCCAGCAGCACAGCCGCTACAACGGCTCCAGGCCAGCTATGGCGAAAACTGATTTTCTGATTAGGCACAACGATATAAATCACCTGGAATAGGATATATCCCGCTATTAGGCCGCCTAAAATACCGCCGAGCGAAATGATGATGCCCCCGCCTGGAAGCTGGCCCAGAGGCGTTCTTTGCAGCAAGGCAATAACCAGCGCTGGCACAGTCGATGCCAGCACTATAATCGGGATCAATACAATAAATAGCAGCAACATGAGGATGGCCATGACGTTCTGGGCAATCGGGTTTCTTGGCTTTACATGATAGATAATATCAAGGCACCCCTCCATGAACAGGAAGAGGCGCGACCCGTTAAAGATAGACAGCGCAATAGCAATAATTCCGAGGATGCCGGCATGTTTCTTCACCTCATCCAGAGCCGCAGCTACTATGGGCCTCGCGCCTGATAAAGACGAAAAAGTGCTGGTCAGCCTATTGATTTCTTGCTGGTAGGCCCCTGGATCCAGTGAGCCTAGAAAGAATCCCAGGATGGATATCAGGGCAATAACCAGCGGAAACATCGCCATCATGAGGTTATATGCCAGCCCCGCCGCATTGTTCCACGTCCAGTCATTGATGAACTTTATATAAAAGGCCGCCAATGGACGAAATCTTTCCCCAGCAGACTTTCTCAATCCTGAGAAGCGTTGCTTCTTGCTGCCAGTATCTTGCCCTTCGATGGTTGCCATGTGTAGACTTCCCCCGCTTTAGAAAGGATCTATCCCCTTTGCCGGCTGCTATACCTGTATCGTATCACGTTTCTGTACTGTTCACGCCTGTTGATGAATATGCGTTTCAAAGCAGAACAAAATATACTAATAGCGATGGTATTCCCTTTAACTTTTTGCATCCCGCTACGTAGTACATTGCATAGAGCGCAATAAACAGGAAAGCTGGCAGGAAGTTCGCATGAGAACAAACCTGAAAGCAATAGATGATGGACAACAAGGGATTACATGATGATGAGACAGGATAATACTCCAGATCAGTATGGCAGTGGCTATAGCGGGTACAGCGGACAGGGCGGATACAGCGGCTATACCCCACAAGCACCTGAAGACGATCCATATGGCAGCCAGGGAGGATACTACCAGCAATCTTATGGCCAGCAGCAACAACAGCAGCAATACGTTCCGCCGAGCAGCTACCAGCAGAGTTCGTTCTACCAGGCTCCGAGCAGCGTGGCCAGCGGTTCTAGCGCCTACGATTCCACCACGCTGGGATTAAGCGGGCGTCTCGAGGCGTTACTGAGCTACCTATTGGGATGGTTCATAATACCTCCCATCATCGCATTTGTGATTGAACGAAAGAATCGCTTTGTGCGGTTTGCCGCAGCGCAATCGGCGTTGTTTTTTATCGCATTCGCCATTGTGTACGGTATTCTCCGCTTCCTGGGTGGTTTCTTCGGCGGCATCTTCTTGATCGGGCCTTTCTTAGGTTTCGTTTTCGGCCTGATCGCAGCTATTGTCGTGATTATAGCAGCCGTGATCTGGCTCTATGCGATGCTACAAGCGTATCGTGGCAAAACTGTGCGCCTGCCCTTCTTCAGTGGCTATGCCGACAGTCTGGTGAACATGACCACACGCAAAAGAAAAGTGTAGGGGGCGTAATGATGATGTTTAACAAGCAAGGTCGGCAATGAACTGGTGGTCCCCGTGCTGTAGGGACAGGGGGTGGAGTGGAGTGGATGCCGGGGCCTGGTGCCTGTCCCCGCTGCTCCCAGTGCGCGGCTGCCGAGGGGGACAAGCACCAGGCCCCCTCCCAGCCTCTCAGCCGCCCCTTGTCCCTACAGCATTCCCTTACCGGTTTTGGTCGGTAAATTTCATTATCGGCCCCTACAGTTCATACAGACACCCGATTATCCCTTCTACATTGCCTCCTCTCTGCGTGTATGCTATACTTGCCCCCAAGAGAAGTAGCATCACGAGAAGGGAGTTTTTTCATGGCATATGACCCCGTAAAGATGCAGAATCCCTTTATTGTGGGGGAGCGCATCTACCTGCGGCCACTGGAACCCGCGCAGGATAACCACCTCTACTCGACCTGGATGAATGACGAAGAAATCCGCCGCTATTTCTCAATTTACCCAACCAGCGATTTCCGGGGCAAAGAGCGCATCGAGCAACTGTACCGCGATGGCAAGCACATTATTTTTGGCGTGGCGCTGAAAGAGGATAACCGCCTGATCGGCCTGGTCGGGCTGAAAGATATCAACTACATCAACCAGTCGGCGGAATTTTACGTCATTATCGGTGACCGCTCCCTACAAGGCAAAGGATATGGAACCGAAGCGACCAGACTGATGCTGCGCTACGGCTTCATGGAATTGAACCTCAATCGTATCCAGACGCAGGATATGGAAGAGAATATTGGCGGCTGGCGCGCAGACGAGAAAGCCGGCTTCAAGTACGAGGGAACCTTGCGCGAAGATATCTTGCGTTTCGGCAAATATCACAATGTGCGCGTGTACAGCATCTTGAGGCGCGAATACCTGGAAACGCAGGGCAAATGATCTCACTTGTCATGTTGAGCGAAGCGAAACATCCGCTGCCGATAAGGAGATCCTTCGCTTCGCTCAGGATGACATCCCATTGGGTCCTTAATTAGGAAGTGTGATGTCAATTACTATAGAAGAAATTACTGATTGCGAGCAGTGGGATGGGTTTCTAACCAGCCAGCCGCGAGGTCACCTGCTGCAATCCTATGAGTGGGGAGAACTCAATAAATACCTGGGTGGGCGTATCTACCGGCTTGGAGCTTTAGAAGATCATTGTATGACCGGGGCGATGATGCTGACCGTTTCACAGATACCCTTACCTGTGCGCGTACCCGGCATACACTTCAACTGGCTCTACTGCTCGCGCGGCCCCACAGTTGAACGCCCAGATTCTCCAGCGCTGCCGGCCCTGATCCAGCACGCTCATGCCATTGCTCGGAAAGAGCGCGCTGTGGTGCTGCGCCTTGAACCTAATATCGCTGATGACGATCCAGATATGGAAGAATGGCTCGCTGTCTATCGCTCGCTTGGCTTCCAGGTCAATCCTGTCTCGGTACACGGCAGGAGAAGCTGGGTGCTCGATATTCGTCCCAGCGCAGAGGAGCTGCTGGCCAACTTCAAGATGACATGGCGGCAGAATGTACGCACTGCCGAGCGCAAGGGCGTGGTCATTCGTGAGGCTGAAAGTGAAGCCGATTTCGATACCTACTACGAACTCCTGCAAATCACCAGCGAGCGCGACGCCTTCTTCATCCACAGCAAGGACTACCACTGGGAAATCCTTCGCCAGTTCAAAAGCAAAGGCGATGCCGTGCTCTATCTTGCCGAGCACGGGGGTGAAGCATTGGCCGCCAAAATGCTGATCCGCTTTGGCGATTGGTGCTGGGATATGTTCGGAGCGTCCTCTAACAACAAGCGCAACCTGAAAGCCACCTACCTGCTGCAATATCGCTGTATTCAATGGGCGCAGGCCAAAGGCTGCACTTATTTCGATTTTCGCACCATTCCGGAAATCCTGGAGCCAGGCGAAGAGATGTGGGGCGTGTACGAATACAAAAAGGGCTTCGGCGGCTTCTCTCGCCTGAACATCCCGGCGCAGGATTATGTCTACCGGCCGCTCATCTACCATGCCTGGCGCAAGTCCGTTGAAATGCGCCGCGCCCGCCGTCACGCTGCACGCAAAAAGGTGGAGCTGGAACGAGCCGCGCGCGGGAAAAACAAGCCGTAGGTTCCCGATTTATCGTGGAACCCAATTCATTGCGCCCACGCTCTCAATGGGAACGGCCGTAGGGGCCGATTTATCGTGCCCACCGCCGATTCATCGGCCGCAGAGGCCCGCTTTATCGCGCCCATCCATATATAAGGTTCATAATGAAGGGATCTCCAAAAACGGAGGATTGATCACATATTATGGAAGCACGTATTATCACTGATTGCCAGCAGTGGAATGATTTTGTGGCCGCATCCCCATACTGCAATATTACGCAATCGTATGAATGGGGAGAGCTTGCTCCGCATATAGGGGTCGATGCCGTCCTGCGCGTAGGAGTTGTGGACGGGCAGGGGAAGCTCTGCGCGGCTATGCTCACCTTTGTCTCTCCGCTCCCCGTGCTGCGGCAGCCCTATTTTTATGCGCCGCGAG
>CADDZH010000077.1 GCA_902812455.1 Chloroflexota bacterium | reverse complement strand
GCTCTATAAGGGCCTGGGCATAGCAGTAGAGGATATCGCTACAGCCGCACACGTCTATAACCTGGCGCGAGCTCACGGCCTGGGCGAAGAACTACCTCTCTTGCAATGATATCGAGGGCTTCTATGCGGCAACTCCATTCATTTAAACATACACTCTGGTTGATCCTTGCTCTCCTCGTTGTGGGCTTATCCTCCTGTACGCCGAATACTGGCATTTTTGCCGGGGGCAACTGGGAATTGAGCGGGTTATCTGGCCGGTATATTCACACCCTTGCCGTGGATGTAAACAACCCGCAGGCAGTTTATGCAGGCGATGCGCAAGGTGAGGTATTTGCTAGTTCGGACGGCGGCCAGCACTGGTCTGCACAAGACAATGGGCTGCCTCTGCCTAATGCGATCAATGCTCTTTCGTTTGATGCGACAAGTAAGAAGCTCTACGCCGCTACGAGCGATGGCCTCTTTGTGAGCGCTGATGGCGCACAACATTGGAGCAACGTAGATACACATGGTCTTTCTACTCATGGCTTCGTGGCCCTGGCCTTCGATCTGAATGCGCAGCACACTATTTATCTTGCATCAGCCCATAACGTCTTTGTCAGCCTCGATGATGGCAAAACCTGGTCTGTAGTGGCTAAAGGCCTGCCGAGCAGTACCAGCATAAATAGCCTGGCCTTTGCTTCAAGCAGCCATCAACTGTGGGACGCGACCACAACGGGCATCTATCGCTATACCAGGGGTGGAATGACATGGCAGGCGCTTAACAATGGATTGCCCGCTAACGTCCAGGTATACACTGTGCAGCCGGCCTCGGCCAGCGGCGGCCCCTCTAGTTTTGTCTATGCCGGCACGAATAAGGGGTTCTTTCGTTCGGTAGATAGCGGCGCTCACTGGGCGCAAAGCCAGGAATCGCTCGCCAGGGTAGCAGTGCATGCTGTCTTCGTTGATTTCCAGCAGCCTAGCACAATCTATGCCGGCACGAGTCTGGGAGTCTTGCAGAGCAGCGATAGCGGGCAGACCTGGAATGGCATAGCGGCAGGCTTTCCTGCTGGCCAGCCTGTGTATGCTATACAATTGGGGGCAAGCGACTACGCCCAGCTTTTTGCCGCGACCAAAGGGGTCTATTTCTACCCCGGCAATAGTGGCGGGTTAAACCCTTCGAAGGTGATCCCGTTGCTGTTTATCCTGGCCCTATTCTATGCCCTCTACCGTTTTACGCGCGGGAATCAACGCCGCGTGCGCATACCGGCTCCCCCTGCTCCCAAACAACCGGAAGAACCTGCCCAGCAGCCGCCCGCACCTCTACAAGAGAAAGATAGCGATATTCATCTCCAAGAGAAGAATAACGAAATTCATCCTGAATGATCTGCCTGCCCCTTCAAATCTCGCAAAATCTCTTCATCGCTAGGAAATGCCAGCGCTGGTACCTCTTCGAGTGTGAAGAAAGCCAGTTCGCTCACCTCCTCGGGCTGTGGGCTCATATTGCTCACATCATTATTGATAATAGTAGCCAGGTATGCCAGGATCACATACGGATGATCGCGGCTGCTGTAAATGCCGATCAATTGCTCCAACTGCACATCCAGGTTCGTCTCCTCTTTGACCTCGCGGATAGCAGCTTCTTCGACCTTTTCTCCCCGGTCAATATAGCCGCTGATGAAGCTCCATTGCCCCATGCCTGGATTGATATTGCGCCGCCCAAGCAGCACTTTGCCGTCGTGCTTCACAACGACCACTGCTACCAGCTTTGGCGCCAGGAAGAGAATGAAGCCGCATTCAGGGCAGGTGAGGCGCGGAGTCTTGTCTATGACCCTTTCGACAAGCGGCGTCGCACACATGGGGCAATACTTGAATGATTCGCCTGATTCTGCCATGCTCCTCCCTGCCCTACTGCATGAGCCATTGCAGGATCGAGCGCACGTTTTGATTATGCGCCCAGTTGTAAAACGTGCGATCAACTGGCTCGCTCGATCCTGCAATCACCTCGTCAAGAGGATACCCAATCAATGTCGCTGCCTGTTCCAGCTCTGTTTCGCTTGGATGGTGCTCCTGTAAAAAGAGATAGCCCCGGCGCTTGACCTCCCGCAAGTATTCCAGATTCTTGTTGATCAGTCCAGGATCGCTCGTCTTTCCATGAGAACAGAGGATATGCTGAGGTTGAAGCGCCAGGAAAGACTCGAGCGTTGCAAACATGGAAGAGACAGCTTCCGCGTTTTCTATGACAGGAAGCGGATCCTCAAGAGCATCGAAGGCGAGCAGCAAACTAGGCTCCGGAATCCAGGCAGCAATATGATCGGCATGATGGCCAGGAGCGGGAAAGAGCTTGAATGTGAGGTCGCCCCCATCAATAGTCAGGCACTGGCTGAAGGTGAGTGTTGGAGGGGTGAGTTTCACATTACGGAAAAGCGGGTAGCGCCCCTGGTAATCGGCCAGCCCGGCGCGAGCCTCTTCTGATCCCATGCGTACCAATGCATAGTCATGAGCAATGATGGGAGCGGCATGCTCTCCTGTAAAATAGCCATTGCCCCATACATGATCCCAATCGGCGTGGCTGTTGACAACAAGCAGCGTTCGCCCGGCAAGCTCATCCTGCACTGACTCCACCATGAACTGGGCATCTTCGGGACAGAGCATTGTATCAAAGACGACGACGTATCGCTCGCTCACAATAACGTATGCATCGACCTGCATGCCCTCAAAATCCTCTATGGCTGTGAGAGTCCGCCGGAATACGCGGACTCGCGGGACAGGGTGCATCTCAGGAACAAGCGCAATGTCCTTCTCTGCCTGCATAGGATCGCCCTTTCTTTTTATGTACGCACATTACTTGGGATTATCAAGAATAAGCCCGGCCGATAAATCGGCGATGGGCACGATAAATCGGCCCCTACAGCCAATTGGTACGTTGTCTTGTTAACCCGCACAATCGGCCCCTACAGCCGATTGGTGCGTTAGTGATGTGCTCCAATAAATGTTACAACGAAGTAGAGGAGGCAGATCAACAAACAGACCAGCAGGATTGCCCCATAGCAGGTCAGCATCCAGGCCCTGCGATTGTTCAATGCCTGCCGTAATTGCTCTCCCATATCAGGAGGATCAAGCTGGAGGCCCGGGCACAATTCGATGAGATGAGGCAGCATGGCGCGAAAATCACGCGCGTTCGTCATGCCTTCTGCCAGGATTATGCTGCTCTCGTCAACCAGGTCGGCAATGAGAATGAGTTTGGCCGGGTTAGGATCGCCAGGCATCAACGTCAATCGCTTGATACTCTCAAGTGGTAGGCGCAGCTCCTGCCCTTCTTCCTTCCTGGTGACAACCAGCTCGTCAGTGTATAGTTGTATTTCTTTGCCCAGCCCGTAGCGTACCCTGCTGACCAGGATGTGCTGGTTATTAACATTCTCGCTCATAGCTGATCTCGAAACTTCTAGCTCGTGATGCCGTCACTGTCGTACTAGATTGTACCGCATCTGAGCCAGGCCGTCGAGATAGAAATTGCTATATCCATGAGCTTCATTTCTACTACTATCGCTTTAGCTCTTCTGTCGTTCTTAGATAGCCTGTGGAGTAGATAGGAACTCCATCTCCTGTACCCTTTTAGCTGACTTAACATCGATAGATTTATATACTATGGATTGAATGCAAAACATCTTATAACTAAATTTTATTGATACATTTGACAAGTTAAGGATGCTTATCGTATCATATTTTTGGAGCAGAGAGGGGTTATTGTCTAGAGAGTTCTCCAAAAATCGGGGACGGCATCACCTGCCAAAGGAGAGGCGATGTTTGCCATCGCTCTGGCCTTCTTAAGCCTTCATTTATGATGGAAGCCGTCTTCAGCAATTAATGGCGTTTTGCCCGGTACCCTCGTGTAATAAGTAGAATGGGACGATGTATGAAGAAGAGATATCTACAAATCCTTAAGAAATAAGTGGCTATGGACAAGCCATAACCTAGAATAGGAACCACCAGATGAGAATTGCCCATATAGCACCACCCTGGATACCTATTCCCCCGAAAAACTATGGGGGAACGGAGATCGTTATTTATAACCTCGTCGAGGAACAGATCGCAAGGGGCCATGATGTGACATTAATTGCACCGGCAGATGCGAAAACATCTGCCAGGCAGGTCTCTTTTTTCGCCAAGTCGCTGACCGAGGAAGGCATTCCCTGGCCGGCTCATCTCAAAGCCTACTATCATATCCACAAGGCGGTGGAATATGTTAAAGCGCATGACTTTGATATCGTGCATACCCATCTGTCCTCCAGCTCGGATATGTATATCTTCCCGCTAGTGGCTACCCTGGCGACTCCTCACGTCACGACCTTGCACAGCCGCTTCCCGTTTGACCGCGTGCAAACCTGGACGGGCGATGCTGATCGCTATTATATGGAATGGGCGCCATTTTTACCGGTGATTGCCATTAGTGAGAGCGCTCGTGCAGAAGTTCCTCATCCGCTCAACTTTATAGGCGTTGTCCACCATGGGTTACCTATGGATATTTATACCCCTACAGGAAAGAAACGCGAGCCTTTTTTTGTCTGGTTAGGACGTTTTATCCCGGATAAGGCTCCTCATCTTGCCATCCAGGCGGCAAAAGAAGCCGGAGTACCCATTGTGCTCGCTGGCATCATTGATCGCTACCTCCAGGAATCGATCCATTACTTTCAGGAGATGATCAAACCTCAGGTAGACAATGAGCAGGTCAGGTATATCGGGCCTGTCAACATGAAAGAGAAGATTAGCCTGCTCAGCCGCGCGCGTGGGTTTCTCAATCCCATCCAATGGGAAGAGCCATTTGGCATGGTGATGATCGAAGCGATGGCCCTAGGCTGCCCGGTCATTTCCTTTGCTCGCGGCGCTGCTCCCGAAATCGTTGTGCACCGGAAGACCGGTTTTCTTGTACATGATGTCCATGAAATGGCTCGCTTTATCCCGCGTATTGACGAGATCGATCGCGAGGTAACCAGGCAGCATGTTGAGCGTAATTTCTCTGTCCGCGCCATGGCTGAAAAATACATCAAGCTTTATCACAAGGTGATCGCCATGTCTAGAGAAACATCGCCTCGCCCCTTTGCCGAAAGCCCGAGACTGCATCCTGCTATCTCTAATGCTCCTACACATGCCCTCGTCAAAAAGACTTTGCCCGTTCAGATTCCTATGACAAATAGGCCGGCGACAGAAGTGGAAACAAGCCCCTAACCAGCTACAGCCTTCCGTTTATTCATAATGGAGAGGAGGTTAAGGTGGCCAGGGAGCATATAGCCTTTTCTGGCTGGTTCCTTGCTAAAAAGATGCGTTTTCCCGGAACTTAACTATACTTAGTTCTTAGAGAGATTTCAGTTGTCGTAGTGAGGTTCTTGTATGTCGTCCACTCTAATCACGGCCCTGCTGCTCGGTCTGATGGCGCTGGTGCTTGCTGGCCTGATCACCGGTATACTGCGCGAGCAGAAGCGGCACAAGCAAGCCCTGGCAAGCCAATCGCTCATGCCAGCTCACCAGTTGAATGCCCAGGCAACGATGATCCTGCGCATGCAAAATGGCGTCGTTATCGGTGTTGAGAAACCCAAACCCGCACCGGCATTGATCTTGCCTTCCTCCTGGTATACTCGTCGCCGTACTCTGCTCTCGCTCAGCTTCTTACTGATGCTGTTCCTGGCTCTCTTTGTGCAGAGTGGCCTGGCTGCCGGTACTTTGCAAGAACTCGATAGAACTGCTACGCTTCTGGGCGTTCCTCAAGTGCTTGGGGTTTCCGCTATCAATCCCGCTGCTCATCCTGACAGTTTTAGCACCAGCCCCCAGCTTACTGCCAGCCAGCGCATTGTACGCGTAAACTCGGCTGATCGCAATCAGTATTACACTACTTACCAGTGGCTTGTCTGGTCTTTTTCTTCCTGCTCAGGGATCGCATTAGAAGAGGTCATGAATGCCTATGGCAGGCATTACATTGCGGCTGATGTCCTGCAGGTGGAACTGAATATGGGCGTCTGGAATGTCTCACAGGGCCTGATCGGCGGGGAGGCAAGCATGGCTCGCGTCGCAAATTATTTTGGCTTCAAGGCTTCTCCCAACCCGCCGCGCACACTACAAAGTTTAATAGCCACTGCCAATAAAGGCTACCCGGTTATTGTGGGCAGCCCTGTGCATATTTTTGTCGTGCGCGGCGGCGATAGCAGCCATATCTATGTGGTAGACTCTGCTCCTGCCGACCTCACGGTCTTGACCTACTCACAATTTCTTGCGCTGTGGGATGGCTTTAGTGTTCTTGTGACTCCCCAATGAATTACCCGGCTACCCGCTGCACCACAAATGCGCGAATATCTTTCCATGCCAGCAAGCGTTTCTGAGTTAATTCAATGGCCAGGGAACTTTGATCGCAGGCAATCCAGCGCCGCTTGAGTTGCTCCGCGACAACCGGCGTGACACCGCTGCCACAAAAACAATCAAGAACAAGATCGTTTTCCTCTGAGGATGCCAGCAGAATACGTTCGAGCAATGCAGCCGGTTTTTGCGTCGCGTAGCCGCTGCGTTCGGGGTCTTTCTGGTGGAGGTGGCTGATATCGCTCCATACATCTGCAGGGGTCATAAGCTCCTCCTCATCATAGGTGTAGGTGCGCCCTGCCGAGCGAATCGTCCAGGAGATATGGCCATCATCTCCCAGGTGTTTACGCATATGATTGCGCTTCTGTCTCCCACGCTGCTCGCCTATACGCTCAGCATGAAAACAGTAGCGATCTGATTTTGTATAGAAGAGGATGGTATCGTGTTTGCGAGCATACCATTTGCGAGAGCGTCCTCCTGATTGATAATGCCAGATGATCTCACTTTTGAAGCCTGGTCCCGTCCCATTGCAGCTCAGCCCGAAAACCTCGTCCAGCATGACTTTCGCATAGTGGACAGCTCGCCAATCAAGATGAACATAAAGACTTCCATCAACAGCTAACAGGCAATATAACAGCATGAATGTTTCATATAGCCATTGAAGATAGGCATCCAGGTTGTTCCCCCATCTATCGCTGTAAGCCAGCCGGGTGCCGCTGCTGAAATCGCGGCCCGTCATAAATGGCGGATCAATGTAGACGAGGTCGATAGCTTCCGAAAACTCGGGCAGTAAAGTAGGGAGCACGTGTGCTTTATCTCCATGAATCAGCCGGTTGTACCACATTGAAGTAGGGAGGGCTCGCGCATCTTGTAGATTCTCGCTCATCTCGCGAGGTTGCATCCCAAAATGCCCAACTGTGTACAACTGCTTCGACGAGGGGCCATCAACCTGCTTTTGCTCGCCTGCCTTGCATTTGCCCTTCCATATTAATTCGGCCATATGTAAGTACCTTGTGATCTTAAAGCTTCAAGCTTCGCGTTTCAGAAAATTGTGTGCCCTGAGTGTCTTATCAGCGGCCATCATACGTGAGGAGCATTTCTAATGTCAATAACGTTAACAATAACTCCTATATATCTGCCGTGATGCATGAAGATTAACGACCACAATCGACGATAATGGTCAATTGCTTGTCACCCCAAGCGCAGAGAAGGCTCTCTTCTAATGCGTACCTAAAAGAAAAGAAAATGATTTTTGTTCAGGGTAATCGCGAGGAATTTTGGCTCAACTGAGCGGAACAAATTGAGCTACCCAGGCATTCTAATAGTCAGGTAGGTATCAATCTCTAAGGGTCGAAATTTCACAGAGCCAACGAAAGGAGAAGGTTCCGATGAACCATCATCACCCCGTCAAGGGGATGTTCGGGTTCCTCTGGCTGTTCTCACTGGCTCTGGTCCTCGCTGGGTGCGCACACGCCTCGCTTTCGGCTGGCGCGACACCAACCGTGCCAGCGCCTCGGTCATCGCCTTCGGCTCCTGCTCCCTGTCAGACCCAGCACCTCCTGCTCGCTTTTGACAAAGGTGGCGTCGCTCTGGGCAATGCTGCTGCGCAGTTTGTCTTGGTGAATCAGTCGAAGGCGAGTTGTACACTTTCCGGCTATCCGGCGCTCAAGCTCCTCGATGCTCGACACCAGCCCATCCGAGCACCAGTCGTGCAGACTACAGTGGGCTATCTGTTTATCACGCATGCGCCCCGCCGGTTTGTCCTTCAGGCAGGGAAGAAGGCGTATTTCGTGGTCGAGTGGGGTAACTTAGGCGACTGTGCGCCTCCGCCTGCGTTTCTACGCGTCATACTGCCGGGCAATCAGGCGCCTCTGTTGATCGCTTTCCGTTTCTGTCCCTACAAAGATGGCGTAGAAATCTCACCTCTGGAGCTGGACAAGGTTCTGTTTGTGTTTGTCTGAGCCAGTGGTTTCGGCTCACGCGCTCAGGGTGACATGATTGAAGTGACAATAGCCCCAAATGCCCACTTCATGCTACAAATCAAAGAAGATACGTTGATATATGTTGGTACATGGTGTGTTGTACAGCTTCGATTTTTCTAGCTGGTTCATCATTTCGTAAGATGCAACGCTTCTGAAATCTGGAATTGAGAGGAGATTCCTATGCGGGTGCGAGATTACAGGCTGCCATTGTTCTTTCCCCTGCTGTGTGTGCTCATATTTCTTGCCTCCTGTGGCTATTCCGGCGTTGGTACTATCCCCAGCGGCACTCCCAGCAGGGGCAATGGCACTCCTGCTGTCATCCCTTCTCCGACCACAGTTCCACAAGCTGTGCCCACTGCACCTCCCGGCTCTACCGGCAATGTCTACGCATTTGTTCGCCAGAACCAGTTGTGGGTTGCGCTCAATGGCGCCAGACCCAGGCAAGCCACCCATTTTAGCTATACCAGTCTTCCTGATGTCTTCTGGCACCAGCCCTTATGGTCTCCAGGCGATCGTTTTCTCGCATTCATCATGGCTGCCCTCCCTACCATTCAGGGCGGAGGAGGATGCCCTGCTCCCGATTATGGTGCTAACGGCGGCCTTTATGTACTCGATACTGCCACCGGCCAGCTCAAAGCGCTCACTGTTGCTCCCCAGCCGGCCACTGCTGCTAGCACAACTCCCCGCAATGACTACTGGCAGGATGTGTTCTGGGAGGATTCGACGCATCTACTTGCGTGGTACAATGGCCCTGTTGGGGAAGCGAGTAGTTCAGCAGGCCTCTACCGCTATGATCTGGTAAGTGGCAGCCTGGCCCCGGTTATTCCTTTAAGTAGGCTTGGAGTAGCGACACTTTTCAGTTCTCAGTCTGGACTCCCGTTGTTGCTTTCGCTGCGATACAGCAACGAACAACTTTATTACCAGGTAATCGTACATCCTTTTGAGCAGCAAAGCCAGTTTATCATTTACCGCCGCTCGATCCTCCATCCTGAGACGGCGAGTAGTATTGTAATGAAGACAGGCAGCGAGCCGTGGTGTGTAGCTCAACAGGGCGAGCCGTTTGAAATGCCTGGCTGGGATGTTTCACGGGATGGGGGGCAACTGGTGGCTCAGGTGATTGTAAGTACTGGCACAAGCCAGGGATTAAGTGCTATCGAGGTGCTTAATTTGAGTGATGGCGTAACAACAGATTTGTTTACCCAGGCACCCTCTAGTATACTGGGCCACGATGTGGCACTGGCATGGGGGCCGGATAACCAGACGGTTGTCATGACTGTTTCTCATCCGCCTGCTCAGGAAGGACCGTATACAGCTACCCTCGCTAATCCGTCTCTAATGCAGCAATATGTGCCGGCTCTAGCCGGGCAGGTGACCTGGCGGCCGGATAGCTCTGCTTTTGCTTTAGCTCCCCAGGGGGCAAACAATTCAACGGCATCGCCTGCTGTCTACCTGTTTACTCCGGGGGACATACATGGTAAGCTATTGCTTGCCGGCGCTCAAGCATTTGTGTGGGGCTGAAACTGATGTCTTATGTGGTATTGACGATCGTTTGCCTTATCATCTATGTGGCCGGGATGGTTATCCTTGTAAGGGTGACGCCCCGGTTGCTTGGCCATGCCTATGACGAGAGTGCCTTTACCCTTTTTGCGATTGCGGATATCTTTGGGGGTCTTTTTGTCTTTGGAGCGGTTGCTATAACCTTTGGCCTTTTCAGTGGAAGCTTTGCGGTGAAGCTGCTGGATTTCTTGCTGCTGGTGGGCATTTTTTTTGTGGCAGCGCATCTGTTGTATAGAAGTCTCAGGCCGCATAGATTGGGCACGATACGCGCTTCACGTATTATTGCCGGATTGTACTGCCTGTTGCTGGTAGTCGCTGCCCTCTACTCTCTCGCGCTGCTATTGATATAATCAGGAGATTCACGGTGATAGTCAGCGACATCATGACCACAAAATTGGTAACAGTTGAGCCGGACGATACGCTTGGTCATGCCGCAAACCTTTTCCGGCAAGATCAATTTCACCATTTGCCAGTAGTACGCCGTGTCTACCCACCTGGAACGCATGCAACTGGTGCGGGAGCGCAACATGCAAAGCTCCTCTTTGAAGGAATGCTCACTTCCCAGGATATTGATATGGTGGTGGCATTAGCAAAACAGAGCGCGTCCAGTGATACACTCCAGCATCCCTGGCAAGAGCGACGTGTCGCCGAAGTGATGCACCACGCTTCCATTCGTGTCACGCCTACCACAAGTGTTGCGGCAGCCGCGCAACTGCTCGTCGAGCGTAACCTGAATTACCTGCCCGTTGTGGAATACGAAACGCTGGAGAACGAGACGCAAACCATTCTGGTTGGGCTGGTCACGCGCAGCGATTTGCTCATAGCCCTCGCGCGTTCGATGGGAGCTTTTGAACCCGGTATGCAGCTCGTTATCCCTCTTCCTCCGGGCGATCTAACTCCTCTCGCTCGCACACTTCTCCTGGCTGCCGAGATGCATGTTCAGGTTCGCAGCGTCCTGGCTGCTCCCCTAGAAGGTGGCGTTCCCCGTACAGCTCTGGTGCGCCTGGGAACGATCAACCCGGCTCCTTTGCTGGTGCGCCTGCGCGAGGAACATATCGAGTACTCGTTTGAGGACTCATTAAGGGAAGGTAATGCATGAGGAGGTGATATGGATGTCTAGCTCTCCTGCGCAGCATAACACCCGGCTCATCTTTGACCCGGTGGAGCTTGCATACGACTTTGGCGCCGAACATCCCCTCAAAGCTCGCCGCCTTGCCGCCCTTATAGACCTACTGGAGACGAGCGGCTTGTGGCAAGCCAGTAATGAGCAGGCTCGTTTACCACTGCGTCCTGCCACTATTGAAGAATTGAGCCTTATCCATACACCTGATTATATCGCCGCAGTGCAGCAGTTGAGTGCTGCTCAAGAGGACATGCAGGCTGCTTCACCCGGTGAGCGGGCCGCACGTGAACAACTCACGCAACGCTACGGCTTTGGTGATGGTGATACACCTGCTGTGCCAGGGATGCACGAGGTAAGCGCAGCTATAGCAGGGGGCACGCTGGTAGCCGCCAGCGCGGTGATGGGGCTACCGGAAGGGGGCACGTTCACCTCACAAGATGAGCGCCCGCTTCATGTCTTTCATCCCGCTGGCGGGCTGCATCATGCCTGGGCCGAGCGCGCTTCTGGCTTCTGTGTCTACAACGATATTGCTATCGCTATTGCTCATCTCCTGCGCGCGACCGAAGCCAAAATTTTGTATGTCGATTTTGATGCGCATCACGGAGATGGCGTGCAGCGCGCATTTTACGATGATCCTCGCGTTATGACCATCTCCTTCCATGAGACAGGGCGGTACCTGTTTCCTGGTACCGGCGATGTGCTCGAACTGGGTCAAGGTTTGGGACGTGGCTACTCGATCAATGTCCCACTCGAACCGTTTACCGATGACGATTCGTATATCGAAGCTATGCATGCTCTATTGCATCCTCTTGTGACCTCTTTCGCGCCTGATATCATCGTCAGCCAGCATGGATGCGATACCCATGCCTGGGACCCATTGACGCACTTACAGTTGACAACGCGGGGCATCCAGGCCCAGGTCAAGTTGGCGCATGAACTGGCCCACACCTACTGCCAGGGGCGCTGGGTTGCCCTGGGTGGTGGAGGCTACGATCTGTTTCGCGTCGTCCCACGCGCCTGGAGTATTGTCTGGGCGGAGATATCAGAGCAGGCTCTGCCAGAAAAGCTTCCCGATCAGTGGGTGGAGCGCTGGCGTCCGCAATGGCAAGCTGTACAGGAGCAGGAAGAGGCGGCCCAGCAAGTTATGGGTAAAACTCCTGCCTCTACCGATTTTCCTCTTCTCTTTCTGGATAATCCCCAGGATTTCCCTCCACAGCCACGCGCCTGGGCAATTAGTCGTATCAACCGGCGCACTGTGGCTCTGCTCCGCCATCTCGCCTTATCATCTTCTTTGCGCCAGGCCTTTCCCACGGCGCAACACCGTTCGCCGCTAGCCGGTCTTGTGGATTTATTGCATATTCGTGGGAGCGAAACGCCTTCTCGCACCAGAGTGCTTGAAACGACGGCTGGCCAGCTCATCTTGCGTGATTTTTGTCCTCCTTCTCTGGTTGAGCGCCTCAAGCCCGATAGCGGCTTGCGAGCATTTGCGCGCCTTCCAGAGCGCGAGCACCAGCTCTTGCTCAATATTGCCAGGCACCCCAATTGCGCGCTTACTCTGGCACATACTCCTGGCGGGGTGATTGTAGGCGAGGTGACGATTGCTCCCGGTGATGCATGGTGGGAAGGCCTGGATAATGTCTATGAGGTTGCTATTGAGGTGAGTTCAAACTGGCGTGGGCAAGGTGTGGCTAAGCAACTGCTCGCATTTGCGCTTGAGCTTGATGCCCTTGAGGATATGATTCTGTTTGCTGAGGGACTATCGTGGCACTGGGATATCGAGGGGCTTGGTTTGTCCATATATCGCTATCGTGAACTGATAGCGCATCTCTTTGCAACTCAGGGGTTTATGGAGTATCCAACAACTGAGCCGAATATCAGCATGGAGCCTGCAAACATCCTGCTTGTTCGTGTTGGCAGCCGCGTTGACCAGCAGGTGGCAACCCGCTTTTTTAATCGCGTGATGAGTTCGCCCAATCTCGCCAGGCTATGACCTGTTCTACTAGAAGCATAAACTTCCACGCGCTAAGCTATCTGGTCTGTCAGCTTGCCAATGCTCACAAGCCAGCGCACAAACTCAAGCCGGCGATGATCGGCAAGGGCCTCTTGCCTCATCCGCTCGTTGTAGTCTTTGCGAAGCCTGGATAAACGGATGACCTCTGCTTCAGCAAAGCCAACTTTACGTAACATTTCTCGATCTTCTTTGCGATCCATATGCTTCTCCTTTTGACTGAAAACAGGGACTAAGGCGCTATCGTCAACATGCGTTCAACACGCTTCAGAAGTGTCTGCATAGGATAAGGTTTAGGTAGATGATCGAGTGTTAAGCGAGTCTCTCCAAAGGAACGAAGGTTTTTGCGTATATTGGCTTCCCAACTGGTAGTAAGCAATACAGGGATATGCGCATTTTGCCGTACTGCCTCCAAGACATGCCAGCCAGTCAGCGTACCAGGAAGCTCAAGGTCAAGCACTACGAGATCGGGAATACGCTGTTGAAGAGCTGAGATAGCCTGCTCTGCATTGCCTGCTATCTCTACGACATAGCCATGTGCAGCTAAGAAGGTTGCTTCCAGGCTGGCAAGAGCCGGGTCGTCTTCAACAACCAGAATACAAGTTGACGCCTCTGACTGAACCTGCTCTTCTACCATTGTGCCGGTAGAGACTCGCATGTGTTCCGATTGATAACTCTTTATCACCCTTATTTCGCCGCTTCCCAGCTTTGTATGAGCCGCATCCTTGCCTGGCATAACCGATATCCTGCTCCTGTAGTGTTTTCTTGCGGCATCCCGCCGGTGCGGCCTGAGAGATAAAGCTCTCTAGCCGAATTATACCCGATGCCGGGTGATAATCTCGTGAATTTGATGCTGGTATTTGTGAAATTCCTGTGAAGAGGAATTAGATATCGGGGTCGGGTGGTGGCACATAGTAGCCAACGCCCGGCTCATTGAGCAAAAAACGGGGTTGTGCCGGATCAGGCTCCAGTTTACGTCGCAGGTGCCGGATAAACGTGCGTAGGTAGGTGTTTTCCGCAGTATAGTCCGGCCCCCAGACCCGCTGGAGCAAATCACGATGGGTCAGCACTTTTCCCGCATTTTGTGTCAGTTCGCAAAGCAGATCGTATTCGGTTGGTGTAAGGTGGACTTCCTGGCCGCCAGAGCGCACCACGCGGTGGGCATAATCGACCAGCAGTCCCTGTTCACCCCCACAGCGATAGCGTGCGCGCTGGCCTTCAGCACCTATGCTGCTGCGCAGGCGAGCAGCCTCATCTGCCCGGCGTAGCGCCACGCGTATGCGGGCGAGCAGTTCATTCAAGCTAAATGGCTTGGTCAGGTAGTCATCTGCCCCTAAGTCGAGTGCTCGTATCTTCACAGGCTCCTCGTCATGGGCAGAGAGCACAATCACCGGGGCGCTGCTCCATTCACGTAAGCGGCGTAGAAAAGTCAGCCCATCGAGTGAAGGCAGAGAGAGATCAAGCAGCACAAGCTGCGGCTGAAAGATGGCCGCGACATCAATGGCCTGCGCGCCATCGCGAACGGCCTGCACCTGGAAATTCCTGGCTTTGAGCTGGGCAAGCAAGAATGCTCGCATCTGATGATCGTCCTCGACACAGAGAATACGCGCTTTTTTATCTGTTGTGGTCATAGCCTATACTTCCTCCCCATCCTGTTTCCCGGTATTGGCAACAGCAAGAATAAATGAAAACGACGCCCCTTCTCCTGGACTGCTTTTCACCGTGAGTCTACTTCCATGCGCCTCCACGATGCCCCGGCTGATATACAAGCCTAATCCTGTAGCCGGGCTCCAGCGTTCGTTCCTCCTGCTGCGCCTTTCTTCTGCTGGCTGCCCCGGCCGGTCTTTTGCTGGCCGGCTCATGGCGGCAAATGTGCTGAAACGAGTGAAGAGCGCTGCCTGCTGCTCAAGCGACATCCCCGGCCCTCGATCAACGACTCGTATCTCTACACCTGTTGGCTGCTCTGCATCTCCGCTATATACCGGTTCGATCTCCAGGCGCACAGTATCGCCTTCTGGCGCATAGCGGAAAGCATTGCTCAACAAATTTGTCAGCACGCTCATGATCAGCTCGTAGTCGGCCAGCACAGCAGGTACATGAGGCGGCATGTCCATCTCAAGGCGACGGCCCGATGTTGCGATCAGCGCTTGTAAGCGATCCTGCAAGTCCTCCAGCATCTCCGGCAGCAGGATCGGCTCAAGTTCAAGTCGCAGCGCTCCTGCTTCGACACGGGAAGCATCCAGGAAATGGTTGATCATGCCTACCAAACGCTCTACCTGCTCATCAGCCGTGTTCAAAAACTCGTGCTGCTCTTCGCTCGACCATTGCAGGTCTTGAGCCTGCAGTGCGCTTAAATGCGCGCGGATATTGGCCAGAGGGGTTTTCAGCTCGTGAGCCATGGTCGTGAAGAAATCTTCGCGCGCCCGCTCTAGCATCTTGAGCCTGGTGATCTCATGCAAAACCAGCACCACATTGGTAATTTTGCCATCTTTGGCTCGTAGTGGAGCAGCGCTGGCGAGCAGGAATATGGTTTGCCCATCGGCCTGCCGTATTTGAAGTTCCGCCTCGCTTGCTTCGCCTTGATTCAGCGCCAGGGCGAGCGGTTGCTCTTCATATGGAATAACTGAACCGGAAGAATCGTATACTACCGGCATGCGTAGCAATTCTTCAACATTTCTTCCTACAGCATTACGAGTGGCTTTATCAAGGTCATCAAATGGCCTGAGCGGCAAGCCGATATTCTGCAAGATGCGTGTTGCCTGCCGGTTGATAATCGTAATGCTGCGATCATCCTCTGAGATGAGCATCACTCCCGATGGCAAGCGCTCCAGTAGCAAGCCCATGCGAGCGCTGGCTAACTCTTGTGCGGCTTTTGCCAGCATCAAAGCTGTATTGCGCTGGGCAAGCTCGGCTGTGCGTTGAGCAACCTCTGCCTCGATGCGTTCGCGTGCAACCGCCTGCTCCGTCACATCATGATAAATGGCAACGTAGGCGAAGATGTTTCCAGCCTCATCGCTGATGGGCGCGAATGAGCGCCGTATCGTGTAGTGCTGCCCGTTTGCTCCCACCATTTTAAATTCATCGATTGACCGCTCGACGACGCGCCGGTCGAGGTCTTCCATAGCTCTCGGTAGCATCTCGAAGCCGGGTGGGAAGCGAGCTGTACTGCGTGACAGGGCCTCAGAAACGTGCAGGCCGATCACATCTTCTGACCAGCCCAGCAGATCGCGTATGGCCTGGTTTGCTTCGGCCACGCGCAGCCGGGCATCATAGATGATCACGCCATCAGGAATAGCCTGCATCACGTGTTCCCGCTGCCGCAAGCTGCGACTGGCATCTCGCGCTAATTCATTGATGCGCAGGAACAGGCGAGCGTTTTGTATCGCCAGCCCGGCCTGCTGCGCAAATTGCTCGAGTAATCCGACCTCCTCGGCAGGGAATCCCCTGGCTTTGCGATGATACACCTCAATCGAGCCTAATACTTTGCCTGTATGGGAGTTCGAGCCTTTTTTCTCATTGAATTTGAAGCTTTCAAAGCGCTGATCGCTACCGGCAATCGGATCAAAGATGGGTATGCAGAGAACAGAGCCGGGGCGTCTTGGTGTGCCTTCATCGTCAAGCAGGGGCAGTTCTAGCTCTGGCCGTTTGCTGGTATCGGTAATCACGATGGTCTTGCGATCCCGCACAACCTGGCCCAACAACAACTGCTCGCTCAATTGCGGATGCCAGTCTTGCGAACGAATGTGTACACCCTTCTGTGCGGCAATGGTCACTGTTGGAGGCATGCTGGTAGAAAGAGGCGTTTCCCCTGCTGCCTGTTCTTCCAAACCGGGTAAACGAAACTCGATCCCTGAAACCGAGCGATCGATCAGCAGGATGGCACAACGTGTTGCGCCGACCATTTCCTGCACAGCCTGCAGGATACAATCAAGCACTTTAGGAAGCGCAAACGGACCTACAATAGCTGAAGTGATACGCTGGATAGCATCGACATAGAGACGCGAGCGCGCCAGTTCGGTCACGTCCTCAATCGTTACCAGTAACGCCTGGTCTCTATGAGGTATTTCGATAGCCGAGACCTGTCCGCTGGTTGCTATACGCTCGATTGATACCCGCCAGTACGTGCGCCCGCGCATGGCAAGAAACCCTTCATAGGGGGCATCAGTCCAGCTCATCTTCTGCCCGCTTGCGCTTACTTCTTCTAAAAGCGGCAGCACGATCCTTTGTAACTCAGCGGGAAGAATCTCTTCCACCGGTTTCCCTATCACTCTTTGAGAAGGCCACTGCTGCTCCAGGAGTGAAAGAAGATAGGGATTCGCATAGCGGACTCGCAAATCAGCACAGTCAAGGATAGCAACTCCCACAGACATATGCCGAAGGATAGGTTCAAGTTGCAGAGATTGCCCCTGTTCCATACCACGCCATCTATTTCTAGTTACCCGGAAAGGTAAACGTTCTCTATTGTCCTGTTCCTGTTTACATGATCATTACATGCAAGACCGATGCTAACATACCACTCATATCCATAATAGGACTGCTTATATTATATTCTTTTTTTCCTCTATACAAGTGATTTGTAGGGGCGCAATTCATTACACCCTGTTCATCCCTTGCCAGAGGCAATTCCATTCTGCTAAGATGGGCGTGCAGAAAAGTGAGGAGGCGTTCTATGGATTTGCGTGGAAAGCGCGTACTGGTCATGGGATTAGGCCTGCAGGGTTCAGGTATAGCGGCGGCGCGCTATGCTGCCGAGCAAGGAGCGATCGTGCGCGTGACCGATTTGAAATCACCGGAGGTGCTTGCGCCAAGCGTTCGCGCGCTGGCCGGCTTGCCCATAGAATTTGTGCTGGGAGAGCACCGCGATGAAGATTTTCTCTGGGCCGAGATCGTGATCCGTAATCCTGGCATCCCCTTATCCTCACCCTACCTGCGGCTTGCCAGCGAGCATGGCGCGCGAATCGAGATGGAAATTGCGCTCTTCTTTCTAGCCTGCCCTGCTCGTATCATTGGCATCACCGGCACGCGCGGCAAAACCACCACCTCTACCCTGATCTACAGGATACTGCAAGAAAGCGGCGCACCCACTGTCTTAGGAGGCAACATCGCGGGCGTGGAGACGCTCTCCTTGCTGCCACAAATCAGCCCTGAAACCCAGGTCGTCCTGGAGCTATCAAGCTGGCAGCTCGAGGGCCTGGCACCCCATAAACTCAGCCCGCAGGTGGCGGTTATGACCAACATCTATCCTGACCATCTCAACTCATATGCCAGTATGGAGGAGTATGCCGGAGCCAAGTCCACCATCTTTCGCTACCAGCACCCGGACGACCTCGCCATTTTTAACTACGATAATCCCTGGACGCGCCGTTTTGGGGAAGAAGCGCCCGCGAGAACCTGGTTTGCCAGCCTGCAGCGTGGAGGAAGCTTCGAGCGTGGCTCGCAGCAGCTCTGGCCATTTATCTTTAGCGAAACCCCGCTCATTGGCAGGCACAACCTTGAGAATGTGCTGCTGGCTACCACTACTGCTCGCCTGCTTGGTGTTCCTGACGCCATCATTGCAGATACTGTGCGCAATTTTCGCGGCGTTGCCCACCGCCTGGAGGAAGTTGCCGTTGTGAACGGTGTGCGCTTTATCAATGATACAACCAGCACAACGCCTGTTGCTGGTCGAGTAGCTATAGAAGCGTTTGCAGGGCCTATCGTTCTGATTGCGGGAGGCACTACGAAGCACCTGCCATTGGAGGATTGGCCTGCTAGCATTATCCGTCGCTGCCGTGATGTGGTGCTGCTTGCAGGTTCGGGCACCGATGAATTACTGCCCGCGCTGCAAGAGGAGGCAAAAAAGCAGCATGTAAGCAGCCCTGTACGCGGCGTATTCGACAACTTCACGCAAGCGATGGATACAGCAGTATCACTGGTGCGTCCCGGTGATACCCTCCTTTTTTCGCCTGGCTTCACCAGCTTTGGCATGTTCCTCAACGAATTTGATCGCGGTAACCACTTCGTCTCCTACGTTCGCGCCTTGCAGAAACGCTCATGACTTCCAACAATCTTTCTGTGGCTAGCGCACACAATTGTAATGTATACTTAGAAAGAAAGCATGGAGAGAATTCTTGTGCTCAGGAAATGGGAGGCAGAGGCAAAATATTAGCTCTGTTCCCTCTTGCATTGCCTATAGCAGTTTCATTGGTGTATAGAGATACATGTGTTTAGTTTCTCAGCATTGGGTCTCAAAGGAGAGAGAGCATATGACGCTTATGATGAGCAGGAAAGCTCTGGAAGAATATGGGCTGGTCAACTTAGGAAAGGTCTACTGGAACCTTGCCCCCGCTATTTTAGTTGAACACGCGTTAGCGCGACATGAGGGTGAACTGGCCTCCAACGGCGCCTTTGCCGCCACAACCGGTTCGCACACGGGCCGCTCGCCCAAAGATAAATACATCGTCTCTAACGAAGAGTACGCGGCAAAAATCTGGTGGGGCGATATCAATCACCCAATTTCTCGCGAAGATTTTGAAGCCCTGCGCAGTAGCCTCGCTGCCTATTTGCAAGGTCGTGATATCTATGTCCTCGATGCTGCTGCCGGGGCCGATCCGAAATATCGCATACCGCTGCAGGTGATTACCGAACTGGCCTGGCATAATCTCTTTGCGCACCAGCTCTTCCTGCGGGTAAAAGAAACCGATCAGGACATCGATCGCCCGGCCTTTACTATCCTGTGTGTGCCCCATTTCCATGCCGACAGGCGTATACATGGCACTCGCTCCGATACAGCGATCATTATCGATTTTGAAGAGCGGCTGGTATTGATTGCAGGAACAGAGTACGCAGGTGAGATGAAAAAATCGGTCTTCACTATCCTCAACTATTTGCTGCCAAATGAAGGCGTGCTGCCCATGCATTGCTCCGCAAACGTGGGAGATGAAGGTGATGTTGCGCTCTTCTTTGGGCTCTCAGGTACAGGTAAAACGAGCCTCTCAGCAGACCCGAGCCGTCATCTGGTCGGTGATGACGAGCATGGCTGGGGCGAAAATGGCATCTTCAACTTTGAAGGTGGCTGTTATGCGAAGTGCATTAATCTCTCGAAGAAATACGAGCCGCAGATATGGAATGCCATACGCTTTGGCGCTGTCTATGAGAATGTCGTGCTCGATCCCAAGACTCGCGACCCCGAATATGGTAATGATTCGCTGACCGAAAATACCCGCGCTGCTTACCCCGTCGAGTACATCGATAACGTGATCGAATCCGGCCAGGCAGGGCATCCGAATGCGATTCTCTTCCTCTCCGCCGATTCGTTTGGCGTCTTACCACCCATTTCCAGGCTCACAACGGAGCAGGCCATGTACTACTTCCTGTCGGGCTATACGAGCAAGCTGGCAGGCACCGAAGCGGGCGTCACGACTCCAGAGGCAACTTTTAGCTCGTGCTTTGGCGCTCCTTTCTTGCCATTGCAACCGGGCGAATATGCTAATTTGCTGCGCGAGCGCATAGAAAAGCACAATGTGCGCTGCTATCTCGTCAACACCGGCTGGACCGGCGGCCCTTATGGTATTGGCGAGCGCATCAATATCAACTACACTCGCGCAATGGTGAGCGCAGCGATCAAGGGTGAGCTGGATCGCGCCGAGACATATACTGATCCCGTGTTTGGACTCCGTTCACCAACATCCTGTCCCGGCGTACCCAGCGAACTGCTCATTCCACGCAATACCTGGGCCGACAAGGAAGCCTATGATCGAGATGCAGCAAAACTCGCTGCTCGCTTTAAGATGAACTTCCAGCAGTTCACGCTTGTCGGTGACGACGTGCGCAACGCGGGCCCCCACTAAATACCGGGGCGCAATTATGAAATTTAACGACCAGGATCGGTAAGGGGATGCTGTAGGGACAAGGGGCGGCTGAGAGGTTGGGCGGGGGCCTTGTGCCTGTCCCCCGCTGCAGCCGCGCACCTACAGCAGCGGGGACAGGCACAAGGCCCCGACATCCACTCCATCCCACCCCCTGTCCCTCCAGCACGGGGGCCAGCGGTTCAGTGCCGATCCTGGTTGTTAAACATCATGATCGGCTCCTACGGCTGCATACCTACACAGTATGCAGCACTTTAGAAGGAGGTAGAGTCCGGCCTTTCGCCCAGGCTGCTGCAAATTGCTCATTTAGTTTAGAGCGTGCCTCAGCTACTGCACGTTCATAAGAAGCGCGGTAAGCAGGCGGCATCGGTGCGCCGATGGCAGCGCGAAGCGTCGCTGCCGTTCCCCATAGTTGCGCTGCTCGATACAGTGTACCCTGCATTACCGCTACCTCTCCTAACCCTTCCAGGCATTGCGCGCTTAGTTCTTTGTCGTCTATCTCTCTCAGTATTATCCAGCTCTCTTCGAAATAGCCCTCTGCTGCCTTCACATTGCCAGCGGAAGCTTCTATACGCGCCAGGTTTATGAGCGATTCAGCGATACCCCTCTTGTAGTCGAGCTCCTTGAAAATTGCTACACTCTCTTGAGAGAACTGGCGGGCTTTGCTATCTTCTCCATAGCGTTGGAGCATCTGCCCCAGGAGACTAAGTGTATAGGCTATGAATTGTTTATGCCCAACCTCTCTGAAGCGCTCCAGGCTCTCATCTGCCATCGCATAGGCTTTCTCTTGATCGCCTTTCGATAGAAAGAGGACACGTGCCAGGTAGTAGAGCACATAGTCGGTACGATAAAGCTGGCCCAGCGTACTATAGAGGACAAGATTCTCCTCGAGCAGCGCGCTTGCGCTTTTGTAGTTACCTTGAGCAGTGTATACCTCAGCCAGGATTTCACGTGTAGTGGCAATGCCTTTTTTATCTGCTAGTTCTGTGGAGATGGTCAGAGCCTCCTCTAATAATGATCTTGCCTGGCGATACATATTTCTCGCCCTGGCAAGACTCCCCAGAAGGCGGAGTGACTTTGCTATGCCTGATTTATCTTCCAGGCTGCGGAACAGTTCCAGGCTCTCTTGAAGCAGCTCCTCTGCTCGCTTGTGGTCGTTCTGCAGGAGAGCGAGTAATCCAGCGCCGTAGAGTGCTTCTCCCTTTACCGTTGAGGCGATGCTCTTGCTTAGCGCTAGAGCCTGTTCCAGGAACATACGTCCCTCCCTGAAGTAGCCTCGCACTTCCCAGAAGCTCATCAACGCTATGCACATTTTCAACGCGTACTCCGCCTTCCGCTCTTCCATCTCTGCCTGCTTTAGCGTCCACTCAAGCGCTGCACGCAAGTTCTCGTGTTCCTGCTCCAGCCTGTCATGCCATCTTGCCTGCTCAGCACCTGCCAGGTATGGTACAGATTTTTCCACCAGAGACAGGTAATATGCTGCATGCGCGTTACGAGTGACTTCTAATTCTCCCGCGTTCGCCAGGCACTCCAACCCAAACTCTCGTATCGTCTGCAATATCCAGTAGCGAACATTTCCCTCCACCTGTTCCTCTTGTCGCAATAAATTCTTGTCCACCAGGGCTTCTAGCACTTCTGGGAAGCCGCCTTCTAGATCATCTGCGACAGCACATACCTGTATAACGGCATCCAGTGAGCTACCGCCAGAAAAGACGGATAGTCGCCTGAACACTTTCTGTTCAACAGGCCCCAGGAGGTCGTAGCTCCATGCAATTGCTTCTCTCAACGTCCGCTGCCGCTCTGGAAGATCACGTGCTCCACCTGTTAAGACAGATAACCTCTGCTCCAACTGCGCAAGCAGTGTTTGCGGTGAAACATATTTACTACGCGCGGCGGCAAGTTCTATTGCAAGCGGCAGTCCATCCAGGAGCACGCAGATCCTGGCGATAGCCTCTGCATTGTCGCCAGTCAATTGGAAATCCGGTTTGGTTGTTTTGGCTCGCTGGACGAACAGTGTCACCGCTTCATTCTGTGCGAGCGCTGCCGGTTCTGGCAGGTGTGTGATATCGGGTACTGTCAGGGGAGTAATCGTGTATACATGCTCTGCCTGGACATGCAATATAACCCTGCTGGTCACCAATATTTTGAGCCTGGGGCAGTCAGCCAACAAAGCTGCTACTGCAAGACCTGCATCAACGACCTGCTCAAAGTTATCCAGAATCAGAAGCAATTGCATCTCTTGAAGAGCGGCTTTCAGGCGCTCTAGCAAAGGCTGCTCTCCATCCTCGCTTACCTCTAATGCCTGGGCAATAGTGGGTAGCACCAGGGCCGCCTCATTCACTGATGATAGGGGGATGAATAGCACACCATGGATGAAAAAATCACTGGTATTTGCTGCTACGTGCATTGCAAGACGGGTTTTACCTACACCTACTGTTCCTGTGAGAGTGAGCAGGCGAACCTCTGGCCGGCGTAAGAGTTCGCTGACTTCTGCTATCTCTCGCTCTCGCCCAACAAATGATGTTAATGGGATCGGAAGGTGGTGAAGGGGAGCATCCAGTGTTTTGAGCGGCGGAAAATCAGTGAGCAAATCAGGAATAACCAGTTGGAAAAGATGCATAGGGCGCTTGATATCCCTCAGCAGGTGTTCCCCCAGGTCTCGCAGGCTTATACCATCCGGCAAGTCGTGTACTGCAAGTTCGCTGGTCGTCTGGGAAAGTAATACCTGCCCGCCATGACCAGCGCTCATAATTCGTGCAGCACGATGCACATCAAGCCCGATATAACCCTCAGAGGAGAGTTCAGGCTCGCCTGTATGTAGCCCCATGCGCGCTCGAACAGTAACGCCGTGTGGCCATGGGTGGTTGGCAAGAGCGCGCTGAGCAGTTATTGCTGCTGCTACTGCACTTGCAGCACGAGTAAAGACTACGAAAAAGGAATCGCCCTGGGTATCCACTTCATGGCCGCCCCACTGCAAAAAAGCGGTACGCAGCAAACCGCGGTATGTTGTCAACACATCAGCATAGTCATCACCTAGCTGCTCGAGCAGTTGCGTCGATCCCTCGATGTCAGTAAAAAGTAGCGTAATTGTTCCCATTGGAAGATTACGCATACAGAGCCTCCCGGCCGCCATTATAGTTTGTATTACCTACCCAGCCTCGCCTTGCCTGCGATCAAGTTATAGCGAAGGTCTGGTGAATCTCATTATATCGCATTCGCTCATCTCTCCCCGGTAGGGTTTGGCATCTTTATTATAATCCCCCAAAACATTCACTCACTCGTTTATTCTTTGGGAAGAAAATTAGTTTCATATAGCTCTTCACGATTTCCACGAGATAGTGTAAAATGTCAACATCGGCGAGAATACGCTATTTTTAGGGACGAAGAGGGATAACAAGATGAGACAGGGAAATGGCGCCGAACTACTGGGCGCGAATGATCCCCGCAGCGCAACCATCGGCATGATCGATGTGAACCCCGATGATGACAGGGAAAGCGTGTTAGCTGCTATCCTGACACAAGAGAAACTTGGACGGAAACAAATTGCTATTGTCTTGCCTTCCCAAAACAAATCATTCCAGCGCCCCTTTGATTTCGAGCGCCTCAAGGACATGCGACGTAAACTCCAGGCCGAGTTGATTGTCATTGCTCCAGGCGGTTCCAGCCCCGCCGAATTTGCACGCCAGCGCCGTTTCCTCGTCTTCTCCTCAAGAGAAAGCTATGCCAGGTGGCTGCAAGATCAAGGCCAGGGCGAATTTCCCAGAAGAGGGGGCTTCTTTGGGCGCAGGTCCAGGCCCCAGGCAGCAAGCAATGGTGCCGCCAGCAATAGAAGCCAGGGGCGACCATTCCCTCTCGCCCCTGACGATCCCGGGCCTGAGCCACTGCCACCATCTTCTGCTGAACGAGATGAGCAGGCTGCTCTTCCCTCTTCTCAAGGTGAAAACGGGGCCGTAGCTGCTGGT
>CADDZH010000076.1 GCA_902812455.1 Chloroflexota bacterium | reverse complement strand
CGGGATTATCTATTTTCACACATTACACGAGATGATGAGAATATGGCGGCGCCGATAATGATTTTTAACAACCAAGCCAGACGGGCGACCATAAAGGCCCACCACCCCGCTCCACAGCCGCCCTCGCCCCTACGATATACGCTATCCCGTTCCATCCGAGCAGGTTGGTGGCATTGATCGTATGGGAAACGAATATTGGCCAGCATATTCCACTCGTTTCCGGAAAAACACACTATGCTCAGGAATGAATCGTCTATCGTAGGGGCGAGCGGGGAAGCGGGGCGGTGGAGAGGGCCTTTATGGTCGCCCGTCCGTTTCCTTGCGCACCTTCTCTTGTGCCCTCGCGCTCCTCCCTTGCTCCACTCCTCATTTTTTGCGCATGCGGTGTATCTTTAGCGCGACCTGTAACGAGAGCCTGAATTCTGCATCCTCTAATGAGTGACCGAGCAACTCCTCGATACGCCCCAGGCGATAAAGCAGGGTATTGCGATGCATGTGCATTGTGCGGGCGGCTTCGCTCAGGTTGCCATTGCAGCGAAAGAATCCTTCCAGTGTCTCGATAAAGGTCTCATCGCCACGAGTATCAGCGTTGAGGAGCGGCCCCAGCGTTTCCTGGTAGAATTCGTTGAGTTCCGGCTGCCCATCCAAATGAAAGAGGAGGCGGTAGACGCCCAGGCGTGCAAAAGAATGCAGCCCTGCGCCGAAAAGTTGCCGCCCGATATCCAGAGCCTGCTGGGCTTCGCGATATGCTTGCGGGATGCCCTGCAGATTCCTGGCTATCCGTCCAATCCCCCCTGAAAATGCCGGCAGCAGAGCATTATTCCCCTGGCCATGCTTGATGCGGTGAAGCACGCGCTCCAGGCGTGTGATAATCGCCTGCTCATCCGCCTGGCTCTGTCCATTACCGGTCTCAGAAAGAGGTAGTAAGGCGATAACTCGCCGCCTTTCGCTTAAGATCCACCCTGCCGGCCAGTCCAGCAATAGCTCATCACGCATCCTTTTACTCCACTGCGCCTGGGGGCTACCGATAGGGTATTCAGATTCGCCTGGGTCTACTTCAAAGATCACAACCGCCTGCGGCAGGGTTAGATCGTAACCAAGCAGACGAGCGCGGCCCAGCATTTCACCGGGCTGCTGGTAATTGCCCTGCAAGACATCCATGAATGCTTCCAGTTGGTAGCGGCCCTCGACCTCGCTGCGCTCTCTTTCGCGTGCGAACTCCAGCGCCAGTACCGGCACAACCTGCCCCAGGATGATACGCTCAGAATAATCAAAATTGCCGTCGTGGTCAACCAGTGAGAGGTAACCGGCGACCTCGTGGCGTATCAGGATAGGAGCAGTAATGCGTGCCAGGCCGCGCTGCACTAGCGCCTGATCGGTAAGCACCGGTGGCAGTGAAAGCGCCTCGCGGCCAGGGGGAGCTGCTTGCAGGCGAATGTGCTGTCCGGCATCCTGGACAATTACCCATTTATGGCACTGGCGAGCAAGATGTTCGCTCACTCCCTGCATACCCGCTCCCTGAATGCTAAGTTGCATGAGCTGCTGTGAAATCTCAGCGGCCTGGCGCTCGATCTCGCCACGAAAACTCACAACGAATGTAATCACCTCGCGCTCAATGGCTTCAAGTGGCGCTGCAGAAGGAAGCAGGATCAGCGGGAGACGCAACTGATCGGCGATGGCGGGGGCCTCGTCTCCCAGGGCTTCAAGGGAAGCAGCGGCGACAGCTACTGCGGAAATTCCTTCGTGGTGCAGGCTCTTTAAGAGGTGGGGTAAGGTTTCATCGATGCGGCGCAACTGGGGTAGCGCAAGAAGGGCCAGTTCTCCCCCATGTATAGTTTCGAATGCGGGTAAGCGTGTACGCATGCGGCACGCCCACGTTACCCGCCGCTCCAGCCCTTCTGCTCCTCCTACGAGCTGTGCATCCCATGAAGCCAGCAGCGTAAGAATATTACGCACCGAAGCAGAGGCCGCCGGGGAAGATGAAGTGTTCACCGCTCATAACCCACAGGTACTCTTAAACATGTAGTGACCCCCCTTGTGGGGGTCAGGCAATATTCCTATGATCTCAAACGCAACGACATGTAGTGACCCCCTTGTGGGGGCCAGGCAACGATATTTATCGTCGCGCGGTCGATGTAGTTGCAGCCGCGCTGGCCTTTTGCGCCTTGCGCCTCTCTTTGAGTTTCTTCCTCTTCTTAAGGTGCTTATGCCAGGCAACCTTTTTCGTCTTGTTCATATGTTCTTCTACTACTCCTTACTTTACTCTTCCATATCCATGCTGCCTTCAAAATCGACCTCGGTCAGCTCCTCCGGCTCCTCACCGCCATCGTAGTATTCATCTTCGTTGGCCAGCTCGTCCTCTTCGTCACGATCATAACGCAACATACTGTCCTTGATATATGCGCGGATCGTTTCTCCACTCCCCTGGGATGGGAAGCTCACTTTGCCAAACATACTCGGGTGCTGGTACTCCTCGCGAATAATGATGCGCACCTGCCCATTCTCCATCGCCAGAATACCCGCTGCGTAGCGATTGCCACCCTCCATGAAGTTGATCAGGCGATTGGCAAGGCGCGGCTCTACCTGCCCGATATCTTCTCCGGCGGCAGTCCGCACGAGCAGGTTATGGCCATTGACATGCAAGTACACTTTGTCACCCACGCCTACCTTTGCCAGCACCGATGCCGGAGCCAAGTTGATCAACTCGGTTGTGCCTGTTTTGCCGGTTTCTTCAATGAAAAGCCGGGGATCAATACCTTCAGCGCTTGCCGCACTTTGGGCAGGAGCAGGCGCTTCCTGCAGCAGCGCCAACCGCTCCAGTTGCTTCTTAGCAATGGTGTTGTTCGGGCTATACTTCAGTGTCTGTGAGTAGGCATCGCGCGCTTCTGAGTACTGGCCCAGCTCGCTATAGGCTTTACCCAGCCGGTTGTACGCTTCGGGATCGGCCGGGAACAGGTTCAAGATATTCTTGTTGGTTACAATTGCATCAGCCCACTGGCTGTCCAACGCCTGCCGGATAGCAAGTTCAGTCCATTGTTTCTTTAACCGGGCCTTCTCTTCAGCCGATTGTGCCTGTGTCATCGAATACTACCTCCATCTTCACTTGCGATCTGGTATCTATGAATAATGGCATTAAAGGTTCAAATGAACGTGACAATACCTCAATCACCAGAAATGCCTGGGCATGTCATGTTGAGCGAGTGCAGCCCAGCCCTGAGCCCATTCGCTTCGCTCAGGGTCAACTCCGCGAAGGGGAAACATCCGCTGCTCATCGAGAGAGATCCTTCGCTTCGCTCAGGATGACATTTTGAACCTTGCCTAAGTTTGCATATTATACCGCAACCACGCAACCCTGCAAGGACCATGCCGTCACCCGCTCAATGCGCACCTTCATGAGATCGCCCGGACTGATATTATGAAGGGCATTCGCCCCGGTGTCATCGCCTGCTACTTCATGTGCTTCCGGCTGCGGGAAGAACACCAGCTTGTTGGTGCGGTTGCGCCCCTTCCATTGCCGGCGCCCATGAGTATAATTCTCTTCTTCGACCAGCACCTCTTCAATCTTGCCCTGATACTGCTGGTTTATTTCGAGAGCGATACGTGCCTGCACTTCCTCTACGACATGCAGCCTGCGCTTCTTTTCCGCCAGCGGTACGTCGTCTTCCCAGCGCGCGGCCACCGTCCCCGGACGGGGCGAGTACGCTGCCACGTGCACTACATCGAAGCGCACCTCTTCCAGCAGATCAAGCGTGTGCTGGAACTCTTCCTCGGTCTCTCCACAAAAGCCAACGATGATATCTGTTGAGAGCGAGATTCCCGGCCATAGCTCGCGCACACGCCGGATCTTCTCGCGGTACTCGTCGAGCGTATATCCACGCTTCATGCGCTTCAGCACGGCGTCATCGCCGGATTGCACGGGAATATTCAGGTGCTCGCAAACCTTGGGCAGGTGGGCCATGCGCTCGATCATGCTATCGGTCATATGGCGAGGGTACGAGGTCATGAAACGAATACGCTCCAATCCCTCAATCTTGCTCAACCGGCTCATCAAGTAAGCAAGATCGGGCTGATCGGGCAGGTCTAACCCGTAGGCCTCAACAGTCTGGCCAAGCAGTGTCAATTCTTTCGCGCCCTTTGCCACCAGCGTCCTGGCCTCCGCCAGCAGCTCTTCCACCGGGCGGCTGCGCTCGCGCCCGCGCCGGTAAGGGACAATGCAGTAGGTGCATACCTTATTGCAGCCGAGGATAACCGGCAGCCACGCCGCCGGGCTGGCCTTCGCCGTCTCAATCTTCGTCGGATAGTGAGCAATGCGTTCGCCAGGCTTTGGAGTGATGGCCATTGGCAGCACAGTCCGCTTCCCCGCCCTGTTGAACGAGGTAGCAAACGTTGGCGCGACCGGCTCAGTCCGTGCAGGAGCCGCTTGCTCACTTTGATCAGCGGGTGCAAAATCAATATCGAGGCAGCCGGCGCCAGAAATGGGCGTCCAGCGCTCCTCAAGGAAGCGCGGCAGGATATCGGCCTGCTCGACCTTCATGAACAGATCGATATGCGGGTAGCGCCTGCTCAGGTCATCGATTGTCTTCTGGTTCCCGATCATACAGCCCATCAAAGCTACCAGCAGGTCGCTACGCCTCTCTTTGGCGTGTTTGAGCATGGCAAGCTGGTTATGCGCCTTCTCCTCCGGCGCTTTGCGCACGCTGCACGTATTCAGGATCACCAGGTTGGCCTCCTCCATGCTGGCCTCTTCCCAGCCCAGTTCATCCAGCATCGCTTGAATGCGCTGCGAATCCGCCTGGTTCATCTGGCAGCCCACCGTCCAGATATGATATTTGCCGCGTGCAATATTTGCCATTGTCGTCATCGCTCTATCTCTCCAGGCATTGTTATTATGTCCCATCTAGATCTTTCTTCTAAGGAGCGTATTATAGCACTGAGATGCAAGTCTTGCCACCTGTATCCCTCCCCTCCATCGGGTCTTCATGCTTGGGGTGATTTATCAGGCCGATCAATCGGCGGTGGGCACGATAAATCGGCCCCTACAGCTCACCCGGCAGGATAGAGGCCTATATGTAGCCTATCCTCCATGCAAGAGGAAGCCGATGCCTATACCGGCCAGGGTTCCAATAGTGACAACCGCCAGAAATTCCAGGCCCGCCTGTATAGGGCCTTTGTGCGTATAGCGAGCCTTCACCGCTCCAAGCACCAGCGCGGTCAAAGCTGTCAGCCCGAAAGACCACCAGCGCGCTTGTGGTAAGGAAAAGATGAGCGGCACCGTCGGGATAAGCCCGCCAATCACAAAGGAGAGGCCAACTTGCAATCCTTCCAGCCAGGGATTGATACGCTCGTGCTCCACCAACCCTAATTCGTCATGCACCATCGCTCGCAGCCAGCGCTCATCGTTGGCCGTGAGATGATCAACCACGCGATGCAAAAGCGGGCCACTGAAACCTTTCTTTCTATAGATATCCTGTAATTCTGCGCGCTCC
Source organism: Chloroflexota bacterium (assembly GCA_902812455.1). The sequence goes on along the minus strand of CADDZH010000076.1, from coordinate 19,510 downwards.
TCCTCTGGCTCGTGCTCGATCTCATAGCGTTCTGTCGCGATGCGCTTATCAAGCACCTCTTTGGCTGTACGAGCAGAGAGAAACCCTCCTAATGCCATAGAGATGCCCCCCGCTATCACTTCCCCCAGCACGACCAGGAGCAACCGCGAAGGAGCAACCTCGCTTACCGCCATGATGAATACCAGCGTGGTCACAAGCCCATCATTCAGGCCAAACACAATCTCGCGCAGCCAATCACCACCATGAGGATGCTGTTCTTTGATCTCCTGCATACCTGCCCCTTTTTGCGCTCTCCGCTTCGTCCCTCTAAAATCGTCGTTTTGGTTTGATTGGAGTCTTCATATTATACTATGTTATACGAGGCAAAGGAGACAAAAACGACATGACCGCACTACCAAAGGCCATCACCTTCGATTGCTATGGCACACTTATCGATTGGGAAAGCGAAATCCAGCAGTTTTTCGCAGAGAGGCTCGCAGCAAAACACGTCGAGGGAGTAGACGTGCACGCCCTGCAACACTATTGGGAAGAAGTCCAGTTTGAATACATCCAGCAAGCATATCGCCCCTACCGGCAGGTGTTGCGAGATACCATGAAAATGGCTTTCGAGTATTTCCATCTCCCTTACGACGAGGACGATGTTGAAGCATTTGCCGCTTCTATGGGCACGTGGAAGCCATTTCCCGATACGCGCAGTGCTCTCTTAGAGCTACAAAAGCTGGTCAAAATTATGCTCATCACCAACACGGATGACGCCATCATCGCCGAAACGGTACGTACCATCGGCGTGAATTTTGACGATATCATTACTGCCGAGCAGGCCAGGGCATATAAGCCGAGTTATAAAGGGTTTCAACTGGCTCGCGAGCGCTTAGGCCTGCCCATCTCCGATATCTGGCACGCCGGCTTCGGCTTCAAATACGACATTGTTCCTGCAACCGAGCTGGGATACACTACCGTCTGGGTTAACCGCCAGGGCGAAGCTCGCCCGGTAGATGTAAAGGAAACTTTCCTGGTGGGCGATATGATGACGCTGGCATATCTGGTGAAGGGTGTTGCTGCTTCAGTCTAACGCTCATTTGTTGGAGGCGAGCGGAGGGGTAAAGCGGGCTAGAGATATTCCCGCCCATAGCGAGAAGAGAAGAATAGAGGGATCTTCTGCTCCATTGAGGCCAGTCTGCAAGGCGACGAGTCAGGTGGCTCGGCGCCTGCAAAAAGAACTGTCCCAGGACTACGAGTGATCGGCCGCATCGAACTGGTTGGCCGTGTTCAACACATGGTTCCCCAGACTCTGGCCTGCGGCTATCAGGCTGTTGAGGCTTTGTTGCCAGCTCTGAAGCTGGTTATCGTAGTCCTGGCGACTCACCCCAATCCAGTCCCCCTCAAGTTGGGCGCTCAAGCTTTGCAACTGCGGAAGCATCTGGGTCTGGAGCGTATTGTTCCAGTTCAGGTATGCCTGTGCCAGTTGCCGCATGACATCTGTGTTTACATGGATGGTAGGCATAGGAAAGTGATATCCTCCTTGTTATAATGTTCACGTTACGTATGAGCGCTGCAACGTATCTGCCAGTAGCAACGGTAAGATCTGCTCCGAACAACATACTTTTGCCCGCTCACTTACAGTTTACCGGCCCTCTCCAAATATTTACCCAACCATTCTCAGGACTTTTGGCACTGCTTTCAGAGGCAACCTGTGCCGAAGTTAAAAAACAGAGTACTCTCACCATGAGCAAAGGAAGAATTATTCCCGCAAATAGCCACGCAAGCAGCCAAGTAGAGGCGTCAGGAATGAAGCAGATTGAGAATGGCGCAGGCGATACGCAACAGATAGCTTTTAATCGACCGCCACGTGTCTGCCCACCTTTGCCACAGGGAGTAGTGACTCTTCCTGCGCCACCAGAGGAAGAAAAAGAACCTCACCAGCCAAGCCCTCTTACACTTTTGCTTCCAATGCTCTCAATAGCTTTACTCATGAGCATCTCTCTCATCGTGAGCCATGGTTCGTTACAACAACTGGCATTCATGCTACCTATCGCGCTCTTTGCGCTCGTCAACCCCCTCACCGGCATGTTAGATGCACGACAGAAGCGCAAAGCTTTACAAAGAAAGCAGGCCATACAGAATAAGCAGTTTATGGAGAGCCTGGCCAGGATACGCGCGCAATTGGCGCAACAGGCCATTGAGCAGAGACGAGTAGCGCTGCTCATAGATCCTGATCCCACAGATCTGGAAGAGCGGATCCGGCAACGCTCTCATCTTTGGGAGCGCCGTCCAGAAGACCCTGACTTTCTTATGGTACGTGTGGGGAAAGGCAGGCAACCGTTCTCAGTAACCATAGAGCTTCCTTCTCACCATCAGGCAGGTTCGCCCTTCATACAAGAACTGCAACAGATCAAAGACGATTTCACCTTTGTGGAGGATGCCCCTTGCGGCATCTCACTCACAAAGGTAAAATCGCTTGGCATTACCGGACGGCGACAAAATGTTGCCGCATTCGCCCATGCAATGATCTGTCAAATTGCCGTTCATCATTCACCGCAAGAGGTACGTATCCTGAGCATTTATCCCACATCGCAGAAACACGATTGGGAATGGCTGCAGCAGTTGCCGCATACAATGCCCCTCAAGCTGGGCAAACAGAGGCGCTTAGTGGCAGAAGGCCAGGAAGAGGCAAATCAGGTGCTCAACATACTGCTGGAGGAGTTGGGCCGGCGAGCCGTGAAGCTTGAGGAAGAGGAAGCAAGTGAAAGAAAACGCTCTTTGAGCAAATCTGCTGCCCCAGGCATTGCTCTCCCACATCTGGTGGTAATCGTGCATGATTATGTAGAAGTGCGCCAACATCCTACGTTGACGAACGCTTTCAAACTGGGAGAACAATTGGGTGTGTCAGTTATCTATCTCGTAGCAGAGGAACAGGCCATTCCGAGCGATTGCCGTGCTATTATCCGCTTGTCAGAGGAAGAACAGGTAGATACAGATACCCAACAGCGCAAAATGTCCTTGACATATGTCACTGCCGGCTTTGCAGGGGCGCTACTAGAGCATATCCGCCCTGATTTTGTGGATCGAGCAACAGCGCAGCGTCTCACCTCAGCTCTTTCCATGATCAAGGTCACCGAAGAGGGTGAAGATACCGTCAATCTTCCAACAAACCTGCGATTACTTGATCTCCTGGGGCTGTCATGCGCAGATCAGCTTGACGTAGAGCAGTGGTGGAATACTGGCCCGCGCTTTGGTTCCTTGCGAGTTCCTATTGGGCAGGGTATTCATGGAACGATCTGGCTCGACCTGAACGAATCCGCTCATGGCCCACACGGCATTATCGCTGGCACCACAGGATCGGGCAAGAGTGAGTTGCTCCAGTCGCTGATCGTTGGCCTGGCGATCACCCACCACCCGCACCTGGTCAACTTTGTCCTGGTCGATTTTAAAGGGGGCGCTACCTTCAAGCCATTCGAGAAGATACCCCATACAGTAGGTATGGTGACGGATCTGAGTGGGAGACTGACAGAGCGAGCGCTGGTCGCTCTCAAGAGCGAGTTGAAGCGACGAGAGCATATTCTGAGCCAGGCGAAAGCAAAGAATATTAAACAATACCAGGCTATGCGGCAAGATCCACAAAATCTGGCAACCTTAGAGCCTTTGCCATACCTTTTAATCATCATCGATGAATTCGCTGAGCTTGCCAAAGAGTACCCGGCATTTATAGAGGGTCTTGTCAGCGTGGTACAAAAGGGACGCAGCCTGGGGGTGCATCTCATCTTAGCAACCCAGAAACCGGCTGGCTCGGTAAACGCCAATATCTGGTCTAATCTCAAGTTTCGCATCTGCTTGCGCGTTGCTTCGCTGCAAGACAGCCGGGATGTATTGGGTCGATCCGACGCTGGACTCCTGCCAAGCACTATTCCAGGGCGTGCCTACTTTCAGATAGGTGCCGAGATCTTTGAATTGTTCCAGAGCGCACGAACCTCGCTGCCCGCACGTGTTTCAAATAGTCCATCAGCAGATTCGGCAGAGATCGATGAAGATTTGACCGATATGCAGGTATTGATGGGGCTACTTGAACCATATCAGGCATCACTGGGCATAGATCTCTTCCGGCCATGGCCGGATCCACTGCCTCATCGTATCTACCTGCCAGAGGTGTACCAACGTTCCAGGCCTTTGATACATATGAGTACACGCGCTGATGCCTCAATTACTCCTCCCTATGGATGGCTGAGATTTCCTGTGGGTCTTGTTGACCTTCCCACGGAACAACGGCAGGAGCCATTTCTCCTCGATCTTCCTCGTGAAGGACATATGTTGATCGCTGGCGCACAGGGAACGGGGAAGAGCACCCTTCTACGTACCATCATTACATCTCTTGTCTTCACACATTCTCCTGCCCAGCTTCACCTCTACCTGATCGATTTTGGTGGGCAGGCATTGCGTGTTTTTGAGAAGCTTCCTCATGTTGGCGGCATCTTTGGTGAGGGTGATGAAGAATACATTCACCGGCTGATGCGGAAACTACAAGGGATCATCGAAGAGCGCAAGCAAGTCTTTATGAACTATCAGATTGATGACTTCCTTGCTTACCAGCGCTATCGGCAGAGTAACGACCCGCCTACTTTAGCAGAGTTGCCGGCCATCGTCCTGATAATTGATAGGTTCAGCGAATTCCGGCAAATACACGAGAAAGATATGGAATTATTATTGAGCATCGCCCGCCAGGGTCGCACGTATGGTGTGTACCTGGTCCTGGCGCTTGATCGGCCTGGAGGGTTGCCCATGCAACTCACAAGCCTCATGGAGCTACGCATCATTTTCCGCATGGTCGAGGTAACCGATTCGCTTATTTTACTGGGGAAAAATGATGCCGCTTACCTGGACCCGGCGCTACCAGGACGCGGCTACAAGCGCGGGAAAACTCCTCAAGAGGTACAGATCGCTTTACCGGTAGTGGGGGAGGACGAAGACGAGCAGAATCAGCAGCTCGACGAACTGATTACTGTTGTGGCAAAGGAGGCTGAAATATACCATGTTCAACATGCCCCAGCCATCCGGCTCCTGCCAGAGCATGTGCGACTCAGCGAACTCCTCGCAGAGACGACACGGGCAGAAACCACCCCATTGAGAGCATTCCATAGCGGATCGTCCAATGCCCTTCGCCTTTATCTGGGGATCGAAGATCTCTCCTTACTTCCGATTGCGCTCGAATTGAGCCCAGAAACTCCCCATTTGTTAGTAGCTGGCGGCCCAGGAAGCGGTCGCACCAACGTGCTACATCTCTGCCTCTTTGCCCTGGCAAATCACCAGAGCTCCGGCTATCTATCCCAACAATCAGTGCGTATTGTCCTGGTAGACTTCCGGCGTAGTTCACGCCTGCTTCGTTCTCTCCCACATGTATGGATGTATGCAGATACAGCAGAGCGTCTCTTAGAAGTTGTAGAGGCTTTAAAAAGTGAACTCGAAGCACGTACCGCTTTATTACGTGAAGAGCTACAGCCCGAAGGAGAGGAAGAATCGATAGGAGGTGTGACGGCACCCATTGCGCTTGTCATTGACGATTATGATATGCTTAACATCCTGGCCAGAAACCCCCTTAGTGACCTGAAAGAGTTTTTGCTGCGGGCACGCGACCTGCGTTTCCACGTGATTGTGGCGGGATCACCCAATGATCTCGCCCGCCCGGATGCCTTGCTACAGCAGGTACGCGCTTGTCGTATAGGGTTGATCCTCGGCGGCGACCCGAATGACCAGCCCCTCTTAGGAGTTCGCATAGGTGATTTTCCACCTGGACGGGGGCACTTTGTGTGCCGTAACCGCCGCTACCTTGTTCAAGTTGCGCATACTGAGCCGAGAGAAATCCTTTCCCGGATGACAGCGGAGGCTACCTTGTAATAAAGTAGCCATCTCTATGTGTGTCTTACCCCTGTCTTTCTGCTTGCCTGCTCTCCACTTTGCGCCGCAGTTCCGCCTGCAATATACGCATCATGCCAAGCACCAGGCAGAGCAGGGCAACCTGTGGGAGAAAGAAATCGTTTTCCTTGCCTCCAAAGCCGGGGAGAGAAAGGCAGAAAAGGATAGCCGGGTAAAGTCCAAAGAGCAGCGCCGGGCCTGGCTGCGCTTTCCAGCAAGAGGGGCGCGCCCACCAGACAAGCACACTCAGGATTAAGGCCAGCGCCTCGATATCCCCGGTAAGAGGAGCCAGGGTAAAAATTCCGGCTGATGTGACCAGGTAAATAAGGATAATAGGAGGGAAGCCGATCAGGGGCGCAAGCCGGAAAAACCAGGTATCCCAGCGACGCAGCGGGGTGCGATCAATCGAGAGGCAGATGTAGGCTCCCAGTAAAGCGCTCGAGAAGATCGCAACCAGGGGAGCGATGATTAAAATCGGTGGCCTCTCGCCGGTGAACCCCAGCGCGAAGTTGATAACATTGGCCACTGCCCAGATGCAGCCAAAAACGCCGCTCAGGCGTAGCCATCTTGATCGCGTCACCACGAGCACAGCAATCCAGCAGCCCAGAATCAGGGCCACATGGACCAGAAATACCCAGGGACCTGGAAAGTAGCCATTTAACCAGCCTTGCGTCAGCAAACTTTCAGCGCTCAGCCCTACCACGAGCGCCAGCGCGAAAATAACGATAAATCTGGGCGTCCAGATCACGAGTGATCCAGCCTCACCAGTCCCTTGAGAACTGCTCACTGGTACTGGCTGCGGCTCTGTTTCTGCCTGTTGCTGCTCTTCAAGACCGGCTGCGGTTTCCTCTGCAGTTCCTGCACTATCCATCCCTGCTTCACTATTGGTCTCCTGGGATGGTGGCGTATTGCCTGCCTCAGGTTGAATAATGCTCTCCGCCATCTGTATACGCTTCCTTGACATGATATTCTCTCCGCCTAATTGTAACGCATAGAAGGCTTTTTTGAGAACGGATCTTTATCGTGTTGAACATATGGCTCGCCAGACAAATTATGTAGTACAATGGCCGCATGAGCATTCTCTATTCTTTGAAATTTAACGATCAAGATCGGCGAGGCCAGGATGTGGCATGTCATGTTGAGCGAAGCGAAACATCCGCTGCCGATCGACACAGATCCTTCGCTTCGCTCAGGATGACATTACCGTCTTTGGTCTTTAAACTTCATCTTTTGGTCAAGGTTGCATATGATTCTGACAACTGAGCGCCTCGTGCTGCGCGAGTTTGAGGAGAAAGACTGGCAGGCCGTGCTCGCCTACCAGTCCGATCCGCGCTATTTGCGCTACAATCCCTGGACGCAGCGCACCGAGCGGGACGCACGCGATTTTGTGGGGATATTTCTTGCGCAGCGCGAGCAGGAGCCGCGCACGAAATTCCAGCTCGCCATCACGCTCCCTCCCGGTGGCCAGGTCATTGGCAATGCCGGCATCCGAATGAAAACGCCAGATGCCTATGAGGCCGATATCGGCTACGAACTGGATCCTCGCTACTGGGGCAACGGCTATGCCACCGAGGCTGCCAGACGGCTTCTGGCATTCGGCTTCCAGGATTTAGAGTTGCATCGCATCTGGGCCTGGTGCCTTGCAGAGAACGTCGCCTCAGCCCGTGTGCTGGAAAAGATCGGCATGCGACAGGAAGGGCGCCTGCGCGAGCACGAGTGGATAAAAGGTCGCTGGTGGGATACCTTGTTGTACGCCATCCTTGAGCATGAATGGCAGGCCAGGCCCTATTCATAACGGAAGACTCTGTTATGATGCTGCCGCTTCTATGAGCTGTTCGGCTTGCTTGCGCAGGCTCTGTAATCCCTCGCTAAAACGCACGGGATAGGGCTGATCGACTGTAAGCGCGCGGTACTGGATTGGCAGGGAAGCCAGGTTTTGCTGGGCCAGCTCGCGGATCTCGGAGAGGGGCGGTAAGCTGCCGGGAATAATTTCTCCATTGCGCATGACCGGCCGCAGGAGCCGTTGATAGTGAGGCGGATGTGGCTCTTGCGCAAGCTGGATGACATCTTCTTTCCATTCGGGATGGCGATAAATCTCTTTTTTCCCAGGCCACGTCGATTTCTCTCCCGCTACTTTCATTTTCGGAAATTCGTCCCCGGCCTCATCCACATACCATACTTCCTTGTAGACCGCCCCAAGCGCTCCTCCTGTCACGCCATGCTCCACTGAACCGGAGCCGCTCCCCAGGGCCGTACCCACCCCGAACGAGTCGATCTCTGCTCCTGCCTCTAGCAGCTCGGTGATCTTCCACTCATCCAGATCGCCACTGGCAAGGATGCGTACATTGTTCAAGCCCGCCTTGTCGAGTTGCTCGCGGACATAAATGCTATCCCCGGCAATGTCGCCACTATCCAGCCGTACAGCAGCAAGCGTATGTCCCAGCGTTTCCTGGTAGCGCATGGCCACTTCAATGGCTGTGTGGATCGCATGGCGCGGGTTGTAGGTATCGAGCAGCAGGGTATAGCGATTGTACGCCTCCGCAATGGCTGCAAAGGCCTCTTCTTCTGTGGGGAACAGCTCAATCAATGCGTGTGGCACCGTTCCCGTTGCCGGAAGACGAAACTCGTAGGCAGCGTCAAGCAGTGAAGTGCTGGCACACCCGCCGATGTAGGATGCGCGAGCCACCGTGAGTGGTTCCTGGGCACGGCGGAAGGCAAACTCGGCCACGCGCCTGGGGCGCCCGCGCTCGGCAGCAAAGACGATACGAGAAGCTTTCGTCGCAATGAGCGTTGAGAGGTTGATGGCTTGCATGAGGCCAGCCTCCATCAGGATGGCCTCCCGGAAAGGCGCAGTGACACGCATAAGCGGCTCGTTAGGAAAGGCAATGGTTCCTTCCGGCAACGCAAGAATCTCGCCGGTGAAGCGTAGTTTCGCAAGCTCATCAAGGAAGGCGGAGTCATAGTCGCGGATATGCGCCAGGAAGCGCAACTCCTCAGGCGTATAATGAAATGCCTGGACAAATTCCAGGGCCGTCTCTAATCCCGCGACAAGCAGGTATGCTCCTCCAAATGGTGCTGAGCGGCAATACAGGTCAAAGGTGGTCAGGCCATTACGACCGGTACGGAAACTCACGTAAGCGGCATCGGGATGGTACATATCGGTCATCAATCCTGGGTGGAAAGTTGGTGCACGACGGTGCATAGTTCTAACTTACCTCACAACGTAGCGTGGTACAACAATTTAAAACTGACTTAGTGTACATTGTACCATATCTATGCTCGCTATGCGAGGGTGCTGGCCAGCATATCAGCCTGCTGTAATGGTTGTTGCATCCATGCCTCTTGCTGCCGGCTCTGCAACCAGCGGCAGAGTTATAGAGAAAGTGCTCCCGCTTCCTAGCACGCTCTCTACTTCGATCTGACCACCATGGCATTCCACAATTTTACGCGCGATGTAGAGTCCCAATCCAAGGCCATAAGACGAGCCGTTCTTGACCTCCACGCCGGGAGCGCGGTAGAACGGCTCGAAAATATAGGGAAGAGCTTCTTCTGGAATGCCTACTCCCCTATCGCATATGCTTATCATGCCATGATCTCCAACACGTGCCAGTTTCACCGTAATAGGAGACTGCGCCGGAGAGTACTTGCGTGCATTGGAGAGCAGGTTCAGAATCACCTGGCCAATGCGATCGACATCCACCTCAGCTTCAAGCGGCTCGCCAAAAACTTCGTATGTCACGAGCGGGGCTGGATCGGCTCCCGCCGTGTATTCGTCTATCAATTGCTGGCATAATGAGACCAGGTCACATGGCTGGCGATGTAAGACGAACATGCCCGACTTAATGAGCGAGATATCTAGCATATCATTGACCAGTACTTCCATGCGGTGAATCGAGCGTTCTATATTCGCCAGGTCAGCGATGCCTGCCGACCCTCCCCGCTCGATCCTGCGGTGAAGGAGCTGCGCCATGCCTTTTAAGCTGGCCAGAGGCGTTTTGAGCTCGTGCGAGGCAATGCTAAGAAATTCATCCTTTGCCGCGTTGGCTTCGATCAACTCGCGTGTACGCTCCGCTACCGTTTCCTCGAGCGTTCTGGCATGCTCCTCTAAAGCGCTCTGTTGCTCAATCACCTGGCGCCTCAACTGGTGTGCCTGGATTGCACGTTGCAGCGCAGCGACAAAATAATCGCGGTCAATGGGCTTCTGAATAAAGTCGTAAGCCCCACCTCTTAGAGCCTGGACGGCCAGATTATGTTCTCCATGCCCGGTAATCAGCAGCGTTGGCGTATCTGGTCGCATCTCCTTTATTTTCACCAGGAGCGCTAATCCATCCATGCCGGGCATCTTAATATCGCTGACTATAGCATCATAATCATGCCTCTGAATCTGCTCGATTGCGCCCTGCGCAGAGTCGCTCGTATCTATCTCTATGCCGGGCAGCCGCAGATACAACGCCTGGGGCAGCGCTTCTAACAGGGCTGTGTCATCATCCACTATCAGAATATATGGCCTGCTCATGCTCCAACACACCTCACAATCTATCTATCCTTGCTTAAGCGGAAGCTGTATCAAGAACGTGGCCCCCTTACCGGGACGATTCTCGACCATGATGGTACCCTCATGCTCTTTAATGATGCCGTATGTAATGGAGAGACCCAGACCTGTTCCCGCACCGACTTCCTTGGTGGTAAAGAATGGGTCGAAGATACGCTGCTCAAACCCTGGAGGGATACCGGGGCCTGTGTCTCGGAAACTGATCTCTACCATATGCACTTTCGTCGTGCATTTGATCGTAATAACTTTGCGCGTCGCATTCACCATGGCATCGCGTGCATTGGTCAAGAGATTGAGGAAGACCTGCTCCAACTGGATGGCATTGCCTATGACTATTACATCCCCGGCAGGGAAATCTAACTCAACCTCGATCTGCCGCAGGCGCAGTTGTTCCTGCATCAAAGAGAGCGCGCTCTGAATGACCTCGGTGATCACAACCGGCTCCCGGCTCACGGATGCCGCGCGGCCAAAGGTTCTGAGGTGTGAAATAATTTCTGTTGCCTTATAGACTTGCTTCATGGCACTACGTAATTCGCGCAGGATGTACTCCGGGTCTACCTTCCCAAGCTCAATCAGATCGATCACATTCCCGATAAATAAGCCGATGTTATTCAGTGGGTTATTGAGTTCATGGGCGATGCCCGTGGTGAGTTCTCCCAGCGTCGCCAGCTTGCCGGCCTGTACCAGTTGTTCCTGCTTCTCGCGCAGCTCCTGTTCGCGACGCTGCACCTCTTCTGTGGTCTCGCGCAGATCGCTCATGATGTGGATCATGGCTTTGCGGCTGCTTTCTAAACGCAGGTTTGATCGATGCGCATCCTGTAGGATATGCATGAGGGCGCGCCGGGAATTATCCAGGCGCTCGGTCTGTGCGGCCAGGCTCCTGCGTTCCTTCTCATAGTCTGCCAGGATGTGAATCATGGCTTTGCGCTGATCGGCCAGCTTTCGATTGAGGGTATTGAGATCGGACATGATATGCATGAGGGCGCGCCGGCGCTCTTCGCTCTTGCGTACACGCATTTCCAGCGCATTTTTCTGCTCCACCAGACGCATATATTCTTGCCGCAAGCATTCCAGATCCATCTCTTCTAGCGAAGCAGTTTCTGGCTTTTCCTGCTGAGCTATACCCATTTGTTCTGCCCTCGATTGAGCTTCTCCAGTTCCCTCTTCAAGTTCTCAATTTCTTTCTCCAGCGCGATCATTTTAAGCTCGCGACCTACGACGACTTCTTCGAACTTCTCCAGGTCCAGTATCTTTTCCTGTAGCTCGGCCTTCGATTCCTCCAGGTCACGCACAACCTTCTCATAGGCACGCATATCGCGCAGGATACCGATCGCGCCGATCACTTTGCCATCGGCATCGCGCAAGGCTGAGGCATTGAGCGTCGTGGGAATCACTTCACCTGAGGCGCTGCGAGGGTTCAACCTGGCATTACGGGTAGCGCCTCGCTCAATGACTTCGCGCAGGGCTGCGAGGAACTCGCGCGTCTCTTCGGGACTGATGAAGCGTGAGAGGGATTGCTCCAGCACCTCGTCTGGCCGGAAACCTAACAGCTCATAGACGGCATCATTGGCTTGCAAAATCTTGCCTTCCAGGTCGGAGACAAAGACCGGGTCGGGCGCGTTCTTGATCAGGCTATCTGAATATGCAAGGGCCTTATCCAGTTCGCGCATATCGCGCAGGATACCGATCGCGCCAATGACCCTGCCATCGGTATCGCGCAAGGCCGAGGCATTGAGGGTAGTAGGAATCACCTCACCCGAGGCGCTACGCGGGTTGAGGCGTGTATTGCGGATCACACCTCGCTCGATAACCTCCTTGAGGGCTGCGAGAAACTCGCGCGTTTCTTCGGGACTGATAAAGCGTGAAAGCGATTGCTCCAGCACCTCGTCTGTGCGGAAACCTAACAGTTCATAGACGGCATCATTGGCTTGCAAAATCTTGCCTTCCAGGTCGGAGACAAAGACCGGGTCGGGCGCATTCTTGATCAGGCTGTCGGCATAGGCACGCGCCTTGTCCAGTTCGCGCATATCACGCAGGATGCCGATTGCGCCGATCACTTTGCCATCGGTATCACGCAAGGCCGAGGCGTTGAGCGTGGTGGGAATCACCTCACCTGAGGCGCTACGCGGATTGAGGCGGGCGTTGCGTGTAGCCCCTCGCTCGATCACTTCGCGCAGGGCAGCCGTAAATTCGCGCGTCTCTTCGGGGCTGATAAAGCGTGAGAGCGACTGCTCTAGCACCTCGTCCGTGCGAAAGCCTAAGAGTTCATAAACCGCGTCATTGGCCGAGAGGATTTTGCCTTCCAGGTCGGAGACAAAGACCGGGTCGGGCGCGTTCTTGATGATGATATCTGCATCGAGTGCTCCATGCGACCTGGTACCATGGAGATGCTCGCGGTGAGATGACATTGGGGCCATCACGACATTATCAGTCATAACATACCTCCGAATATAAGAGCTTATCCGGAAACCGGATCATGGCCTGTCCTGTTGGTGGAAGTGTAGCAGAACGCTTTTTTACGACGCAAGGTTATAGGACTAAATATATCTTGAGGTTATTTGACATTTGGCTTCTTCATATGCTACGTTTTTAGTAGCCACTTACCTTTGGTCAGTAACGCTAGAGCTTTTTATGCGTGTGCGGCATGCACACATGCGTCCACTATAGGAGAAAGGAGTGCTGTGCGTTCTGTCTAGTTCATGGATCAGTGGTAACTTTGACCCTCATTTCTCGCGACTCCTCATGTATGCGGTCCTGATTTGAAAAGAAAGGCGGGTACTATCGATGACAACGAAGTGCGAAATCACTGTGACAGTGAATGGCCAGCAACACCACTCACTGGTCGAACCACGCATGTTGCTCGTACATTATTTACGTGATGTGCTCGACCTCACAGGCACCCATATCGGCTGTGATACTTCCCAGTGCGGCGCCTGCACTGTCCTCGTCAATGGGGAATCCGTGAAGTCCTGCACCATGTTCGCCGTCCAGGCCGATGGCTGCGAAGTCACCACCATTGAAGGCCTGGCTCCTGAGGGAAGCCTGCACCCCCTGCAGGAAGGTTTCTGGGAGAAGCATGGTTTGCAATGCGGCTTCTGCACGCCGGGCATGATTATGGCTTCCTATAACCTCTTGAAGCATAATCCCAACCCGTCTGAAGCCGAGATTCGCGAAGCGCTCAAAGGCAATATCTGCCGCTGCACGGGCTACCAGAACATCGTGCGCGCGGTTCAGTTTGCCGCCGAGAAGATGCGCGAGGTGACTGCTGCGCCAACCCCGGCGGGCGCCGGCGAGTGAGCTGCGTCTCGTTCAATGTACGATTCTTGATCCGGCTATCTTCTACTGCTTCTTATGAAGAGAAAGGATAGGTGAGCACATGGGTGTTGCAGCTATGCTTGGCTCGCCGGTTAAGCGGCGAGAAGACCCGCGCCTGATTACCGGTCAGGCGACCTACGTCGATGATATCAAACTTCCTGGCATGCTCTACATGGCCTTCGTGCGCAGCCCATATGGACATGCCCGCATCAGGAGCATTAATACCCAGGCTGCGCGTAACTACCCCGGCGTGGTAGCCGTCTATACTGCCGAGGACCTGAAGGGTGCTGTAGGCAATATTGCCGTTGCCGTTCCTTTAGGAAAAATGACCGAGGGGATGGGCATTCGTGGTCCACTGGCTGAAGGCAAAGTGCGCTTCTATGGCGATCCTGTGGCTGTCGTGATTGCCGATGATCGCTCTACAGCGCGTGATGCTCGCGACCTGATCGAAGTTGACTACGAACCCCTGCCGGCGGTGACCGATGCCGAGAAGGCTATGCAGCCGGACGCGCCGCTCCTCTATGAAGAGTTTGGCACGAATGTCCCGTTCAGCGATCACCCCTCGACTGAAGAGATCGACAAGGTCTTCGAACAGACCAAAGCCGATGGTGGTGTGGTGGTCAAGGCACGCTTTGTCAACCAGCGACTTGCTCCCGTGGCGATAGAGACGCGCGCTGTTGTTGCCGATTACAACAAAGCCAGCAGGTCTCTTACCGTCTGGAGTACGTCGCAGAACCCTCACATACTGCGTAACATTATGGCTGCGACAGTGGGCCTGCCCCAGCACCAGGTACGGGTGATTGTACCCGATGTCGGGGGTGGCTTCGGCTCCAAGATCAATATCTACCCCGAAGAACTTGTGGCGGCTTTCGCTTCTATGAAGACGGGCCATCCAGTCAAGTGGACAGAAGAGCGCAGCGAGAACATGTCATCAACTATCCACGGGCGCGACCAGATCGACTATGTGGAAGTTGCTGCTACCAGAGAGGGCAGAGTGACAGGCCTGAAGATTCATGGCATCTCTGACCTTGGGGCATATTCACAGCTCTTCACTGATGTGATTATGATTGCTCTGGGATTCCCCGTCTCCTGCGGCGCTTATGACATCCCGCACATTCACCTGAGTAGCGATATCGTCTTCACCAATAAGGCTCCTACTGATGCCTATCGTGGCGCGGGCCGCCCCGAGGCTGCGTATCTTATAGAGCGCACCATGGACCTTGTTGCCCGTGCAGTTGGGAAGGACCCGGCTGAAGTGCGCAGGATTAACTTCATTAAGCCGGAGCAGTTCCCGTATAAGGCCGCTACAGGCGCAGTTTATGATAGCGGGAACTACGAGGCGGCCCTGGACAAAGCCCTGGCGCTAGCGGATTACCAGAACCTGCGCGCCGAACAGGCTCGAAGACGCGCCTCGGGTGATGGCAAACTGATGGGCATTGGTCTCTCCTCCTATATCGAAATCTGCGGGCTAGGCCCCAAGGGATTTGTGCCGATTGGCCTCTACGAGAGCGCGCGCATGCGTATTGAGAATAGCGGCACCGTCGAGGTTTACACCGGCTCGTCCCCACATGGGCAGGGCGAGGAGACGACATTTGCGCAGATTGTCGCCGAGGAGTTTGGTATTCCTATAGAGAATGTGGTGGTGTTGCATGGCGATACCGACTCTACGCCGGAAGGCCGTGGTACCTATGGGAGCCGCACTACAGCAGTAGGTGGCTCTGCCGTCTACACTGCTGCCCAGCGGCTGAAGGAGAAGATGAAGCAGATCGCTGCCCATATGCTGGAGGCCAGCGCCTCGGATATAACACTGGAGGATGGTAAGTTCTTTGTGACCGGCTCGCCCCAGAAGTCTGTCACCTTTGCTGAGGTGGCTACGGCAGCTAACTTCTCCAATACGCTTCCGCCCACTATTGAGCCTGGCCTTGAGACAACGGTCTTCTGGGAGCCAGAAGCATGTACCTTCCCCTTCGGCACGCATGTCTGCGTGGTCGAGATAGATAAAGAAACCGGCGAAGCGCAGATTACGCGCTATGTGGCCGTCGATGACTGCGGGCGCCAGCTCAACCCGATGCTGGTTGAAGGGCAGATCCATGGGGGCATTGCTCAGGGCGTTGGCCAGGCGCTGTTCGAGGGCGTTGTGTATGGTGAAGATGGCCAGTTGCTCACGGCAACCCTGATGGACTATGCCATGCCACTCTCCTCAGAGCTGCCCAGCTTCGAAACCGACTCCACCGTGACACCCACCCCCGTCAATCCGCTGGGTGCTAAAGGCGTTGGTGAGGCCGGTACTATTGCCGCTACCCCCGCAGTGGCGAACGCCATTGCCGATGCCCTCGGTGTAGCACATGTTGATATGCCATTCACGTCCGAGAAGCTCTGGCAGATCATCCAGCAGCAACAACAGCAGCAGCCATAGGATGGAAAGGAGAAAAGAAGATGTCTATTCCAGCAGCATTTGATTACCATACCGCTACGTCGGTCAATGAGGCCATTGCGCTCTTGCAGCAATACGGCGATGACGCCAAGTTGCTGGCAGGTGGACATAGCCTGATTCCTATGATGAAGTTGCGCCTGGCCCAGCCAGGTCACTTGATCGACCTGGGAAGGATTAGCGGCCTCTCCTACATCCGCGAGGAAGATGGAGCTGTTGCCGTTGGCGCCATGACCACCTACACGACCATCGAGGAGTCTGAGGTGCTGGCTCGCTATTTCCCCCTGTTACCAGAGGGAACGGCCTTGATCGGTGATCCGCAGGTACGTAACCGGGGCACTATCGGGGGTAGCATCGCCCACAACGATCCCGCCGCTGATATGCCCGGCATTGTGCTGGCGCTCAAAGCCGATATCCTGGTGCAAGGCCCAAATGGCGTGCGCACCATCAAAGCCGATGATTTCTTCCTCGGCATGTTCGAGACCGCGCTGCAACCGGACGAGATCGTCACGGAGATCCGCTTCGCGATCCCGCCTGCTCACACCGGCAGCGCCTACTCGAAGCTGGCCAATAAGGCTTCGCATTATGCCGTGGCGGGATGCGCTGCCGTAATCACGCTCAACGATGATGGCACCTGCTCGGCTGCCAGCGTCGTCATCACCGGCGCATCGGTTAAACCGACCCGCGCCAGCGCTGTGGAAGCAACCCTGCTTGGGAAGAAGCTTGACGAGCCAACCATTGCGGGAGCGGCCGCTCATGCCGCCCAAGGCCTCGAACTCATAGAAGACCTGCATGGCTCGAAGGCCTATCGCGCCCAGATGGCCGTTGTCATGGCCCGCCGCGCCATTTCCAGAGCGGCTGAGCGCGCCTAACCCTTGCTTTTCTATGAGGAAGGGGATCGTAGGGGCCGATAATGAAATTTAACGATCAAGATCGGCAAAGCCAGTGCATGTCATGTTTCGCGAGGCGAAACATCCGCTGCTGATCGACGGAGATCCTTCGCGGAGTTCCCCTGAGCGAGTGAGCCGAAGCCCTGAACGCAGCGAAGGGGAATGGGCTCAGGATGACAAACTATTACCGATCCTGGTTGTTAATGTTCATAATCGGCTCCTAATGAATTTTTCTGTTCCAAAACCGCGCCAGGGAGCCTGTGCCCCTTGAACTTCCCGCTTATGTCGCTTACATGCAAATTCCTCTTCCACGTAT
Organism: Chloroflexota bacterium; assembly: GCA_902812455.1. Next base: position 2,102 of record CADDZH010000076.1, on the reverse strand, counting down.
TATAATTGAACATGGATCGATCATATTACGGTTAACTCATCCATAATCCTGTTACTGATCGATCCAGCATAATAGTAGAGTTTTGTTTGTAGTGTAGTTCCTGTAGATAGTAGTAGAGTTTCCTGAATTGTTGCTTGTTATCATCACGAGCATTAGGAGGTTTATCATACTATGGCTACAGTAGAACCGGCTCAGGCTTCATACGAAGCACCGGATAAGCATCTTCGCAAGGCCCTTTCCTTTCAGGCCCTCTTCTTTCTCTCCATGGGCGGCATTATTGGTTCTGGCTGGCTTTTTGCCGTTCTGGGAGCAGATAGTATTGCCGGGCCGGCCGTCATTTTATCCTGGATTATCGGTGGAATTCTTGTTCTCTTTGTAGCATTGAACTATGCAGAAGTCGCCGGAATGTTGCCGCGTTCAGGAGCGATTGTGCGCTATCCCCACCTGACCCATGGGAGCTATGCGGGCTATATACTGGGCTGGGCATACTTCTTGACTGCGGTAACAGTGCCGGTAATCGAGGCAGAGGCTGTCATAACCTATGCTTCATCCTACATTCACGGTTTGACGGTATCAGCTACCGTCAGTGGCTCCTCGGTTACAGTTCTGACATGGCCAGGCATTGGCCTTGCCGCTGCTCTGACGATTATCTTCTTCCTGCTCAACTACTTCGGCATCAGGCTTATGGGAATGGTTAATACGGTGGTGACCTGGTGGAAGTTTGTGATCCCCGTCCTGACCTTCATCCTGCTTTTCTTCGTTTTCCGGGGCAGCAACTTCAGCGCTTATGGTGGCTTCACCCCGCTCGGCATCTCGCCGATCTTCCTGGCTATTCCCACATCGGGTATCGTCTTTGCCTACCTGGGCTTCCGCCAGGCATTGGATTACGGTGGTGAGAGTCGCAATCCTCAACGCGACATCCCGCTTGCCACGATCCTCTCTGTAGTTGTTGCCACGATCCTCTATACCCTGTTACAGCTAGCATTTACCGGTTCGCTCAACTGGTCTGCGGCCGGGGTCAAGCCTGGGAGCTGGGCAGCGCTGGCAGGATCGAAGTGGGGTGCAGCGCCGTTTGCCCTGGATCTCAGAGCGTCGGGCCTGGCCTTGCTCGTCTCTTTTTCGGTCTTACTCTACATTGACGCCTTCATTTCACCTTCCGGTACCGGCCTGGTCTATAATGGCACTGCTACTCGCACCATTTATGGCATTGCAGTCGATGGCTACTTCCCACCCATTTTCAGCAAAGTCAATCAACGAACAGGGATTCCGGTAGCCGCGCTCCTTGCCGCCCTCATCGTTGGCTGGATCTTCTTACTGCCGCTGCCAAGCTGGTACTTGCTGGTGGGCTTCATCTCATCGGGCACTGTGCTCACCTACATCATGGGGGGAATCATGTTGACAGTGCTGCGGCGCACAGCCTCTGAACTGCATCGGCCCTTCAAGTTGCAAGGAGCGGTTATACTTGCCCCGCTTGGTTTCCTCGCGGCAGCGCTGATTGTATACTGGTCCGGCACCACAACCCTCAATTATGTTGTGACCGCTGTGCTCATTGGCTTGCCTATCTACTCCTGGTTCTACGCACCGAGGAATATGGGCGTCAATCTTGCCAGCGGAATTATCGCCGGCATCCTCATGCTCGCTGCTATTCTTGCTAGCGCCTTCTTTGGTCCGCTGGGCCAGCATACCCTGACCATCGTCGAATATATCATTGCCCTGGCTATCGAGGCAGCACTGTTCACCCTCTACCTGTGGGTAGCCAGCGCTCCAGAGAAGAGGCATCAATTTCTCAGAGGCATATGGTTCCTGGTGTTCATGTTGGGGCTGTACTTCCTTGCTTACCTCGGCCCCTTTGGACCGCTATCCAAACCAATTATTCCCTTTGGCTGGGATGAACTGGTAGTGATTGTATTCTCGCTTATCATGTTCTACATCGCTGTACTCTCCGGTTACCGGACAGTGGAGATCGGCGAAATCGTTGCGGCATCCCAGGCGCAAGGTGGAGAAGCCGCTGCAAGCGGTGGCCCACAGCCTGCTGTCTCGTAATCTTGCAGAGCTGGGCGATCTCTTGCAGCCTTTACACCAGTAGTTTCTTACCCATTGTA
>CADDZH010000075.1 GCA_902812455.1 Chloroflexota bacterium | reverse complement strand
CCGAGGCGCCCTCCCGCCCCAAACTGGAGGAAATTCCTGCTCAGACTTCCTCCAAAACGCACGATAAGGCTGAGCGTAAAAAAGCTAAAAATAAGATGGCAAAACAATCTCGCAAGAAAAATCGGAAGCGCTGAAGACCATCCAGCAGATCATATCTTATGATAGAATACAATCCCCACTAGCATAATGGCTGGCTTGCACCGGGAGCACAAAGGAGTACCACGTGGGTAACGTTTCGTTTCATTCGCATCGGCGAATTGCCGATCATGTTGTCTTGATTGGTGGCGGCTCATCGAGCGCTTTGACTGCAGTGCGACTGGCCGAACGGGGTTTTCGTGTCACTGTGCTGGAGAAAGCAAAGATCGGCAATGGCTCATCGAGTCGCTCGGCTGCGGGTATTCGCGCCCAGTTTAGCGTCGAGGAGACGGTGACCGGCATGCGCTATTCCAAGTGGTGGTATACGCAGTTCCATGAGATGCTCCAAACTCCCTCAGAGAGAAGGCAGCCGGTAATCAAACAAAATGGCTATCTCTTTTTGTATGAAGACCCTGAGCAGGCAGCACCTGCCTGGAAGCCGGCTCGCCGCCAGGAGGCAGCGCAGGTATGGCAAAGGGCGCAGGCAAATGTAGCCATGCAACAGCGTCTTGGCGAACCGGTCGAAGTTTTGACCCCACAGGAGGTGCATAGCCGCTGGCCGCATCTTGAACCTGATCGCCTCATTGGGGCGACGTGGGGTCCAACCGATGGTTTTCTCTACCCTCAGATGATCTATACTGAGGGCTTTCGCCGTGCCCAGGAGCTCGGTGCGACGATCATGCAGGATACAGAAGTGATCGGGGCAACGTTGCGCTATGGGCGAATCGCTGCTCTTGAAACGACAAGGGGGCCTATCGAGGCTGACTGGTTTGTCAATGAAACCAATGCCTGGGCGGCGCGGATCAGCCGGCGCATTGGCGGTATGCCGCTGCCTGTTGCCCCGCTCAAGCGCTACCATTATTTTCTGAAACCAGACAGGCCCATCATGAGCAGCGAGGCATGGCAGCGCTTGCCTATGACGATTTATGGGGTTGGCAGTACTCGTGGAGCGCACTCGCGACCCGAAAACGAACTGCTCATGCTGGCATGGGCACATGAGACCGAGCCTGAGTACAATTTCAGCGATGAGGATCAGGATCGCATCGATCCCCCATTTAACCATAATAATGGCATTGATAATTATGGCTATGCGTTGCTCGAGCAGGTGATGGATTTTTCTCCGCTGCTGGCCGAGGCCGGAGGGTTAACGGCAACGGCCAGCGGTTTCTACGGCACGACGCCGGATGCCAACCCTTTGATAGGCTTTGATAGCAACCTGAGCAATCTGGTTCACGCGGTTGGCTTCTCCGGTCATGGTTTGATGCACGCACCCATCACGGCTGTGTTAGTTGAAGCCCTGCTTACCGGCGAAGTTGAGGATGGCAACGTTCGTTTGCCCGATCCGTTCTCGGAGCATACGTTGAACCTCCGGGCTTTTGATCCTTCTCGCACGTTCACGCAGTCCGGGAAGGAAGCAATGGTGTTGTAATAATTGCATTAGTTCTACTGGTCAGTCCGCTTAGCTTTTAGTGGGAGAAGGAACTAGAAATCAATCTCCAGAAACACCCACGAAAAAAATCTCATGCGGAGCATCATCTTGATAAACGATACAGTAGAAGCCAGACCATCTTGGTATACTCATCCATAGCCTCTCTTCATCGAGCTTTGCCTCGATCTGCTCTCGTGTTGGCTTCTCAGCGCCAAAGAGTTTTACTAAGGCTTTTCTCTCAAAGTGGGCTATCGTTCTGAACTGAGGTGATGCGGAGACCCTTTCGATATCGAGTATAGTGTGTGTCCCATTCGTATCATTGAATGCGAATACGTCCTCGATCGTTTGGGGCGGGTTCTTTGATTCTCGCTCCCACTCCTTTGCTAGGTCGTTGAACTCCTTCTCGCCGGTTTCATAGTCACGGCCTCCACTTCCCCGTTGGTGATAAGACTCTCTCCTGGCCTCAATTATCCATTTGAGCTGCAACCACATGTTCAAGTAGGCCCCTTTTTCAAAGACCTCTTTGCGTAAATCTTGTAAGGCCTGCGAAACATCTTCTTGATAGGGAGTGAAATAATACCAACCTGATGCACCCACTTGATTGCTCCTTTGGTTGCTCTAGACCCTTCGCTTCGCTCAGGGTGACATGGGCTGGCTGTTCAAACTGTCAAGGCCTCTTCTTCACATTTGAACCTTGCCTAAAAATCATTATTCGGGAACAAATTTCTTAGTTTCGCAACTGTGGGGTGTAGCCCAGTTTTGGCCGCCAGAAGCTCTTACAAATGGAGGACCAGAGTGTGCTCATTTCCTGCAGCTCCTCTTTCACATAAGCTATATCAGGAGGCCTTTTGTTCACATCCATCTCGAGCATGCTGGCGATAAGTTTTTCAAGCTTGTTCACCAGCACATCCACCATACTCATGGTGAGCGACCCAGGCTCGGAGAGGCTTTTGGGGCGAAGTGGGAGAAAGCGAAGCGGCGCTTCTGATGGATCTTTCGCCGTCAGTAACTGATGCAAAACGGCCCCTAAGCTGTAGATATCGGCACGCGGAGTCGTTTGTACTTTGCCATACTGCTCTGGTGCGGCATATCCAACTGAACCAAGGGCAATAGTGTCTTTAGCCTGTCCCGGCTTGAAGTACCGTGCTATCCCAAAATCGATCAAGTAGATCTGCCCGGTGGGTGTGCGCATGATATTGGCTGGTTTGAGATCGCGAAAGATGATGGGAGGATGATGTGAATGCAGGTAATTCAGGACAATACAGAGTTGAAGCCCAATATCAAGGACTTCACTGAGGAGAAGACGTCCGTTGGGTGTTTTGCTCTGGTATTGTTCAAGCGTTTCGCCTTCGATGAAATCCATGATCAGATACCAATGGTCAGGGGTCTGAAAGTGCTCATATATGTGTGGCAGATTGGGATGATCTAGCTCCGATAACACGTCGATTTCTCTCTGAAAGGTCGACGTGGCTTCAAGCATCGCCTGTGGAGGCAATCCCTGTAGACACACTTCCTTGATAGCAACGAGGCGATCTCCGCTCTGGATGTCCCTGGCCTTGTAGACCGAACCGAAGCCACCTGCCCCAACCTTGCTCATGATGAAGTAACGATTCCTGAAGAGCGTCTCGGGAAGGAGTTCTCCAGGAAAAAAGGATTGCTGGGAAATCATAAGCATCTGCTCCTTCAGCCGTCCATGGGTAAAGATATGTATAGCATTCTCAATCCGAAAAAGAACGTTACCCTCTATTTATTGCCCCAGCGTTCCCAAAATACTACTTCATCGAATGGCTTGCGAGCATTTTTTCGCGAGGGACGAGATAGCTCTTCTGGCAGGGGGTAGCCAAAGGAGATCGCGATGGTGAAGTGCTGATCTTCGGGAATGCCCAGGATTGCTTTGGCCTTCTCCGGTTCCCACATCGAGGCAATGCATGAACCTATGCCGAGTTCCCAGGCCGCAAGTTGCATGTAGGCCGCAACCTGGCCCACATCGAAGCGGTCGGACACGGAGAAAACGAGCGCAACGGCGAAAGCGGCTCCTGCCAGGTGCCCGGCATACCTGCCACATTCAGAGAGCTGCCGCAGCGTGTTGCGGTCGCGGATGGCGATGAAATGCCAGGGCTGGGTATTCTTCGAGCTTTGCGCGCGCCTTCCTGCATTGAGGATTGTGCGGATGGCCTCTTCTGGTAAGGGCTGATCGGTAAACCGGCGAACAGCGCGGAACGTGCGAATCGATTCAGTTACTGGCATATTTATGGTCCTTCGGGCCGAAAATGAAATTTACCAAATTATTCCGACAATGACGGAACCTGTCGCGTGGGCCGATCAATCGGCAATGGGCACGATAAATCGGCCCCTACAGTTGTTCCCATCAATTGCTTAATGTTCATAATTGACATTTTACAGACTGGCGCGGCTTGCAAATAGTTGACCAACCTTGCAGCTAAACCCGGGAAAGAGCGCTGATTGTAGCACGTCGCTTTCCGCAAGCGTCCTGTCGAGCGTCAATACCGCGTTTTCTCTTCGATAGATTTCAATGGTTCGCTCTTGCCAGTTGATCACCCAGTATTCTTTCACGTTCCGGCGAGAGTATAGCTTGAGCTTGACCTCACGATCCCTCCGCTCATTGTCCGCACCGGGTGAGAGCACTTCCACCACTAGTTCTGGCGCGCTGTGCAGCTTTCCATCCTTGTGCAAGGCTGTTTGTAACCGCTCGTTGCTAATCCAGATCAGATCGGGAACCACGTTTGTATCATCAGCAAAAATAATTTCCGGCATCAGGTTGACAAATCCAGCCTGTGATTGTTCGTTCCATAGTTCGAGGAGATGACCCAGGCGAAAGCTCACGAGCTGGTGCTGCCAATCCGGTTGTTTTGACACGTACAATTCTCCATCAATGATTTCGTAGGGGTTTCCATCATCCGGCAACAGTTCCAGGTCGCGTATAGTCCAGCGCAGAGTTTCCATAGCTCTTCTTTGTTTCTTTCGTGTATACGAACAAGCCTTTTGAGTATTGTACCATATATAACAGAGGAAAGAATGAAGATTAGATGAGACTAGAGGAGGAAAGAATGGCCTATCCCATCCATATCAAGCTGTATTCGGACGTGCATTGTCCATATGCCTATCTCACAACCTATCGCTTGCGCAAGCTGCGGGGCGAGTACCGTGGAAGGATCGTGATCGAGTACAAGAGCCTGGCATTGGAATACATCAATAAGCGACCTACACCCAAGCAAATTCTCGATAACGAAGCGCCGATCCTGATGCTTGAGGAACCGGATATTCCTTACCAACCATGGCATGCTTCGCTTACTGAATGGCCGGTGACCATGTGGCCGGCCTTTGAAGCGATCAAGTGTGCTGAACGCCAGGGAGCCGAGCTGGCAGCCGAACTTGATTGGGCGATCCGTACCGCCTTTTTTGCTGAGAGCCGCTGCATTTCGATGCGTCATGTGCTGTTTGAGCTGGCCGAGCGTGTTGGACTGGACATAAGGCGCTTTGCTAATGACTTCGACCATGGAGTGACCAAGCACCTGGTACTTCAGGACGCACAGGAGGGATGGGAGCGACTGAAGGTGGAAGGTAGCCCGACTTTTGTGCTGCCCTCCGGCAAGCAGGTAAGCTATTTGGCGCTGCCCCAAGTAAAACTCGACGAGCAGCAGCATGAACGAGCGGTGGCTGTAGAGCCAGCCCCTTGTCGTGGATCGAGTTGCCTTGATCTCTACCGGCAGCTCTTTGCTGAGGCGCTGCGGGAAGGAGAACATGCCGGCTGATTTGCCTAGAATTTGCCCTTTTCGGCAAGCTCGGCAGCATATCTGATGAGGAAACCGACGCGGCTACCGAAACCGGCGAAGCGCTCGTCCTGGGTCTGCCCGCGCTTCCAGCGTACATAGATCTGCTGGATGATCACCGCCCATTTGAAATAGCCAAAGGTCAGGTAAAAGTGCATGGGGGAGAGATCGCGCCCGCTCTTCTGGGCATACAAGTCCATAAAGCGCTCGCGGCTGATGAATCCAGGCTGTGTTGTGACGGTTGGCAGCACCGCCTGCAACTCCTGCGGGTCATCAGCAGTCACCCAGTAGCTTAACGTGACGCCCAGATCAAAGAGGGGATCGCCGATTGTGGCCATTTCCCAATCCAGCACAGCAACCGGCCTGGTCAGATCGTTTGCATCTAAGAGCATGTTGTTCAGCTTGAAGTCATTATGAATCAGGGCCGGTGCAGGACTCTCTGGGATGTGCTGTGCCAGCCAGCGTGTGAGTGGTTCCACTTCAGGGATGTCATCGGTTTGGGCGCGGAAGTAGCGTTCAATCCAGCCCTTCACCTGGCGCGCGAGGAAGCCTTCGGGATGGCCAAATTCGCTGAGTCCAGCCGCCTGCCAGTCGATGGCGTGGATTTGCACCAGCACCTCCACTACCGTCTGGGATATGCGGCGGCAGAGGTCTTCGGTTGGTATGACGCCTGGTGGAAAGGCGTGATTGATTACCACCCCTTTCCTACGTTCCATTACATAGAAAGGCACCCCTAGGATAGACAGGTCATCGCAGAAGAGGTATGGCCTGGGAGCCAGTGGAAAAACCGGATGGATCTTCTGCAATAAGCTCGATTCGCGCTTCATGTCGTGGGCTTTAGGGGGCACAGGCCCGAAAGGCGGACGGCGCAAGACTCCCTCCCACCGGCCGATTTGTAGCAAGTAGGTCAGGTTGGAGGCGCCGGAAGGGAACTGGCGCACGCGCAGTGAGCCCTCGCCTATCCCTTGAATGTGGCTGCGCAGGTACTGCTCCACCTTTTGATAGTCAAATTCCTCGCCCTTGCGGATAGGGATTGTCTCGTCCTCAACGCGCATTTATGGTCTCCCTGGGTATAAGGAACTTTAAATAAATAGCGGGGTATATGAGGGATTGCCCTTGGGCCGATCAATCGGCGGTGGGCACGATAAATCGGCCCCTACAGATATGCCGATCAATTTCTTAATATTCATTATAACCAGTGCCCAGTTGCTGCGCCAGGTCCATGAAGTCGGTCGCAACGACCTCAAAGGATGGATCAGGTGTAAGGTCTGGCACGTGGTCTGGGCCATGCTCAAGCGGACGTGGGACAAAGGCCGCACGCATTCCTTGTGCCTGGGCGGCACGCAGGTCTTCGTGATGAGCGGCGACCATCATCACTTCATGGCTCTCAAGGCCGAGCAGGCTAATCGCCACCTGGTAGGCACGCGGATCGGGCTTGTAGGCGCGGGCCAGCTCTGCCGAGAGAATACAGTCCCAGGGGAGCGCGCTGTACTTCGCCATATTTACCAGCAGGGCGACATTGCCGTTCGAGAGGGTGGCCAGGACAAAGCGTTTGCGCAAGTGCGTGAGTCCCGGAATGGCATCCGGCCAGGGTTGAAGCCGGTGCCATACACGGTTGAGGTGATCTTTCTCGTCCCCAGTCAAGCGATCACCGATCTGGAAAGCAGCCAGCAACTCATCCAGGGCCATGCGGTGCAAGCCATCGAGATTGGTCCAGGGCAATTCGCCACGCATGACACGATCTAACGAGGGGCGATAGCGAGCGCGCCAGGCATCAGCAAACTGCGCCCAGTCCACCTGCAGTCCCTTCGCCCGGTTGAGCCGTTCTCCCTCGCGTATGATAGTGCCGCGATAGTCTACAACGGTGCCAAAGACATCGAAGGTAAGGGCCTTAATGTCGCTGAAAGCGAGTTGAGCGTTTTCTTGATGAGCAGGCATAACTGATCCTTTGTAGTGACATGCCTGTGCTGCCAATTACGGTGCACAGGCGGGTTTGATGACAATAGAGTATCTCATCATCACTGATATCATACCACCTGTGGCATGTGATGATATAGCGCTGCAATGAGTGCTGTACAACCTGCCGAATCGTGTGGTATAACTTTTTTGGGGTTACTTATTTATTTAGCCATGTTCTTTGTTTTCTTCCTAGAAAGGAGGACGCGAAGGAGAAACGAGGGCGGCGCAAGCGCCCCCACTCAGCTTCATCCCCGCTCCCGCCCCTACAGGGATGATCCCGTTCCTCATATTACCTCATGTGATTGGAAAAATTCATCAGGTACGATTGTGTAGTGCTAGCTGGTAGTGCGTCCCTAGAACTGTTATTTGCTCAACGCTGAAACCATGGTTGCCGGCGCATTCCCTTCCATGAATTGGCGTCAGCATTGTAAAGACAGGAGGCACGCTATGTACCGAGCAAATGGCCAGGAGTTTTTCGTTATTGACAGCCACACCCACCTCTGGGATGCAAGCCCCGCCAACCAGCGCAACAAGTTTGGCAGAGGGTGGATCGATTGCTTCTACGACTATCACCGCAACCTTTCCCCGGCGGATTATGTGTGGCCGCTGGAAAAGTATGAGAAGTATAGCCCGGAGACGATGGCTTACGACTTATTTGTCAAGGGCTACGTGGATATGGCAATTCTACAGCCAACCTATTTGAAAGAGTTCTACATCAACGGCTTCAACACGATTGAACAGGATAGCGTGATGAAGCAGGCCTACCCTGATCGCTTCATTCTCAATGGTCGCTGGGACCCTCGCGAAGGGGAGCCAGGTCTGGATGAATTGCGGCGCATGAAGGATCAATGGAATATTCAGGGCGTCAAACTCTATACGGCTGAATGGATGGGCGATTCCAAAGGCTGGAAGCTTACCGATCCCGAAGCTTTCCGTTTTCTGGAAGAGTGCGCTAAGCTTGGTATCACCAACATCCATGTTCACAAGGGGCCGACCATCTTTCCACTCAGCCGTGATGCCTTCGATGTAGCTGACGTGGACGATGCTGCCTCGAATTTCCCTGAATTGAACTTCATTATCGAGCATGTCGGACTCCCTCGCCTGGACGACTTCTGCTGGATTGCTACGCAAGAAAAGAACGTGTATGGCGGGCTGGCTGTAGCCCTGCCCTTCATTCATCCACGACCGCGCTACTTTGCTGAGATCATCGCGAACCTGCTCTTCTGGATCGGCCCGGACAAGATTCTCTTTGGCAGCGACTATGCCCTCTGGGAGCCAAAGTGGCTGATCGAGAAGTTCGTGGCATTTGAGCTGCCCGAGGATATCAAGCAAGAGTTCAAGGTCGATCTGGACACGGAGGCAAAGCGCAAAATACTCGGCCTGAATGCAGCGCGGCTTTACGGCATCAACCCTGACGAACACCTCTCCAAGATTCAAGGCGATGAACTCGCCAAACAGGCCCAGGAGGTGTATGCCGCAAGCGCGAAGCAGGGCGATACTATGGCACCTACTTCCGTCGATATGTCAGGCTCTTAGGACCCTGTTGACGAATGCAGTTTAGGAGGCGAATCTGCACCACATCCAGGGCAGGGACAAGCCCTGCCCCTACCATGGCACGGCGGCTCTGGCCGAGACGTAGCATGGTAAAGCAATCCCTTGCAGTTGCCCTGGCAGGTTTCTAATGAGAATGGAGGAGGCTAATGCCGCCTGTTGATCCTACTATGCCGGTGGCACCAGTTGCTGGCGTCACCGAGGTGCAGGTATACGCAGCTATCGCCGGTGTGCTCGATCCAGAGCTGGACGAGCCATTGGTAAGCCTTGGCTTCATCGATCGCGTAGAGGTGGAGGATGCGGATGTCACGGTGGCTTTTAAGCTACCGACATACTGGTGCGCGCTCAACTTCGCCTATCTGATGGCAGCCGATTTACGAAAAAGCATCCTTAGCCTGCCGCAAGTGCGCACAGTGCGTGTGGTATTGCTCGATCACTATGCAGAGGATGAGGTCACCAGAGGGGTAAACGAGGGCCGCAGCTTCTTTGAAGCCTTTCCTGACGCAGCAGATGAGGACAAGGATCTGGAGGAGTTACGGCGTATTTTCTTGCGCAAGGGCTTCCTGATGCGCCAGGATGCGCTGTTACGCCACATGTTGAAGGCCGGCATGGATGAGGCAACCATCCTTTCCCTGAAGCGGAAGGATTTGATAGTGGATGAGAGCGCTGATGCCGCATTTGTGACTACACCTGAAAGAGTAATCCGGCTGGAAAAAGCCGGCCATACCGCAGGAAAGTACTTGCGCAAAGGCATGGTACTCGGCTTCTTTCAAGAGGAGAGCGACCCGCTCATTATAGATGATACGGGGCAAGCTGTTCCCCCTGGCTGCCTGCAAGCATTCCTGCGCCGTTCGCGATCCATTCGTTTGAACATTACATTTAACACATCGTTGTGTACCAGCCTGTTCCGCACGCGCTATGAGAACGCCGGATCAAGCGAAGCACATCGAGAAGGAGAGAGTATATGAAGGCAGTACGGCTTCACGAATATCACCAGCTTCCTAAGGTAGAGGAGGTAGCTGAGCCAAAGATTAGCGGCCCATGGGATGTCATTGTGCGCATTGGCGGCGCCGGCCTGTGTCGCACTGATCTGCACATTATCGAAGGACAATGGGCAGCGAAATCAGGCGTGAAACTCCCTTACACGCTCGGCCATGAGAACGCCGGGTGGGTGCAAGATGTGGGACCGGCGGTGAGCAACGTTGCTGTTGGTGATACTGTGATTGTTCACCCGGTTATCAGTTGCGGTTTCTGTCGCGCCTGTCGTGCAGGTGATGATATGCACTGTGTGAACCAGGCTTTCCCAGGTATCTCTATGGATGGAGGGATGGCGAACTTCCTGAAAACGAGCGCTCGCTCGGTCGTTAAGCTGGATCCAAGCCTTCATCCTAAAGATATTGCCGCCCTGGCCGATGCGGGCCTCACTGCTTATCACGCCGTCAAGAAGGCCGCAGCTCACCTCTATCCAGGAACGAAAGCGGTAGTCATCGGAGCAGGAGGTCTTGGCCATATTGGTATTCAATGCCTGAAGGCGCTCACGCCTGCGGAAGTCATTGTTATTGATCGTTCGCCAGCGGCTCTTGAATTGACCCGCCAATGGGGAGCCGATCATATGGTGGTAGCCGATGGTAGTCATGTAGGGAAGGTACGGGACATCACCGGGGGACAGGGCGCCGAGGCGGTCATTGACTTTGTCGGCGAGGCAGGAGCTCAACAGGATGCTGTGGCCATGTTGCGCCGGGCCGGTTCACACTATATCGTTGGCTATGGCGGCAATCTCAATGTGCCCACCATCGATATTATCTCCAACGAGATCAACTTTATTGGCAACCTCGTGGGAAACTACAATGACCTGGTTGAGTTAATGACGCTCACAGCCCAGGGGAAGGTAAAGCTGCATACAGCGGTCTACCCTCTCGACGCCGCTACGGATGCTATCCATGATCTGGACAGCGGCAGACTGCGTGGGCGCGGTATTCTCGTCCCTCAAGAGCAATAAGTTTGTGTAGCCTAGACGGGGGTGCTAGAGACCGAGAGCTTCTACTGTCTCTAGCACCTCTTGAGCGTGCTCGGCTGCCTTGACTTTTGGCCATACTTTACGAACAATCCCATCCTTATCAATGAGAAAGGTCTCCCGGTTGATGCCCATATACTTCTTGCCAGCGTATTCCTTCTCTTTCCAGACACCATAGAGCTGCGAGACAGTGGTATCGGTATCAGCCAGCAAAGGAAAAGGTAACCCGTATTTTCCGGCAAATTTCTTATGAGACTCAACGCTGTCGGCGCTGACACCGAGCACGACCACTCCCCGTTTTTGCATCTCATGGTTAGCGTCGCGGAACGAGCAGGCTTCTGCTGTACAGCCGGGCGTGTCGTCTTTTGGATAAAAGTACAGGACTACCGTTCTCCCCTTGAGATCAGCCAGGTGTACCTGGCCATTTTTCACTACGTCGCTGCTTCCCACTGCCGGAAGGGTAAAATCGGGAGCGGGTTCTCGCTCCTTAACCTCTGCATTATTCATGTACCTACCTCATTGCAAAGCAATTCCCTCAAAAACGTGTAACTAATCCAAGTTGTGGTCAGTGTACCACAAGAAAAAGACTGACAGCCAGACCGTAGCGGAGAAAGCTCTCGTCATGTCATGCACGCGTTCAGTCTTGTTTAGAGGGCTTTTCTTGCTTTATTACTTGTGTAACAAAGTTATGTAATCTCAACCACTTCGATACACCCGTAATCGTATCTTTACCTACTTCTCAATCTTGCTGCAACCTCTGCATGGTGAAATTGGAAGGACGAGATATCCATTTCAACCCCAGCTAGGCATTCTCTCCTTTGGTGGCGGCCCTTTCTCTGGCGATTCTGTTGTTGTATAGCTCGCACAGTTAGGAAAACAGATATGAAAAAAATCCTCAAGTCAAAACTGATCTTCGTGCTGCTGGTGGCGATGGTCTTCGGAATGGTGGCAACACTAACGTTGAAAGTTCCAGCAAGGGCAGCGGACACAGATTGCAGCCCTAACGGCGTTGCACTTTCTGGCTCAAGCTGGCTAAGCGGCGGCGGCGTCAATGTCTGCAAACACCCAGGTGATGACAGCGCTAACTATGTCAACAATATCAACGGCGTCCGGACTCTCTCAGGGTACAAGTGGGAATGTGTTGAACTGGCGAACCGCCTGTATCTCACCAAAGGCTGGACTACAGCGACTTGGTACGGAAACGGAAATACTCTTGTCAACCATGTTCCTGCCGGGCTAACCAAACAAGACAACGGCTCGATCTCATACGTCAACCCTGGCGACGTCATCACCCTGGATGGCCACACCTACGGCCACGCAGGAATTATAAACAGCATAGACCCGAACGGTACTATACATATAATAAGCCAGAACGCCGATTTAAACAGCTCTGCGTATATTGACTCCGGGTCACTCAGTACAGGTAATGCTCATTATCACATGAAGGGTTGGAGCGGGTACACAGTTCAGGCTATTATCCACCACCCAGTTAGCACGCCACCCCCGCCGCCTGTGTCGCCCACCTACCGCGACCTAGCCTGGTATGACGGCACGACGCTGTGGGGTTTCAAGGCCTATAACTATGGCACCTTCGTCGGTGTCACTGGCTACAATAATCGCGGCTGGGCAGGAGTCGGCCAGTATGGCGGTGACACCAAAGAGGGCATCTTCTGGTACGACCCAACTACCGGAACCATCTACTACATTTACAGCGGTTTTAATAGGGGTGCAATCACAGTGCGTGGTCCAGGTGTTGGCGCGCCCGTATGGGCCGCAACCGGTAACTTTACCGGCGACGGCAAGCGAGATAGCATTGTCTGGTTTGACGGCCAAACGCTCTATTTGTTTGCCGGTGCCGGACTTCCTACCGTCTGGCAATCTCCGTATTCAACCCCACAGTGGGCGGGTGTGGCCGACTACAACCACCTCGGCAGGGATGACGTGCTGTGGTACCTGAACAACGGGACAACCAACGGGGTGATCTATGACATACCCAATACCTACCCAACGAACTCCGGCTTTTCCGCTGCCACGCCGGTGCGCGGCCCTGGCATCGGTATGCCGGTCTGGGCCGGGGTCGGCGACTTCTCCGGCGACGGCTACCGCGATGCCCTGGCCTGGTACGACGGTACCACCCTCTGGACGTTTGAAGGAAAAGGCTTCCCGACCACCGGCCAAATCACCGGCTACACCATCCCGTACTGGGCAGGCGTGGGCAAGTGGAAGAACGGAGACACCAAGGACAAGCTCTTCTGGTTCCTCAACAACAGTGATGGCGGCACCACCGGCACACTCTACGGCATTGATGATAATGGCAGCGGCTTTACTGGCGCCATTACCTTGCGCGGCCCGGGTGTCGGTGATCCGCAGTGGGCAGATGCCGGCAATTTCTTCTAGGCCACTAGCACAAAAATATCATGCGTTTGACCCAAGAGGTTGAAGCTAATAGATAGGTTGAAGTGCGTGATACCTAATACAAATAACTTGGGTACTAACATATTTGATTAATCAAGTATGTTAGTACCGCCCAAGTAGCTCCCATATCGGATCACCACGACTGAGGCTTCAGCAGAGGCATATTATTGCTCTAGAAACGATCCTTTTGAGGACCGTAAAAAGAAACTATGAGTGAGAAACGTTAATCTTATGGCCCAGTCTGCTTTAGGTTCGTTATTTATAGTGAAGCCAAGTTGAAACGCTATCTTTAACGGGAGCATATAATACCGGTATGCCTGCTTTTAAAACTGATGCCAGTTTTCTGGAGAAGATTTCCATAGGTGCTATTGCAACACAGCGAGTCTTTGATGATCTAAACGAAGCCGGGCACCAGCCTATAGAGCTTGAGCGAGGCTCTAGGAGCTTTAAAATCTGGCGCAGCATTAAGATCAAGAGAATTAGAGTGCCTGATATTTTATGTGTGAAGTGTGGTGTTCGAGTCGAGTCAAGGGGCAAAACAAAGTTTGAAGTTTCCATGTCGCACTCCCTCGCGGAACCGGAGAGAGCTTGGAATAGTGGGCTATACGATCAAGATTACGTAGCTCTGGTTGGTGTTCATAAGTCCGGTGAAGCTCCGGTTGATTGGGAGGCGGATAGAAACGTCACCTATGTTCAGGTTGGGGAAATGGATGAGGCTTTTAGGGAAGGATTGGTTAAGATCACTAAGCCGAAAGGTATACAAGAGGGCTCTGAGAGGAGATTGATCTGGCCTTCAACGATTGCATCATTCGATGGAACAGTGTTTGCGGTGAATGGCGCATCTATTCAAATCAAACGAGCCTCAGATGGCCGCATTGTATCGTACCGGTTAGGGGGAGCTGGGGTAAAACCCATAGTGAAGCAAGGGGAGCGAGTAGTTCAGAATCAGATCATAGCCTCTGTTATTACGCCGCACAGATCATTCAAGTGTGACCACACGGTAGGCGAAGATCACTTCTTAAATCGCTTGAGTAGTGCTTCAGTAAGTGAGCGCTACGCTGCAACTAAGGCGCTTCGGTTTCTTCCTATGACTAAACGTATATTAGAAGCTCTTACTAAGAGGCTCAACGACCCGGACGAGCATATTTATGTGCGTATGGAGGCAGCGGCAACCCTGGCACGAGCTGATAGGACTGAGGGCTGGAACTTTATAAGAGAGCGCCTGCAAGATGACTATGCGACACATAGATTAGAGGCAGTTATTATTCTGGCTGAACTGGACAAGCCAACTTCACTTAGCCTGCTTCAGTCTGTCTTGAACGACCCATTACAAAAGGCTGAGGTACGGGCGGGTGCTGCATGGTCACTTGGCGAGCTTGGCAAACCATCAAGTATAGAATCTTTGATAGACGCCTTTGGTGAATTAGAGGAAGTTATTAGGATCGAAGCAGCACGAGCGCTTGCTCGATTTGCGCCTGCATATTCTAAAGACCTTATATACCGTCTCGGTTCCGCTAACGCAACCTTACGACCTGGTATTGCATGGGCACTGAGTAGAAAAGGAAGATTTAGCGTAAACGACTTGCTTGAATCGCGCACAGATGAGGACTCGCGCCAATGGATCTCCTATATACTGGGTATGCGTGACAGCAAAGAGTTCATAAACGAGCTTGAGGCCCTAAAAGCCCAAGACCAGGAGGTGTACTTTGCCGCAACAGTTCTTTGGAAGATTGTTTCAAGCTGGGTATATGACTTAAAGGAGTACGGTTAATGCTAAGTAAGCCACTTTATACCACTCGCAAAGGCAAGGCGTATTGCGGCGATGCGAATGATCTGATGCGCGAATTGCAGGATGAATCAGTGGATTTAGTTATCACCTCCCCTCCTTTTGCCCTGCAACGCCAGAAAGCCTATGGGAACGAAGATCAAGCCGCTTATGTAGATTGGCTGCTCTCTTTCACACCGGAAATCAAACGTATCCTGAAGCCTACAGGGAGCTTTGTACTTGATTTAGGTGGTGCGTACCAAAGAGGCTTGCCAGTTCGATCAATTTATCAATACCGCGTCTTAGTGAAAATGTGTGATGAACTCGACTGGTATTTAGCCGAAGAGTTTTTCTGGTACAACTCATCAAAATTGCCTTCTCCTATTGAGTGGGTCAATAAACGTAAGATTCGCGCCAAAGATTCGGTAAACACCCTCTGGTGGTTTAGTAAAAGCACCTCACCAAAAGCGAATATCTCCAACGTATTAGCGCCTTACTCTGATCGCATGGCTAAGCTACTCAGCAATAAGACACGATATTATGAACCAGCACTCCGTCCTTCCGGCCATGATATTAGCGAAGGCTTCAACAAGGATAACGGCGGTGCGATCCCATCAAACTTGCTACAAATTCCTAATACGGAGAGTAACTCCCAATACCTACGATTTTGTAAATTGGTTGGCACTACAGGTCACCCTGCACGCTTTCCAAGTAAGTTGCCAGAGTTCTTCATCAAGTTCCTTACAGATGAGGGCGATCTGGTACTTGATGTTTTCGCTGGCTCCAACACAACAGGGGCGGTTGCTGAAGAGCTTAATCGTCGCTGGCTTGCTTTCGACTTAGACCAAAGCTATCTTGCAGCCTCAGCGTTGCGCTTCGTAAGAGAATCAGCAGCCAAAGAAGTTTATGATAAGTTATGTGTACCTGGGGCTAGCGAAGTCGACATATCAGGTCAGATGGTAGAGTTACTCGTAGAAAAACCAAAACTTTTTGATGGCCTTCTGGCACAAAGGAACTGAGGGCGGCCTGCTCCTATCATGATGGACATGCATCGGCTTGCGAAGCCGTATATAGTAGTGGTACCTCTTGCGGGTGCCATGTCGGCCATTCTATACATTCTGCCATTCGCCAGCAAAGTCTCACTATTCATCACTTCAATTTGGCATAGCCAATGTGCTCCGGCGAGAAACCCATTCCTCATAAGTATTGCGCAGCATGTGTGAGCTAAGAAGCAGTCAATAGCTCAGGTTCTATTCTCTCTTCAATGAGCTGTCCTGTTTCAGAGAGATACACATGGTAGGCTGCCTTACCAGGCTCTTGTGAGATCACCTTATGCAACCTGGTTGCCACGAAGTGAAGGGCGACTCCATCATCCGTTGCATAGCCTTCAGGCAATGCCCCTTTTCCAATGAGTTCCTGGAATAATGGCCTACGCTGTTCTTCACTATCGTAGTGAACACCCATCGAGTATGGCAGCAAGTTATGCTTATTTATGACTGGCCGGAGCTGTGGGCCATACGAGTCGGTTGTTCCGCCTGCGCTCCAACAGATGGCACCGGCGCTAATGCCTCCGAGAACGACGCCTGCTTCCCAGGCGCGTCGCAGGATGCGATGCAGGCCATGGGCTTCCCAAACCGCGAGAAGATTGACGATAGAACCGCCACCCACCCAGATGGCGTGTTGTCCCAAGATATAGTCCTCGATGTCTGGATGATTAGGCATAGGGAAGAGCTGCAAGTGGCCTGGTTCAACGTTCTGGCCGCTACAGGCATTGTAAAAATTCCTCATCCAGGCCGGATCATCGCCACCTGCCGTCGCGAGCAGGCAAAGCTTTGGTCGCTTGTGACCGGTGAGGTCAAGCATGTAGCGTATAACCGGCCCCAATGCTGGCCGTGCGGGTGTCGGCCACAGAAATCCTGCGCTCCCAGCAACAATATGTCTTTCCTTCATACAGGAAATGGTATCACAAAGAACAGCCATTTTTGCATCAGGATAAGAAATCTGGTATGATCAGCGCAATGATACTGGACAATACGGGATCGCGTGATCGGGGAAAATCTTCAGGAAAGCAGGGAAAATTGAAATATGCAAGCAACGAAGAGAGCTATTCCCGTGTGGCTGGATAGCGCGACTCGCGCTCTTATAGAGGGTATCATTCGCTTTTTGTCTGAGCGGCATCCAGATCTGCTCGCGGTCATTCTCTATGGCTCGGTTGCACGGCATGAGGAGCGTCCACTTGATGCGCCCGATCCTAGCGATGTTGATCTACTTGCCGTGTTTGATAGTGATGATCGACTCCTGGCAGTCCATCAGGGTGATGCCCTTTCTCATACCCTGGGGCTGGCATACAACCATCACTTAGATGCGCCACGCGAGGTGAAGGTGCAGTTTGCCTCGCGCACCATGCAGGAATGGGATCCGACCTTCATTGCGAATGTGGCGCGTGATGGCATTGTCCTCTACAAACGCGGGCCGCTTCCCGCTCCCCTGGCTGCTTGAACGTGGATCAGCCATCACTCCTTTTGATATTTCAGGCCCCTGATTATAATGAAAAGGGAATCGTTCATAAGTAGATGATAACCCTTTCATTCAGGAGGCTTCGATGGCTCAATCGCGACCACAACAGGAACAGGCACAACAAGCTGATAGCGTTTCTGGCGCTCAAGCGGGTATGGCTAGCGTTACCTGCGCTATATGCGGGGCAGGGTTCGCCCCGTCGAAGGAACATGAATATCTCCTGCATGTAGCGCCGGAAGTTCTCGAATCGGCATTTATGAGCGTTTGCCACTTCTGCTTCCGCTGCAGGCGAGCCGCCTGCCCTGAATGCTGGGATAGCGTTCACGGAATATGTGGAGCGTGCGTGCAAGAAGTCGGGCTCGTTTTTCGTACCGAACCGGCTCCCCTGCAAGGCCTTTTATTCCCTCCTGTGAATGAGCAGTATATCCAGGCAAAGGATGCCTTGTCTCCTTTTACCTGTGTGCATCCTGGACGCTTCCAGGCCGCAAAACCACCTGTTGCTTCCGTTCCTCAAACACCTGTTGTCATGCCCGAAAAGAAAGAACAAGCCACATCAGCAGAGCTTGTAACTCCATCCACAAATCCTGATAGCCTTCCAACTGGGGCAGTTCCGCTGGAGGCATCCTCATCAGAAAAACAGGCAAATGATGAAGGCAGCGGGCTAGTCAAACGAGGAGCAGGAAAACGAATCCTCAAAGTTGTCGAGCGAACCCTGACAGTTATCGTGCTGCTCATCCTGCTTGCGATTGCTGCCCTCATTGCGCTTGCGGAGGTCTCGCCCACTGCCAATGCCGAAATCGCACGCTTCCTGCATGTTGATATACGCGGGGAGATAGGATATCTGATTTCTGTGGTGAAAGGAATTCTCTAGATTTTCTTGGCGCCTGAAGGGATTTCTTCCGGCAAGATATCCTGTGCCTTTATATTTGTGTTGCTCTCCTGGCTATTGCCGTGCTGTGCAGCAACATGTGACGGCTTTTTGCCAAAGGGCTTGCCAAAGCGGGCGCGCAAGACGTATAAGAAGCCCTCGATGAAGATTTTACGCGACATCTTGGATTTGCCGACACGGCGATCCATGAAGACGATGGGTGTCTCCACGACGCGGAAGCCCTGGCGCAAGACGCGATATGCCATTTCGATCTGGAAGGCATAGCCTTGCGAGCGCACGCTGTCCAGGTCGATGCTTTCCAGCGCTTGCCGCCGGTAACAGCGATAGCCGGAAGTCCAATCGTGGATTTTTGAGCCAAGCATGAGACGGGTGTAGATATTGCCGCCGCCACTGATGAAACGGCGCAGCAGCGACCAGTCCGGCGTGGCACCCCCGGGAATGTAGCGTGAGCCAATGACCAGGTCGGCCTGCTCGATCTTCTTGAGAAAATCGGGAAGATATTTAGGATCGTGCGAGAAGTCGGCATCCATCTCGAAGGCTGCATCATAGCCATGCTCGATGGCGTACTTGAAACCGGCGATATATGCTGTGCCGAGGCCAAGCTTGCCGGCGCGATGCTGCACAGACACCTGCGGATTCTCATTGTGTATCTCGTCGGCAAGCTGTCCGGTACCGTCGGGTGAGTTATCATCGACGATGAGCACGCCGGTATCAGGAGCATAGGAAAATATCTCCTGTAAAAGAGGGCGTAAATTCTCGCGCTCGTTATACGTGGGGATAATAATTAAGGTCTTCATCCAGCTCTATCTCCTACGCTTTTCTCCAGGCTACTGCGGAAGAACATAAAGGACAACAATGATAATGACTACGCACAATACAACGGTTCCAAGTATGTGACGGTCACGCACTAGCACTTCTTCCGGGCTTCCGCCTTCCATGTGCATATGGGCGAGATAGAGATAGCGAAACAAGCCATACAGGACGAGCGGGATGGTAATCATCAGCCGGTGATTGCCGGTTGGCCCCTGGAAGGTATAGAGGCTGTAGGCGATGACTGTGGCAGTCGAGACAATCATGATCATCTGGTCGAGCAGGGGCAGGCTGTATTCTTTGAGAATCTGCCGGTGTTGCATGGCGTGATCCTCTAAAAGGATGATCTCGTGGCGGCGCTTGTGAAGGGCCAGGAATAAGGATAAAAGCACGGCCACCAGGTAGAGCCAGGGCGAAATAGAGACGGGAATAACAACAGCTCCAGCGAGGGTGCGTAAGACGAACCCACTGGCAATAATGAAGACATCGATGAGGACGACATGTTTCAGGCGCATGCTGTACAGCGCCATTAAGAGGATGTAGGATGCCAGGGTGAGCGTGAAAAGGAGATTGGCACCGCCGAGGCTGGCAAAGAGGTCTGGCTGGGGCACGATAGGGAACATATAGATCAACGCCGTCAAACCAGCGCAGCCTGCAATGAGCAGGCCCATCATCATGAAAGCCCACAAGAGCGGAACACTGCCGGAGGCCAGGGGGCGTTTGCTTTTGATAGGATGCTGCCGGTCGCTCTCCAGGTCGAAGACATCATTGAGGACATAGATAAAGCTGGAAGCCAGGCAAAAGGCGCCAAAAGCCAGCAGCGTTCGCTCAAGCGCGGGCAGGATAAACAGGCGCTGGGCAAAAACGATGCCAACGAACACCGCCAGGTTTTTTGACCATTGGCGCGGGCGCAGCAGGCTCACTATTGCCCGGATGCGACCTGCCCTTTCTGCTTGCAGAGCCATGAACATCGTCCAGAGTAATGCCGTGAGTAGATGCTAGTAGATACGCCGCTTCAGATCGGCGATACGATGCAGGGTAATACGGTGCTTATCGGTACTGATAAAATGCTTATCGGTAAAGTAGCCCAGAACCTTGTTCACGCTTTCGCGTGAAGCCCCCACCATAGAGGCCAGCTCTTGCTGCGTCAGGCGCATATCAATGCGTATCCCATCATCGACTTTGACCCCGTGCGCCTCTGCCAGATCCAGGAGTTTTTTCGCCACGCGCCCGTAGACATCCAGGAAGATCAGGTCTTCAACCATCTGGTCTGTGGTGCGCAGGCGCCTGGAGAGGACTTCCAGCAGCTTGATAGCAATTTTCGGGTTTTTCATGATAGCCTGGTGGAAGTCGCTGCGTTGAAGGGTATAGCACTCGACCCTCTCCAATGCAATCACATCTGCCGAACGTGGAAGGCCATCCAGGATAGCCAGTTCGCCGAAATATTCTCCCTTGCCGAGGACAACCAGGGAGATTTCCTGCCCTTCAGGGCTAATTAAGGAGATTTTGACTTTCCCCTCTTTAATGATATACAGCACCTGGCCAGGATCATCGCGATGAAAAATAACCTCGCCGCTGCGGAAAACTCGCCGCTTTGCCACTGCCATCAGCTCACGAATCTCCTCGTCGCTCAGGCCTACAAAGAGGGGAACCTGCTTCCAATAAGCTATTTCATTCTCTGTGTCCATGTAGTCAGTTCCTTTTACACTGGAATAGTCAGGACATTGTGCCCTTCGCGGCCTGGCTGAACGCGGTGAGAGATAAATAGCTCGATCACAAAGGGCTTTTCGTACAATGGCCGGCGCATCTCGTCCATGAAAAAGATATGCAGGCGATCGCGCCGCCCGCTCGGACCGCTTGCCAGCGGCCGCATGGGAATAGTGACTTCCACGGCGTATCCGTAAGCCGGGATGGGCACACTGGCTTGCTGCACAATAAAGGCATAGTTCTGGTAGAGCGCTGAACGCACTTCAATCTGAACGAGATCGCCCTCCGCAAGCGAACTTAACCCGCCTTGAGGCATCTTAGCCATTGCTTCTGCTCCACCTGCATCTTCTGGCCTGTTTCTGCCCATCAACTGGATACGGATGGCATAAATCTGATCGGGTTGTACGCGCAGCGGCGTCTCGATCACGGCTGCAGCCGTTGTCTCCAGCTTTTGTTCACCAAGAATGAGCTGTTGAAGGCGTTTAAGCAATCCAGAAGTAGGCTGCTCAGGTTTCTTCGGCGCAGGCCTTTCCTTTTCTTTAGCTCCATATGGCACAAGCGATCCGCTCGCGGGCGCTTCTGCCTGAGGAGCACCGGAAAGTGGAGAGGATTCTTTCGTCTGCTCTACGTTTCTCACCGGAGCAGGCTTGACCAGCGGCAATACGCCTGTAACACGCTTTTTGAAACTATCTTTGATGGTCTCCTTTGTTTTGCTCTTAAGAATGGTAGCAGGAAACCCGGGAAGTTTCTCCTTGCCTGGCTGTTCCTGTGCTGGTACGCCAGCCTCCGGTTGAACTTCTTCCCGGATCTCTTCAATAGAAGGAACAGGGGTTACCTGTGGTGATGCGGGAAACTCGGTCGCGGGCACCTGAGGGTTTTGCTCATCTACAATAATAGGGGATAGGGGTTGTGGTGCCACAACGATAGTATCAATACTCTCTATCCCTGCAAGCTTAGCGGTATCCTTCTTACCTTTCTGAGCATGCTGGATGGTTGGCTGCCGTTCATGAAGCGATTCGTCCCTGGTTTCTGGGGTTGGTGCCGCTGGCGCTGCCTTGATCGGCGTCTCTTTAGCTTGTACCTGCCTGCTTGCTCCTGAACGCAGGCGGGCGAGGGCATCGAGCATTTCACTTATGCTCTGGAAGCGTTCTGAGCTATCAAGAGCGAGCGCGCGCATAACAAGCCCATCTAACTCGCTGCTGACATGCGAGTTTAGCTCGGCAGGGGAGCGAAACCGGTGATGCAGGCGCCGGGTAGAATCATCGGGTGGCGTGCCCGTGAGCAAGAGATAGAGCATTGCACCGAGACTGTAGATATCCGAGCGCGGATCGGGTTTTCCCAGCAGCGCCTCGGGAGCCATAAAATTGGTATTGCCTGTTACGGTTGTAGGTGGAAGCAGGCTGTACAGGACCTCCGGTAGCCAGGAAATGCTGAGGGCAAGTTTGCCATTATACGTGTTACTATCAAGTATAAGGACGTGCGGATCGAGATCTGCCACAACGATTTGGTCATGATGCAATTGCTCCAGGGCCTGGCATAGCTGCTCCATCCATGACAACACCACCGGTATGCCAGGCAGGCCAATGCCGCTCTGCAGGATATCTTGCAGGGTATGAAGCGATACACCCCTGGCTTTCCTTTCGTTGGTTACCGGCCAGCCTGCAATCATATAGATATGCCCCTGGGAGTAGCCCATATCGATAGCCGGCATAATGAAAGGGATATCCTGGCGGCGCAGGAGATCATACTCCTGCTGCACTGCTCGATAGGCATCCAGGCGCTGCTCATGCGGCAAGCTGCTAATATCGATATCCCGCATAGCCACCTGCCGTTGCTGCTGGTTATCAATGGCAAAAAACAGGCTTATATATGCTCGGCGATGCAAAAGGGAAGTCTTACGATAGCGAGCAGCGATCTCCCGATCATCTTCCAGGAGCGCAGGAGCGCTTTTCTTGCTAATGCGCTCACCACAGGAAGGACAAAACAATGCTCCAGGTGGTAAATTCGCATTGCAGTGGGGACAACGTGGCTCACCGGATGGGCTAATATCAGCCGTAATCTGCGTCATACTCATGATATCTTACTGCCTTTTATTATATAGATGAGCTAAGAGTGATCGGCAAGAGGATAGGGGCAGAGCTTCGCTGGCCACCTCTGCCCTCCTTCTTACAAACAAATTATAGCATAGTCCAGCGTGATGACCGCAAGGATCAACCCTTGTCAGTCACGAGACCTTTTGCTAAAATCACAATGGTTGCCGTATGATTTGTACTCGCAGAACATGCTACAATACCAGTAGAATGCTGGAGGTATTTTTTTATGGACTTGGCCACCTTACTTTTCTGGATCATAGCCGTCATCCTGGTGGTATCGGCTTTACTTGTGGTGGGCCTGCGCAATATTGTGCATAGCGCGCTGGCGTTGATCGTCATTTTCGCGATGATTTCTGGTATCTACCTGCTGCTGAACGCTGAATTCATCGCTATCGTCCAGATACTCATCTACGCCGGGGCAGTAACTATTCTTATCCTGTTTGCCCTGATGCTCACCCGCACAAGCCAGATCCAGACCAACAGTAACCCCAACAATAGACAGTGGTGGTTAGCGGTCATTATCAGCGCTTTTGTATGCGCTGCCATTATCTTTGCTGTCACTGCCAGCCCCCATGCTGTTGCCATCCAGGGGAACGGCTCCGGCCAGTTACCCAATGGTATCAATAATGTTGTACGCATCGGCCAATTGCTCTACAGTCCCATCACCTATAGTTACGTATTACCTTTTGAAATTGCCTCGCTCGTGCTTCTGGTAGCGATTGTGGGAGCAATTGTGATCGGGAGGGAGGACTAAGATGCTGACCTTAAATCATTTCCTGGTACTGGGTGCCATCCTATTTTGCATAGGCCTATACGGCGCAATCTCGAAGCGCAATGCGGTTGCTGTCCTTATGGGCATCGAGATTATGCTGAATGCCGTAAACATCACGCTGGTGGCTTTTTCCTTCTACAACCAGGTTCCCAAATACATGACTTTTCTGACCGGTCAAATCTTCGCCATCTTTATCATCACTGTTGCGGCAGCGGAGGCAGCGGTGGCGCTGGCAATGATCATCGCTATCTATCGCAAGCGCAATACGGTGGACGTTGGCGAAATAGATATTATGAAGTGGTAAAGGTGAGAGCGTATGGCATTCTATCAATTTTCCTGGTTCATCCTGTTCTCACCGCTTTTCTCTTTTGCGGTGATTATTTTCGGTACGCGCATGTGGGACCTGCTCAGCCGCCCGCCTCTCACACAAAGCGAGATGGAAGCCGCTCATGAGGAGCACGGAACGCAAGAGCACGGAACCCAGGAGGCAACTCATGGAGAACACGAAGGGAACGAGTTGAGCTGGGGTGGCACAGAAAAACATGCCGGTATCCCTATCAATAAAGAAGAGTTGCCCGGCATCGAGTCCGGTGAAGTTCCCCTTGAAGGCGGCTACGTAGCCATCGATGATCCGCAAATGCCCGCGCTCACCATGGGCGCGAAAGTGAGCGCTTACGTGGCCATTTTCATCATGCTGCTCGCTTGCATTTACTCCTGGCTCCTGCTGCTCAATACGACAGGGGTAATCGCTATTGCCCCGCCGCTGCCATCTGCAGGCATCACCGTGCTTTCCTATCCCTGGTTCCAGCAAGGGACCGCCAGCTACCTGGTCGCATTTCACCTCGACACCCTGGCCATTGTGATGATGGTGGTCGTCACGACCGTTTCGCTGCTGGTCCATTTTTATTCGCAAGGCTACATTGATAACTCGTCGGGGTATGCCCGTTTCTTTGCCTATCTCTCATTCTTCACCTTTTCCATGCTGACCATCACCTTTGCCGAGAACTTTCTGGTGATGTTTGTCGGCTGGGAACTGGTGGGCCTCAGCTCCTACCTGCTGATCGGTTACTGGTTTAACAAGCGGGCCAAGCCAGAGCCACCTGAGGGCCACCTCTTCCTTCCCAGCATCGCTAACGAGCCGTATCAGCCGGTGGACCCTCAATTTGTTTCCAGGG
>CADDZH010000074.1 GCA_902812455.1 Chloroflexota bacterium | reverse complement strand
GGGTTCAGGGGGCGGCTAGCCCCCTGACGGGGCCTGGGGTGCCCCCAAAGAATCACTTTTTCAAAGGATTTGATATAAGGAGTACCTCTGCTATCAAGAATCACGGAGGGAACAAGGGGCAAGCTTCTCGAAAATCCCGTACCAGTTTCTCCACATCAAACATGGGTTGATGCATCACAGGAGGAACCATCAGGTTGAGCGTCAAAATCTTGCGGTTGAGAGACTGCAATGTCTCCTCGTATTCAGCAGCGGCCTTTTGCACTGCCGCGTTGAAGGCTCGCTTCTCACTGGGAAAAGGGGGGACACGCCGCGAGCGCAAGGTACGGCACTGGTGCTGTATTTTCGCTATCTTTCTCTCGGCCCGTTCGTACTCCGCGCGGATTTCTTTGGCAAGCTCGATCTCTTTGGGAGCAAAGCCCTGGCTTTTAAGCAGGTGGTACCCCATAGCTTTGTCGCCGGCATAGGCATTGTCATCAAGGTTCAATGGCTTGCCAGCGCCCTGCAAGTTATCAAACTCGCCTCGCTCCATGGCCCTTTGAATCTGCTCCTCAACATAGTCTGTATACCTTCTCCCGTAATACTTTCCAGGAGTGGGCTTGTCAGCATCAGAAGATTTGTCAGGTGATGTACGCCAGTCTTTGTAGTCCATCGAATATTCGCTGTATGTATTTAGCCTGGCCCCTATGAAGGGGGTTAACATGATAATAATGAAGATGAACAAAACCACTCGCCCATGTCATCCTTCGCTTCGCTCAGGATCTCAGCCGATCGACAGAGATCCTTCCCCTTCGCTGCGCTAGGTCCTTCACTGCGTTCAGGGTGACATTGCTTCGATTTACGCGTTCAGGGCTGGACTGCACTTGCTCAGGATGACATCCTATAAAAAGGTAATGTTTATCCCCGCATTCTATATTCCTATAACAAGGAACAATTGGCCATTTCATTTTATTCGCTCTGCCTGTTATGTATTATACTTGCTTCGATGGCCGCCTGGGCAAGCTCGTAGACCTGGGTGAGCGGGATGCCGCGTTCCTGGGATACACGCAGGCAGTCCTCGTATTCAGGGGCGGCGCTGATAATGCGCGTGCCCAGGCGTTTGACCTTCACGAGGATCGGGCCGAGAGGCGTGTCTATGCGCTGCTGGAGACGCTGGGCTTTGAGACGCTGCATTTGCTGGATGCGCACACCCAGCGTAGTGGTCTCACGTAATAACACTGCGGCCAGCCGGGCAGCTTCCTCAACCGGGCAAATCACAGTGACCATGATAGCAGGGCGATTCTTTTTCATCTGTATGGGAGTGTAGCTGACATCGAGAGCACCGGCTGCCAGCAAGCGATCCATCAAGCTGCCGAGCAGTTCGCCGGTCATGTCATCGATATTGCTCTCTATAACCGTGACCCAATCTGTATCAAGCGTTTGATCATCGAGATTGAGTACAGCCTGAGCTTTCCCAGGGCATACGCGAAGGCAATTTGGCCAGGGAAAGCGCTTCTGGCCGAAGCCATAGCCAACTTGCTCAATCGCAATGGTGGGTGTTTCAAAGCGGGCTAAGGTTGCGAGGATAGCCGCCCCCGTGGGCGTAACCATTTCACCCTCGGCTGGGCATGGTCTCCAGGGAGCATTGACTTTGCGTAATATCTCCAAAGTAGCAGGCGCGGGAACCGGTAACAATCCATGAGCTGACTGCACATGACCGCCTGTCAGGGGTAATGCCGATGCGTAGAGCCGGGTTATGCCCAATGCCTCGATGGCAATAGCGGCTCCCACAATATCAACAATGGCATCAACTGCGCCGACTTCGTGAAAATGAACCTCTTCGACTGCCGAACCATGCACGGCTGCTTCAGCTTCTGCAAGGCGTTGAAAGATGGCCAGCGCAGTTTCTTTCGTTCTTGAAGAGAGCGCAGATGCGGTTAATATAGCCGCAATATCTGATAGGCGGCGGGATGGTTGCTGTTCAGTCGCCAAGACACTAAAGCGGGTGCCTTGTATTCCTCGATCAGAAAAGGGTTCCGCGATAAGTTCATATCCTGTTAATGGCAAAGAGGCCAGCGCTGTCTTGAGGGTCTCTAGTGGAAGGCCAGCGTCGAGCATAGCGCCAAGAAACATATCCCCGCTAATACCCGAAAAGCAGTCAAGATATGCAATTCTCTCTGTGATTGTGATGCTCGAATTCACTCATCTCTCTCCGTTTATAAATGTGAATCCCCACAAAAGGGTACTGCCGGATTACGATCCTTCTCCCCAAATTCCGGGGTTGTATACCCGGCAGTACCTCCCCAGAGCGCGTATTTCATGCCAGAGAATCGTGTTGATGGAACGCAAGGGCATCGTGGTAGACCTCAACATAGCGCCTGGCAGAGGCACTCCAGGAATGATCGGCAGTCATGCCGCGCCGCTGTAAGGTGCGCCAGATGTCTTTAAAACGGTACAGTTCGAGCGCGCGAACGATGGCAGCGAAGAATTCCCAGGGGTCGTAGTTGGTAAACACGAAGCCGTTGCCCTGACCTGTGCTGGGATCATATTCCTGTACGGTATCGGCAAGGCCACCGACGGCATGCACAATGGGGACACTGCCATAGCGCATAGCTATCAGTTGACCCAGCCCGCAAGGTTCAAAGCGGGAAGGCATCAAGAACATATCGCTTCCGGCATAGATACGCTGTGCCAGCTCGGTGTTGAAGGTCAGGAAGATGGCTACCTGCTCGGGGTAACGCGCTGCAAGGTCCTGAAGCAGCTCTTGATAGTGCGGATCGCCAATGCCCAGGAAGATAAACTGGATACCCTGCGCGAGTAATGGCTGGATGATCTGCGCCAGCAGATCGAAGCCTTTTTGATCGGTGAGGCGCGAAATCATGGCTAATAAGGGGAGATCAGCGCGCACCGGCAAATTGGCCTGTTCCTGGAGAGCCAGTTTATTCTCCTCTCGTTTATCGAGGGAGTCCACATCGTAATTGACGTGTATGTAGCGGTCGGTGGCCGGATTCAATTCCTGGTAATCGATGCCATTGAGGATACCAAACAGGCGATCGCGCCGGGAACGCAGCAGGTGATCGAGTTTTTCGCCAAAGGTAGGCGTGAGGATTTCCTGGGCGTAGCGCTCACTCACAGTGGTGATAGCATCGGCAAAGAGGATGCCACGGCCCATAATATCGACGACATTGGCCAGCTCGGCGATTTGAGGGTAGAGGAAGCCGCTGGCAGCCACGCCTGCTACCTCCAGGATACGATAACCGAAGATGCCCTGGTAGGCGAGATTATGAATGGTGTAGACGGTAGCAGAATGAGCATAAAAAGGATCATCACGATAGATCGTATGCATCCAGTTGGGTACAATGCCGGTATGCCAATCGTGGCAGTGAAGAATATCAGGAGACCAGTCTAGAGCTCGCATGGCCTCAAGCGCGCCGCGGCAAAACAGGATGAAGCGCTCGCCATCATCGGTGTAGCCATAAATATTTTCCCGCTCAAAATAGCGAGGAGCATCAATCATGTAGACCGGAACGCCGTCTCCGATTGCACCCTGGCGCACACCAACCTGCACCTTGAAGCTACCCATATTCACAGGGATAGCATCGAGAACAGTGGTGAGGGCAAAACGCTCAGGCTCTATCTGCCCATAGCGGGGCATCACGAGGCGAACGTCGTGGCCAAGAGCCTTGAGGCATTTTGGTAATGCGCCAACAACATCTGCCAGTCCACCCACTTTTGCAAAGGGAACAGCTTCGGCGGCAAGGAAGAGAATCTTGAGTGGGCTTTTGTACTGCATAAATCACATCAAGAAGCGAGGGCACAATGATGCAGGCTGACAACATAATCCAGCAGTGACCTGTAGGGGCCGATTGATCGCGCCCACCGCCGATTCATCGGCTACACGATTGGTCAACAATGCCCGATTTAATTCGTCAATGCCCATCATTGCGCCCTCTATATTACACCTTATAGCGGTTGCGTACCAGGAAGTAGAATTGAATGGCAGCCAGGATACCCAGCACGAACATGGTGACAACAGCGTCGCCGGCGCCAGGCGTAGGCGGCTGATTACCGACGTGCGCAGGGATAAGAGTGCCGGAAACAAAGGGAATATTCGGTTCCGTCTCGTTCGTGAAGACGGGAATAGAAAAGAAGGCGAACGCGGCAATGTAGATGAAGAGGCAGGTGCCCACAACCAGCCACATGCCGAGGCAGCCCAGGTTTTTCTCACCGACAACGGCAAACTCGCGGCGCGCAGACATTGTCCAGATGGATGCAAGTACGAGCATGCCGCCGCAGAGCAAAAGGGCAACCGTGATCTCACTCGCATTGGTATGTACAAGCATGGTCGCCAGTCCAATGACGACCACAGTCGCCACACCCCCTATCACAACCAGGTTGCGCTTGCGATTCCATACATAGATGGCAGCCATCAAAATGAAAAAGGCATTCGTGGTGATGATCGCATCAACGATATAGCCGGCCTGCTGTGAGAAGAAGCAACTCTGGGGAATAGCAGATATTTTCCCACAAACTGTCAGGTAATCGCCCAGGCCGATGAAGGACACGTAGTGAAGCCAGTTCAGAAAGGGATAAAGGACAAGCCAGGCAACCAGGCATATAGCACCTATTTGAGCAAGACCGAGTGCGCCAAACGCGTAGAGCGGAGCCATGGTGCGTTTACGCACCGGGCGCATGAGGTAGTGCAAGCGCAGAGCGAAAGAGCCGAGCGCGAGAAAGATGGCCAGGCCGAGCACACAATCGAGAATAGTATCAATGATCAGTTGGACGCGGCTTGCCGCTCCTGGATTGATGTCATAAGCCAGCCCCTGGTCATTTACCAGGGTATAGAAGACCAGGAAAATAATCAAGATCATGATGGAAGCAATGATCATGCCCCTGATAGCAGGCGTAGCTCCGGGGTCGCTACGGTCTGGATTCCTGAGTTCTCGCAGCGCGAGCACGCTATAAAAGACCATGGCAACCCCGACAAGCAAGACCGTCAGGCCAATCATAGCAAAGTCAATTGCGCCAGGTTCGAGCCAGAGCACATTCCCCCCAATCAGAGGATTCCAGGTGAATGTTTTGGAGGGGAAATACTGGTTCCCGCTATAAGCTGCCCAGATGGTAAGCACAAGCCCACCAATCGTGAGAATGGTGCCCAGGCCGGTAAAGATGATGGGCGGCACGAGCGGCTTGGGGTCGAAGAGAAGCACAATGACCTGAATGATGACAAAACCGGCCAGGCAGGAAAAAGCCAGGGCCAGCAGGCCCAGCTCCAACGCGCCCAGCGAGGTGGTCATCTGGTAGGTAATATAACTAGGGATCTGCCCGAGAAGCAAGGCGGCAATGAAAAAGAAGCCGGCACCAAAGACGATTGCCCGCGCCCAGGACATTCTTTCGGGAGCTTCCCGCCGTTGAACTTGTTGCATACAACGCCATCCCTTTCAACAGATCGTCACTATCCATAAT
Organism: Chloroflexota bacterium; assembly: GCA_902812455.1. The sequence continues at coordinate 20,219 of CADDZH010000074.1, read as the reverse complement.
TAGATAGCGGCGATGACGACATGGCAAACAAATCTCACTTCACAATTGTCAGTTCAGCCACCATAACAGGGTGGATCTCACAATAGTAGATAACTGTATGATTCGGATTGAACGTGTAGGCCGCCGGTGTGACGGTCCAGGTAAAAGATGCACCGGGTGTGATAGGCTTCGAGATCCCAGAATCGAATATTTGCGGTGCAGGCGTCTTCGTGCTAATACTCGTTCCAACAATAGCCGTCACAGTGTGCGGAGTTGTACTTTTGTTGACCCAGGTAATGGTAGTTCCTACTTTCACCTTCACATTGGGATACTGGTAGCAGGCTGGTGTACAGCTAGCACCGGGAGGTGGTTGGATGATATCGATCGTGATAGACTTTTTATTCGTCATATCGATTGGCTTACCAAATTGCCCCGCCGATTCCTGTGTCACGGCTGTGGCATAGGCAGAAGGATTACTCGTCTGGATATCGGTAGGCACCTGCGAAAATCCATTAATAGCCGCCGGGCCGGTAAAGCCATTCTTCGCAAGATAGCTTGGATCAGACGAACGAATAAGCTCGAACAAATACTGGATGTCGTTATCGTCGAGTGGGCCGCCATAGCGCTGGCTCCAGGCAGGCATAGCAGTACCATAGACACCGGCCGAGATAATACGCAGTAAGTCATCATCAGTGAGACTGTTCACGGCAGGATTGCCGTTCAACTGCGGGCCACTAAGTCCCTGTCCCTTAGTGCCGTGACACTGGTAGCAATACTGGGCGTAGAGTGCCGCGCCGCGCGTCACAGCAGTAATATGTTGTTCTGACAACGCTCTCGCCTCGTTATTGCTCTCGATAATCCAGAAGATCGGGATCATCACAGAGATCAGAGCAAGCATGATAAGCGCCCCGTAGCCGGTCTTCTCCACAGCATTCGTGCGGGAATGGAAGAGGTAGAGCAGGGCGCCCACCGCTATTATAGCGACGATCAAACCTATAGCAGCTTGTCCAGGATCTATCATAAAAAACAACCTTCAAAATATGGGCATCCTTCTGGATGCCTTTTTCTCTATCACAACACTGCGCAGAAAGCGCTTGTGATCAACATCGACAACTGTAGGGGCCGATTTATCGTGCCCATCGCCGATTGATCGGCCCAGCCACGCTAGATCGCACTACACTGCACTTTTGGTATAGCAATCAGGCGAGTAGATGCATCAGGATGCGGCACGTGATTATTCAGAGAGCCTGTATTGACGACCACATCGCTTCCACTGAAAGAAAGCGCAAAGCGGTCCAGGCTTCGAGGAGCCGGGCCATCCAGGAACTCACCATCGACATTGTAGTGAGAACCATGGCAGGGACACTTAAAGCTGTCGCAATCATCGCGGAACGGCACAGTACATCCAAGATGCACGCAACGCTGGTAAAGTGCAATCCAGTAAGAGCCGTCGCTGTCCTTCACAATCGATTCTGAAGCCAGTTGGTCAGTAAGGTTGGTGCCGCTTAATAACCATGGTGTATCCTTTGCCAGGTGGATCACATAGGTTTTAGCGTTCTGCTCATAGAATACGCCACCCTGTCCCAACTTAAAATTCACCGGTACGGTAGCCGGGAACTGGTTTTTCGGCCCAACGTCTATGGCAGAACCAAACTGGCCGGCCAGGTTAGGATAGAGCATATCCAGCGCTCCGGCGACGGCAGCAACAGTGGATAGGCCCCACACGGCCAGCATCGAACGACGCAGGAAGCGCCGCCGGGACATGCGTTGCCTGGCAATTTCTGCCGCTTCGGCTCCGCCCCCATGCAGTACTTCATACTGCTGCGGGGTCACAGGCGGTCGATTAATATCGTCGGTAATCATAGCGTTTCGTTATCCTCAGTTATCTTCCCAGTGCCTACCATGAGCAGGCTGCGAGAACCTCTCGCAGTTTTGCAGGAACAATGTTTCCTGCATACCCGGTGAAATACTCCAGCACCAGGCTAGAGGTCAAAGTACACGTTCTGCCAGGGCCACTCCCAGACCCAACCTGGACCACGGAAGAAACTACCGGCCAGGGTAACGACAGCCCAGAAGACGACGCACATGGTAAAGACAACAATAGCTACTTTGCGATCAGCGTAAGCGCGGCTGGGATTGCGATCAACGTAGGGTATGAGCGCCAGGCCAACCAGCACCAGCCCGGGTATCAGTACACCGGCGGTGGTAGGGAAAAAGTAGTGAAGCAGCTCTTGCAGGCCCAGGAAGTACCAGGGAGCCTTCGCCGGATTTGGTGTGAGGTTAGGATTGGCAGGCTGGCGCAGGGGCGCGTTAACCACCAGTGCCAGCAGCGTCACCATGACCATCACTATCGTCGAAGCGAAAAACTCCCTGACGAGCAGGTGCGGCCACACGAAGACAGAATCTTCGAGCGGCTTCTCCACACGAGTGATCGCTTCCTGCCTTACCACTGCCAGGGTGCGATAACGTCGCTGCGTCGCAGAAGTCTGTGTCTGCACTCCTGGTTCTTGCTGTTCAATTGCCATCGTTCAGCCATCCTCTCTAAGAGCTATAGCATAGAAGACCACACGGGAAAGACACTCCAACTACGAGCGAGTAACGCCAGCAGGGGCACGCTCTGCACGGGCTTCGAGTTCACGGCGTGGTGGAGGAGGCGGTCCCGCTGCCCCACCATCCTTACGGATGCGCCAAAAGTGAACAGCCATTAACAAAGCCGCCGCTAACGGAAGTAAGATGACATGAGCTACGTAGAAGCGGATCAACGTTGGCTGGCCTACAGCGCCACCACCAAGCAGCACCTGGTAGACCGCATTGCCCAGGATAGGAGTATAGGGAGCCAGGTTTGTTCCGACTGTGATAGCCCAGATGGCGATCTGGTCCCAGGGCAACAGGTAGCCCGTAAAGCTCAAGAACAAGGTCACAAAGAAAAGGCCCACACCAACCACCCAGTTGAACTCCCTGGGAGGCTTGTAGGCGCCGTGATAGAAGACGCGAATCATATGCAATGTGACCGAAACGACCATCAGGTGAGCAGCCCAGCGATGCATGTTACGCACCAGGTTACCGAACGAGACAGCGCTGCTCAACTGCTGGATGTTCTGGTAGGCTACATTTGTATCCGGAACGTAGTAAAACATCAGGAAAATGCCCGTGAGAGTCAGGACCAGGAACAGGAAAAAGGTGATGCCACCCATACACCAGGTATACGTAATTTTCATGGCCTGGCGGCTGACCTTCACAGGATGAAGGTGCAGGAAAACGTTCCCCATCATGACCAGGGACTGGTTCAGCGGGGTATCGGGATAGCCATGACGGAAAATAGAGCGCCAGACCTGGCTCTCAACTAATTTCTGCGTCATGACATCGAGCAGGCTTTTATTCGCAGAAGAGTTCACTGTACCTCCTCACAAGGCCCTGACCGGGCTGAAAATAGCAGGCCACGAACTTCCATGCACGTGGCTATTCATAGCATATATATAACATATATACCTGTCAAGTGGTAACCCTGGCCGGAATGGAAAATACAGGGCACAACGGCACTCTCTAGATATATTGTAATACATGTTCGCCAAAAAGGAAGGTTTCAGAGCACCAGTTCAGCCTGTATCCTGCTGCTTAGGATAGGACAGCAATTAAACACGAGCATCAGGTGCTTACCTGATTTTTCCCGGCCACACACCTGATTCCCCGCCAGCCATGTCATGCTGAGCGCGTGAGCCGAAGCCCTGAACGGAGTGAAGGGGAAGCATCTGATGTCGATCGGCAGAGATCCTTCGCTTCGCTCAGGATGACATGCACTACACGGGTCTTGCTGATCCTGGCCGGTAAATTACATTGCTCCCCTAGAAATTCTCGGCGCGATGCAATTCCTCGGCGTATGCCATGCCGTGCTGGGCACCCAGCTCAGCAGAGCGAGTGCGCAGCCTTTTTTCCACCTCATCAAAGCGAGCGGAAAGCTGACTGGTATGGGCATGGAGCGCTGCTAGCTTTTGCTCCATTACCGCTGAGATATCAACGACATAGTTGGGGTTAGGAGCGCCCATAAAGAATACCTCGCGAACTTTATGGGGCTTCAGCCCTTCTTTTAAGAGTTCGGGGAAATCCCACCCATTCTGGGAAGCCGGGTAGACCGCTGCTATCGCTGCCTGACCGGCGGCAAGGTGATCTGGATGATGCCGCCCGATAAAGTATCCAGGCGTCCATACCCTGTCCGGCGATTGACAGAGTATACGCGAAGGCCGGTACTGGCGAATGATGCGCACTAATTGTCGCCGCAGTTCAAGGGATGGCTGCAACAAACCATCGGGATAGTCAAGGAATAGAATATCTTTGACGCCCAGGACATCTGCAGCGGCCCGCTGCTCTTTTTTGCGCGTCTCCGTGACGGCAAGCCGCGCTTCCGGTCCAACCTCAGATGCATCATCCGGGCCGCCGCTGGCACCATCAGTACAAATCACGTAGTGGATATCCCATCCTTCATGAATCCAGGCAGCAATTGTGCCTCCCGCACCAAATTCGGCATCATCGGGATGGGCAACGATCACAAGCGCAACTTTATTTTGTTCTTGTTCCTGTTCACTCACAAATACGTTTCCTTCCTTCATTGCTTATCTGGGCGGCGCAAGCGCCCCACCACACCCATCCCCGCTCCCGCCCCTACTAATCCTTCTCCAGGAGAACAAGGATAAGCCCGCCAATCAGGCCAAGATTCTTCAAGAATTGGGTTTGCTGAGCCTTACGCGCTTGCTCAGACTGCTCCTTCCAGAAGGGATGACCAACAATGGTCGTAGGAACTATCGTCCCTAGCAGGAGCAGTGCTGCCAGCTTTGGCGCTACATTTAAAGCGAGCAGGGTGCCTCCAATGACCATCATTGCTCCATTCAGTTGCACAACCGCTTCAGGCTCCGGTATGCCTGCCTGAGCCGCCCTTGGAGCTCGTCGTTCAGGCTGCTTAAAGGCATCAGAGCCGCCACCAATAAAGATACTGGCTAAAAGTATGTGACCCAATGTTCGTAACATTGAAACTTCTCTCCTTTCAACAAGATGGTCTTTAATAATATACGATACTTTGCGCCTCTACCATCTTGCACGGATTTTCCCATGCCAGCGGTTGCAATTTTTCCTCCGCAAAAGACATGAACGCTCCAATACCCCTGTTAATGATACCTTGTATCATTGACACACTAACAATGACATGCTATACTCCTGCTAACGATACAAGGTATCATTTAACAGAGGGAAAAGAACGATGCATCGCTTGAGAAGAATAGTGTTCATTTGTATGCTCATCCTGGGACTTTCTGGGCTGAGCGCGTGTACAACCCTGGGGGGCTTTTCTGCTCCCATCTCCTCAAGCGGCATTCCAGTTGTGGCGGCGGAAAATTTTTATGGCAATATCGTTCAGCAACTTGGAGGGAAATATGTCTCGGTCACCAGCATACTTTCCGATCCCAATGTCGATCCACATCAATACGAATCCAGCGTGCGCGCTGCACTAGAAGTGAGCGCAGCCAAAATCGTGATTGAGAACGGTGGAGGCTACGATACCTGGATGGATAAGCTGCTCTCAGCCTCACCCAACAGCAGCCGCATCGTGCTGGTAGCAGCCGATATCGCCACTCACAAACTCCCTGATAATCCGCATGTATGGTATGGAATCGACAATATCCAGGATATTGCGCGTGCCATGACCAATGCCCTGGAAAAAGTTGACAGCAAAGATAAAGCCTATTTTGAGCACAATCTCCAGGCATTTATTCAATCATTAGAAGCAATCACCCAGAAGATGATTGAGATTAAAAAGAGATACGCGGGCACACCGGTAGGCCTCACGGAGACCATCTACCTTTACCAGGCGCTACCAATGGGTCTTCACGTACTGACGCCAGCGGCTTTCCAAAAAGCTATTGCAGAGGGCAACGATCCGCCGGCAGGCACAGTCGTGACAGCTAATAACCAGGTGAACCGGCGGCAGATCAAAGTGCTCATTTACAACGAGCAAACAGTGACACCGATCACGACGAATTTGCAAAAAGAGGCTTTAGCCCAGCATATTCCTATCGTTCCGGTGACAGAAACGATGCCAGCGGGGAAGACATACCAGCAATGGATGCTCGATCAACTCAACCTGCTAGAGCAAGCTTTGCAAACTGCCTCATAGAGGGGTGAGAGATAAGGAGACCATCTTATGAGCCGTGAGCCTGTAATAACTCTCCAAAACGCCGGTATCTCGCTGGGTGGGCGTACCATTTTGCAGGACATGAATATGACGATCTACGAGGGAGAGTTTATCGTTGTGCTTGGCCCGAATGGAGCCGGGAAAAGCACGCTGCTAAAAATGCTGTTGGGCTTGCTGAAGCCGGACGCCGGCATTGTGCGCGTGCTGGGGAAAGTGCCACGGCGTGGCAATAAAGCCATCGGCTATGCACCGCAGCACCGCATACTTGAAACCGATTTAGCGCTGCGAGCACGCGATATCGTTGGCTTTGGACTTGACGGCGATCACTGGGGACCAGGCTGGCCGAGCCGCAAACGTCACGCCATTATCGATAAAGCACTGGATGAGGTTGACGCAAGCTCTTTCGCCAATGCCCCCATCGGGCAGTTATCTGGAGGCGAGCAACAGCGCTTATTGATCGCTCAGGCGCTGCTGACCAATCCCCGGCTTCTGTTGCTCGATGAGCCGCTGGCAAACCTCGATCTCGCTTACCAGCAAGACATTGTCGATCTTATTGCCGGGATTAACCGCTCTCGGAATGTTACCGTCCTGCTGGTCTCGCACGATATCAATCCCTTGCTCCCTGTTGTAGACCGGGTCATTTACATAGCCAACGGGCATAGCGCTATTGGCAGGCCCGACGAGGTGATCACAAGCGAGCAGTTAACCAGGTTATATGGCTCACCCGTCGAAGTTGTCCACGCGCTGGATCGCATATTCGTTGTGGGCGCCGAATCATGACTATATGAAATACCAATAATATCCAGGCATAGTTCGCGAGCAAAGGTATGTTTATCAACCTGTTACAATACCAGTTCATGCAAAACGCCTTTATCGCTGGCTCTGTCGTTGCCATCGTCGCAGCCATCGTGGGCTATTTTGTCATCCTGCGCGGATTGACCTTCGCGGGCCATGCGCTCTCGCACATTGGCTTTGCTGGAGCGGCAGGCGCAGTGTTGCTGGGACTTGATCCCGTTGCCGGGCTACTCGCCTTTACCATCTCTGCAGGTGTCAGTATTGGTCTACTGGGCAAAGAGCTACGCGAGCGCGACATCGCCATTGGTATCATCATGACGCTTGGACTCGGATTCGGCATCCTCTTCCTCTCGCTCTACCAGGGCTATGCAGAACAGGCATACAGTATTCTCTTTGGCACGATCTTAGGCATAAGCCGGGTGGATGTACTGATCACTATTCTTTTCAGCGCTCTCGCGCTCGGTACCATATTGATATTGTTTCGCTCACTGCTGTTCAGTTCGATTGACCCGGAAGTAGCGCAGGCGCGAGGGGTTCCGGTGCGCTTGCTTTCCATCATTTTTCTGGTACTCGTAGCGGTTACGGTTTCCATCTCGGTGCAGATCGTTGGTGTATTGCTCATCTTCACCTTGCTTGTTGGGCCTGCGGCAACGGCTGCCCGGCTGGTCCACCGGCCGCTCTGGGCGATTGCGCTCGCGATGTGTCTTGGGCTGCTCTACACCTGGGCCGGCATACTGCTGGCAGCTTATGGAGATTGGCCTGTGAGCTTCTGTATTGCAACACTCTCTTTTGGCGTCTATCTTCCTGTACGGCTGCTTTCGCCACTCTGGACTGGCAGAAGGGCCAGGGCGAGAACGAATCTTCCCCCTGCTGTTTTGCAGGAAACGACGCCTTATACGAGAGCATGAACGATTTAGGGGATAAGATATGATGCAGGTATTCCAGCTTGAATTTGTCCAGAACGCATTTCTTGCAGGCACCGTTGTTGCTATCGTGGCAGCCGTGGTAGGCTACTTCGTGGTGCTGCGAGCGCAGGCATTCGCAGGTCACGCCCTCTCGCACATTGGCTTCGCAGGTGCAACCGGAGCGGCCTTGCTTGGTATCAGCTCGCTCCTGGGAACCTTCGCCTTCACCATCGTAGCAGCTCTTGGAATGGGCGCTTTAGGTGAACGAGTACGGGGACGCGATATCGAAATCGGCATGATCCTCTCGTTTGCGCTTGGATTGGGCGTCCTCTTTCTCAATCTTTACACTCAGTTCGCAACCGAAACCGTGAACATTCTCTTCGGCTCCCTCTTGAGCGTTTCGCGTAGCGATGTGCTGGTGATGGCCTTTTCTAGCCTTGCGGTGCTGTTCATCATAGCATGGCTGTTCCGCCCCCTGCTCTTTGCTTCGATTGATCCAGAAGTAGCTCAGGCGCGCGGTATCCCTGTGCAACTGCTTTCAATCGCCTTTATGATCGTCCTGGCCGCTACCATCGCCGAGGCGGTGAAGGTTGTAGGCGTCCTGCTCGTTTTCGCGTTGCTGGTGGCGCCCGCAGCGACGGCAGGACGATTGGCGCATCGCCCACTTACCACCATCGTGTTGGCAGTCGCACTGGCGCTGGCTTTTACCTGGCTTGGATTATTCCTGGCATTCGCGGGGCACTTTCCCGTGAGTTTCTACATCGCGGCATTATCAGGTTTCTCCTACATTGCCGCCGAAGTATTCCATCGCCTACACGCTCCTCCTCGCTACAAGGAACCGCCGCATCCCAGCCGCGAACATTTAGACAATACTCGTAAGGCTCTGCATCCTCCTGGGTAATTGTTGACTTTCTTGCCAAAATCCTCTACAATTCGCATAGATTGGAAAGAATATCAAACGAGGTGTATGATGGGCGACCGCATAGGACAGCAGTTAGGAAACTACCGGGTGATAGGCAAGCTGGGGGAAGGTGGCTTTGCCGAGGTCTATCTTGGCGAGCATATTCATCTTGGCACACAGGCAGCTATCAAAGTGCTGCGCACCCAGTTGATAAGCGATGACGCAGACAAATTTCGGCTCGAGGCTCGCACCATCGCTCACCTCGTTCACCCCAACATTGTACGCGTGCTCGAGTATGGCCTGGAAGGTACCGCTCCCTTCCTGGTCATGGATTACGCACCTAACGGCACATTACGCCAGCGCCATCCAAAGGGCACGCAGCTTCCACTGGATATTATCATTGGCTATGTTAAACAGATAGCTTCTGCCCTGCAATATGCTCATAATGAGAAACTGGTGCATCGCGATGTGAAGCCGGAAAACATGCTGCTGGGACGACACAACGAGGTGCTGATGAGCGATTTTGGCATTGCGCTGGTCGCGCAAAGCTCGCGTTATCAGAGCACACAGGATGTGATCGGTACTGTAGCCTACATGTCCCCTGAGCAAATCCAGGGGAGGCCTCGTCCGGCCAGCGATCAGTATTCCCTGGCCATCGTAGTCTACGAGTGGCTGACCGGCGATCGTCCCTTCCATGGGTCTTTCACTGAATTGTGTACCCAGCACATGTTCGCAACACCGCCCCCTTTACGCGAAAGAGCGCCAACCATCTCTCCTGATATCGAGCAGGTCGTGATGACGGCCCTTGCCAAAGACCCGCACCAGCGTTTCATGACCGTCCAGGCGTTTGCCACAGCGCTCGAACAGGCCTACCAGCCAACTGTAGTGAAACCACGTTATGACTTCGAGCCGGTCAGGCTTTCCCAATCGGCATCGATACCGGAAACAGAGTTTGTTCCACCACCTCCACCGCCTCCATTACAAGCAAATCCTTACGCTCCACCTCCAGCACAGCCAAATCCGTATGCTTATCCTCCTATCAACACGAACCCGTCAGGCCCATATGCATATACGCCTGCTTCTCCGATCACCAATCCTGCCCCTATCACCACGTCACCCCAATGGGGTCCAGCCACACAGGCACAGCAGGCTCCCAGGAAAGTGAGTGGTGGAATCCGCTTGCTGGCCCTGCTGATTGGCACCGCTATCTTTATAGGCCTTGATTATGCCCTTGGTTCAATCATCATCCACAGCTTTCCCAATTCCCCTCTGCTGAACCCCATCTTCCCCTCTGCTAGCGGTGTGCTTTTGTACATCACTCCTTATGTTCTCCTGACCGCTCTGTTCTTCACCGTCCCCCTCTTCTTCGCTGTCGAGTTTGGCGTCTGGGTCGGGCTGGTTTGCGTTCTGGCCGGCGCTATAGCCGGGGATTACATTGCCTTTCATGGTTTCTTTACGCCCTGGTACTTGTACCTGAGTGATGCCATCTTCTGTCTTATTCCAGGCATTGCATTTAATATTACACACGGTCGCTACAACAAAGCACCGTCATTTGTTCTTGCCATGATCCTGAGCCTTATAGGGATAGGTATCTCTAATATCATCGTGACGATTGGCGATACAATCAAATACCAGTATGCAGCAACAATCGCTATCAATGAGTTTTTAGGGCTTACCCTGGCTAACCTCGCTGTTTCCCTGCCTGTACTTCTCATACTGCTTCTCATCTACAACGCAATATTCAATCGTCGAAGGGCGGCCTAGCGGAATTATCTTCCAGCAGATTCGCAGGTATATCACGACGTCTTCTTGCGACTGTAAACCCCAGCGCCCAGCACCCAGCCCTCCTCTTCGATACATTGCTGAAGCTGCCTCTCAGAAATATGTTCAGGCACATCAAATAGCTTGCCAAGCAGGCCAGCAGCATCCAGCTCGGCAAACCAGCGCACCATGGCTCGCACCTGCGCCCGATCGCGAATGGCAATAGCAGGATCGAGCAGGTGAGAGACAATGCCGGGCCAGATTTCGACGAAGAGAATGGAAGGACCACGAGCAGGAACCAGACGGGCAGTAAAGCCTATCTCGAAAGGCCAGATACGGCTGAGAGGTGAGAGTGCCGGATCATCGCGCAACCGGCGAACGTAAGGAATACCCACAAGCATTTGACTGCCGACGCTGGCCGTGCCGTAGAGCTTCCAGGCTGGCTGCATGGCTCGCTCCCTGGCATCCACCTTGCGCAGTCGTTGCAATACCAGGTCATGCCGCACCGGATATGGGTAAACGGGGCTGGTGGGCAACAACAAAGGCAGGCGCACGCCAACCGGGCAGCCCCAGAAGGGACCGGGAATGGCTTCACCGCAACGAGCATTGAGTTCGGCGGCGACAGTGAAGCGATTATTGCTATTATCAGGCCTATCCTCGATCATACCGGCAAGCATATCCCAGATACGCCGCCAGGGAGGCGTATCTCCCTGTAGATCAAGGGCGTCAGCAAAACCAGCCGGGTAGCTAAAGCCGAAATCGAAGCCGATCAGGACACGCCGCTCCCGATCTATGTGATGCAGCAGGCGCTCGCGCAGAAACGCCACACATTCATGGCGCGTGCGCCAGTAGGTTTCGTTACACGTTTCCTCTCCTGTTATCTGATGAGCAAGACACTCTCCCACCCAGAGAGCATCAGCAGTTGGCTTTTTCGGGCTGGGCACATTGCGGGCGCTCCAATCAACAGCCATATAAACATCAAAGAGGGACATCTACCAGATAGCCTCAATCTCTCATGGTTGATCTATATTGCCAGCCGGTGTTTGAGCCGGGTGAATGTCTACCACCGCCTCTCTTCGCGCTACTTTCCCTCGCACCATCAACCACGCGGCCAGCGCACTGAGCAGGGCAAGAGCCGCGCAGGTCAGGGCTACGATGCGAAAGCCGCTCACAAACGCGCCATCGATAGCCGTCTTCAGAAGGGCGCGCGTTCCCTGATCCACTCCCCCGGGTATCGTAATGCCTGCCAGCTTGAAGTGCTGAACAGCGATACTTTGTTTCAATGAAGGTGCTACCGGCAAGGTCGAAAGCTGCTGTTCAAGGCTGCTGCCAAAGACTGATACCATCACGATGCTCAGGACAGCAATAGCCAGCAGACCAGCCATGCGGGAAACGGCATTGTTGATGGCCGACGCAATCCCTGCGTGGCGAGCCTCCACCGCACCCATAACCGCTGTCGTGAGCGGGGAGACGGTAATAGTCATGCCAACTCCCATCACGACCACTGCTGGGAAGTAAGTGAGCCAGTAACTTCCTCCAATTCCTGGAAGCGCAAAGAGGATGAAACCAATGGCAGTGATGCTTGGGCCGATAATGAGCATAGGTCTGGGTCCATAGCGATCTGCGAAGCCGCCAATCACTCGCGAGAGCAAGAACATGATCACGACAAAAGGAACAAAAGCCGCGCCCGCTTCTGTTGGCGAGTAGCCCTGCACCTGGATCAGGTTGAACGGGAGAAAGTAGGTGATAGCGCTCAGGGCGGCATACAAGAACAATGTCAGGAGATTCGTTCCGCTAAAGGTGGAAGAGCGAAAGAGCGAAAGCGGCACCAGCGGCGAGGCAACCCGGCTCTCAACAAACAGGAATACCACAAGTATAGCAACACCAATCACCAGAAGGATGATAACTTGCGGCGCTGTGAGGCCTAATGAACCGGCCTGGATCAATCCATAGACGATACCGGCCAGCCCAATCGTTGCCAGCAACACGCCGAGCCAGTCGAGTCTGCTGCCGCGTAGCTCCTCGTCACGGCTTTCCGGCACGCGCCAGAAGAGCACGATCAACACAATAATGGCAAGTGGAACATTCAAGAAAAATACCCAGCGCCACGAGGCATACTGGACAAGCCAGCCGCCGAGCACAGGGCCGATAACTGATGTGACCGAAGTGAAAGCCGACCATGTTCCAAAGGCTCGCCCGCGCTGCTCCTCGCTGAATGAGGCACTGATGATAGCGAGGCTGCCAGGCACGAGCAGAGCACCGCCGATACCCTGAATGGCCCGCCCCAGCACCAGTTGCAGCAGGTTAGGCGCGAGACCGCACCAGATTGAGGAAGCGATGAAGATAATGATGCCAATAGCGAAGATGCGCCGCCGCCCGAAGTGATCCCCTAACGAGCCGCCCACAAGTATTAATGCGGAGAGAAAGAGCAAATAGGCTTCAACAACCCATTGCACATCTGTGGCCGTCGCGTTCAAATCCACCTGAATCACAGGCAGCGCGACATTGACGACCGAACCATCGATGAAGGCCATGCTCGACCCGAGGATAGTAGCCACGAGCACCCATAAACCCACATTTGGCGCCCTGCGCGCCGGTAAAGGCCCGGTTTTGACGACGCCATCATCACATGGGGATTTTACAAAGTGGGACATATATTTGTCTCTTTAAGAAGCTCTTCTTGCCCGGAGATGCTCCAGTATCAGCATCCGAGCAAGCGTTGATGGGCCTATACCTTTCTCTCTCGCCTCTCTAGTGAGTTCCTCAAATGTGTCTTCGTCGATACGGACAGTAAGAGCCTTCTTTGAGCTGGCTCTGACGAACTTCACATTCTCGACAGGAGTAAGCTCATCCGCAAATTCTTCACTTGAATGCGTATCCCAAAAAGCTGCCTCTTCCTCGATAGTCTTGAAGGTTGGTATGCGGCTTCTCTTAACCTTTGGCTGTTCCTGTTCTTTTCTTGTCATAGATGTTTCTACTGCTTGGACAGACTGAGGCTATGGTATCATAGAAACCAAAAATAAAAAAGGGTGACCGACGGGACTTGAACCCGCAACCACTGGAGCCACAATCCAGTGCTCTAACCAAGTTGAGCTACGGTCACCACGCTAAGCATTGGCGCACTGTCAGTATAGCCAACACTGCAAGCGTTGTCAATAGCCAGTCTAACCTCATCAAAACCGTACCATCATCTTACAGTACTGGTGTCCTTTTCACCCAATACCCCCTAGATACTTAGCAATAAGTTTGGTATACTTACTGTAGCCCAATCGTTTAGCCCAATCGTTGTAAAGTACAAAGCTTTTCTAGTTCTTGCACAAGGAGGATAGGATCTCATGGCTTCTGATGTTTCCGATGTTGTTGCGATTCCTGAAGAACGAGGAATCGAGACGCACGGTATTGAGCGGGTCTCACCGGCGACCCGTACTCACACCCGCATTCTGGATAATTTTACGATGTGGCTCTCGGCCAACCTGGTGATCTCGACCGTTGCCCTTGGTACGCTGGCTATCCCGCTATTTGGTCTCGGCTTCTGGGATAGCCTGGCAGTGATCATTATCTTCAATGCTCTTGGCTGCCTGGCTCCTGGCATCCTTTCCACTCTTGGCCCGAAGCTTGGTTTACGCCAGATGACTATCGCACGCTTTTCCTTCGGTTGGGTCGGCGGGATCATCATGGCGATCTTCAATGTCGCCGCTTGCATTGGCTGGTCTGCTGTGAACGTGATCGTCGGCGGCCAACTGGTGGTCTCGCTCAGCAATCACATCATCCCACTATGGGCCGGTGTACTGATCATCGCTGTCCTCACCACGCTCGTCAGCATCTACGGCTACAGGTACGTGCATCGCTATGAGCGTTACGCCTGGATACCGATGGCGGTCATGTTCTTTATCATGTTTATTGTTGGCGTACCCCATTTCAGAATCACAGCTACGCCCGCATTCAGCATCGCGGAAGTAGCCGGCTTCATCACCTTTGGCGGCGCGGTCTATGGCTTCGCCACCGGCTGGACTTCTTACGCCGCTGACTACAACGTCAACCAGCCGGAGAATACGCCCCCCAGTGAAGTCTTCTGGTGGACATTCCTGGGCATTTTCGTCCCGTGCATCCTGCTGGAAACGCTGGGCATGGCCTTCACGACGGCACTCGCGAGCGACAAAGCCTGGAATGCCGCTTTCACCAGCAACAGCGTCGGTGGTCTTTTCTCCGCCGTTGTCAGTCCGCTGGGCGGCTTCGGAACCTTCCTCCTAGTGCTGCTGGCCCTCAGCGTCGTTGCCAATAACATCCCCAACGATTACAGCCTCGGCCTGTCTATGCAGGTGCTTGGCAAAGCATTCCAGCGTGTGAAGCGCTACGTCTGGACGTTCATCGGCGCGGTGATCTACGTGTGTATAGCCATCGCTGGCTCGGTCAACTTCGCCAACACGCTTGACAGCTTCCTGCTCATTATTGCCTACTGGCTCGGTCCTTTTGCTATCATTCTCATCGCCGAACATTTCGTGTTCAGGCGCGGGAAGTATAACGTCGATGACTGGAACAATGCGAGCAGGCTACCGCTTGGTTGGGCCGCGATCGTCTCTATGGCGATTGGCCTGGTCGGCGTATACCTGGGAGCCTCCCAGGCATTGTTTACAGGGCCACTGGCTAAGGTACTCAACCCGCCCTTTGGCATCGATATCGGCTTTGAGCTGGGTCTGGTGATGGCGCTCATTGCCTACCTGATCCTGCGCCCCATCGAGCTGAGACAGCGTCCTATCCCTACTGAGGAAAAACCAGTTGTAGAGGTAGAAAAGGCAGGGGGCTAGCAAAGGCGCCTGTACACCTGTGATACGTGTACCATACCAGGGCGGCGTTCGTCGCCCTGGTTCTATTTTTTGAGGTATTTGCTATGCATTACGATCTCATTATTCGTCACGCGCAGCTTCATCGCCGCCAGGGTCTCGTCGATATCGCAGTCAAAGATGGACGCTTTGCCACGATCGCCAGCGAACTTTCCTCAGATAGCGCCGCTAGAGAGATCGATGCCGCTGGAAGGCTGGTCACACCGCCCTTCATCGATGCGCATGTTCATCTCGATGCCGTGCTGACTGTAGGCCAACCTCGCTACAATGCGACGGGCACGCTCCTGGAAGGCATTCAGATCTGGAGCGAGCGCAAACCAAGTCTGACACATGAGGATGTCAAGCAGAGAGCGCTGGAAGAGATACGCTGGGAAGTAGCCCAGGGAACCCTCCATATCCGCAGCCATGTGGATGTCTGCGATCCGAGCCTGACCGCGCTGAGAGCGCTGATCGAGGTGCGCGAAGAAGTACGCGATATCTGCAACCTGCAACTTGTGGCCTTTCCCCAGGATGGCATTTTCTCCTTCCCAAACGGGCAAGAACTGATGCGCAAGGCGATGGAACTGAGCTGCGACGTGGTTGGAGGCATCCCGCATTACGAGTGGACACGCGACATGGGCGTCGAGGATGTGCATTACGCCTTTGCCCTGGCAAAAGAGTTCAATCGCGACATCGACTGCCACTGTGACGAAACCGATGATCCCAACTCGCGCTTCACAGAAGTGATGGCGGCAGACACCATCGAGCAGGGATGGCAGGGACGGGTCACGGCCAGCCACTGCACAGCTATGCATTCCTATGACAACGCCTACGCGTTCAAGCTTATCCGCCTGCTGGCGCGCGCACAGGTGAACGTGGTGGCCAACCCCTTCGATAACGTCGTGTTGCAGGGGCGCTTCGACACCTATCCTAAGCGGCGCGGCATCACTCGCGTGAAAGAGCTGCTGGCAGCAGGAGTCAATGTTGCGCTTGGCCACGATTCCATCATGGATCCCTGGTTCCCGCTAGGAAGAGGCGATATGCTGGCCGCCGCGCAGCTCGCGCTCTTTCTCTGCCACATGAGCGGCTACGAGGAGATCAACGACGTGCTTGATCTGATTACGCTTAATGCCGCAAGAACGCTGCGTATTCAGGATCAGTACGGCATTGAAGAGGGGAAGCCGGCAGATTTTCTCGTGCTTGATGCCCCCTCGGCGTTTGAAGCTCTGCGCCTCTTGCCCGCTCGCCTGCACATCTTTAAGGGTGGGCGCGAAGTGGCCTCTACTGTTCCCGCAAAAAGTGTGCTCAGGAGGGCCGGCGACCAGGAAGGACAGGAAGTGACCTACCGGGTGTAATCAATCTGGCTAACCGCTCAGGATATTTACAGCACGTGAGGCGAGCAGCACAACAATTGCCATAGAAATGAGCGCCTCTATCATCATGAGCATCTTTGCCGGCCGGGTGAGAGGATAGGTATCAGCAGGGCTAAGCGCAGTTGCGCCGGTAAAGGCCAGGAAGAGGTAATCGGGAAAGAGCGGAACCCACTTGCTCTTATTTCCATCCACCTGTTGCGGAAACATAAAGTCTGCGGCTTTGTGTCCTGAAAGATGGCGCTTGACGGGGCCGCCTCCGTCGATTTCCCAGTACCAGAGCGCAAATACCAGGATATTCGAGCACCAGAGCAGTGTTGCGGCCTGCAAAAGTACAATGGGGTGTTTGTTCGTGGGGAGCGTAACGATCAGCATAGTCACACCTGTTGCCAGGGCTGCAGTGACCACGCCTAATAAGGCAAACGCGATAATGCGAGCAGCTACATGGTGAAGCGTGCGCCTGGTCAGAGTGGTGGCTACGAAAGGCAGTGCCAGTATGACCACCAGCGCTAAGGGCAGCCAGGAAGGACCAATCCTGATACTGGGAGGCAGGGCCGCATAGAGCAGGCCAATGGCTAGAGCACCAACAAGCGCTGCCCATCTTGCTTTATGAACTGAATGGGGGAGATGTACAGTAAGGCCCCCTGGCGCCTGCTGCGATTCTTGAGATTCCTGAGATTCTTGCGTTTCGTTCGGTAAACTCATATCATTACGCCTCCCCGCGCAATATTGCCATATATAATGGCTATATCTATATCATTGTAGCTTAGGCAAGGTTCAATTGTGAAGAAGAGTTTTTGATAGGGTAAACAGCCAAACCATGTCATGCTGAGCGAAGCGAAGGGTCTCTGTCGATCGACAGAGACCCTTCGCTTCGCTCAGCATGACATACCCGGACCTTATGACAATTTGTTCATAATCTGCGCTTTTTGATGCAAAAAACCGCGATATCTGGTATAGTGATAGAGGAGCACATATCGTTGTTTCCTGGTTTGTGGGGGATATGGAAGATGGAAGTGGAGCAGCAAAGTGAAATCCTGAGCCTGAGCGCACCAGCGATCATAACCGCTCTTCTCAATGAGTTCAGCGCCGTCACCGATTACCATACCCTGAGGGATAGCTTGCCTCGCCGGCTGGCAACACTGCTCAGGTGCCGCTGTGTCCTGCTTTACCAGCGCATAGGTGAAACATTACAATTTGCAGCCGGCTCATTCGATGATATTCCTGGCTGGTCAACTGCCCTTCTATCTATCGCACATATCAACCCTATCGATCTTAATAGCAATCATTTTGAGGCGCAGGCATGGCAGACTCGTCATGCTATTACCAATCCACCTGTGAGTCCCAATCCGCCACTTGTTGCTGTGCCTCTCATCTACCGGCAGCGAGCAGCCGGTGTGCTCGTTGCTTTCCGCAGCAATGCGGCTATGCAGGAAAGCGGAGGACATGTGTCCCGTAGGCCAGATGGTAGGCAGGGCCAGTTTATCGAGCTTGCCTCGTGGTCAGCCTCGGATTTGCCTGTACTGGAAGCTGTAGCTAGCGTGGTTGCGCTGCTGCTGGAAAACACTCGCCTTTTGGAACGAGACCGCGAGCGTATCCAGGAGCTGTCCCTTCTCAATAGCATCTCCAGCCAGTTGAATTGCTCTATGTACGATAACGACCGCATCCAGAGCATCATCATCCAGCGCACAAAGGAAATTACGGGAGCTGACCTCTGCCAGGTGATCCTGCTCGCTTCGCCATCTGCTACCCCATCTTCCTGGCTTAGCTCCACTTTACAGGAAATGCTCCTGGCACATTTTAGCAAGCAGCAAGACACTCCCCTGGTGATTGAGCGCCCAGGAGACAGGTATTCAGCAGCCTACCTGGAGCACCTGCCAGCAAACATCAAAACCTTTTTTGCTATTCCCCTGCGCTTCAATGTGCCAATGCATTGGCACTCTACAGTAGCCTCTCTCCGGGGAAGAGGTATTAAGCGGATTTACCCACCTGATACTCCGTACAGGGATGAGCCGCTCCATGGATACCCACAAGAAACGCTCCCACAAAGGATGAATGAGACCGGAGATGCTGTAGACAAGCTTTTACAAGAACCTCTCGCCGGGCACGAGCCGGACGTGCTGGGGATTATCGCTGGCGCTTACTATCGCACCTGCAAACTACGACGCGAAGAGCTTGTCTTACTCCAGGTCTTAGCAAACCAGGCAAGCGCCGTTCTTGAAAATATGCGCCTTGTGACCGATGTTATCGAGGCCCGCAACGAGGCTCGCAAGTTACTACGCCAGGTGTTAGACGATCAGCGACTCAAGGAACTCATCCTGAAAAGTGTTCCAAGTGGACTGATTGCTTTTGATCTCGCTGGGCGCATTACGACATTTAATCGCGCTGCGGGCGCCATCCTGGGATATCATCCATATGAAGCGCTGGGCCAGCCGGTTCAGGACATCCTCAACGTACCAGCCCCTATAGAGACCTTCAGTAAACGTGCGCAATATACGCTTCCTGCTCTCAGCGATCAACTCGCCACTCGTTATGCTATGCCTGGCGTCTCTGAAACCATGATCACCGTAGAGCGGCAAGGACGAGAGATAGTACTCAATGCCCATTTCGTCCCCTTACATAATGATCAATATGAGCGCATCGGCACCCTGGTCACATTCACCGATGTGACTTCTATTCACCGGCTGGAAGAGGAAAAACGCCGGCTGGATCGCCTGGCAACACTCGGCGAGATGGCTGCCAGCGTTGCCCACGAAGTACGCAATCCTCTTGCCTCAATTAAAACGTCCATGCAGATGTTGAAGGACGACCTGTCCGGCAATCAGCAAGACATAACTGTAAGCAAGGCCGATTCTTACTTCGCCCCCGGCGAGGGTGCGCGCCTGCCGAGCGAAGCACGGGGGGAAGCGCTAGAATCCGTGCAGATTGTGCAAAAAGAGGTGGAGCGACTCGATGCGATTGTGCGCGACTTGCTACTCTTCGCAAAGCCACGGCAACTGCACTGCGTCGCCTGCAACCTGACAGAACTGAGCGATCACGTCCTGAACATGATCCAAACACAGTGCCTTGAAGCTGGCATCGTTATCCACCGTGTCTACCAGGACGTACCGCCGGTTTATGTAGACGTAGCGCAGATAGAGCAAGTCCTGCTCAACCTGTACACCAATGCCGTCCAGGCTATGCCCGAAGGAGGCATACTCACCATCTCCTGCAGAGTTGTACCAGCGCATACTATTCAAGAAGCGCATCAAACAACAGCCGTAGGGGCGGGAGCAGCGGTGATGGGTGGTGAGGACGCTTGCATCGCCCCCGTCACCTGGGTCGAGCTTTCAGTAAGCGATACCGGCACAGGTATAGCGCCAGAGCAGATCGAACGCATCTTCCAGCCGTTCTTTACCACCAAAGCGCATGGCATTGGCCTGGGCTTACCGATCACGCGCAGGCTCGTTGAAGATCACGGTGGCCAACTGCTTGTAGAAAGCCAGTTCGGCTATGGAGCTACCTTCTCGG
>CADDZH010000073.1 GCA_902812455.1 Chloroflexota bacterium | reverse complement strand
CAATCATAATCGGGCCTCTACGGTTCAAATTGTTGCAGGCAGGGATGATTGGGGGTCGTGAAGAGATCGGGGGCGGGCGAGACGATCTCCTGGGAGAGAAGCAGGCGCTGGAGCAAGCGGTGAACGGGAGGGTCGTTGCCGAAGAGGCGAAGCAGGATGTCACGGGTGAGCGGGGTATCGTTGGCCTGCAGGAGCCCAAGGAGCGTTTGCCGCATACTGGCCTGCTCCTCCTGAGCTTGCTGCGTTGCGGAGGGAGGAAAGCTGAACTCACCTTGCCAGGAGATAATAGGGACAGCCAGACCAGCGGTTTGCTCGCTGATGGCCAGAGCGAGAGTGACTGGGGCCAGCGAGAGGCTGTGTTTGACGGCAAGGAGCAAGCGAGACTGCTCGTCATCGGGATGAGGAGCCAGCAAGAGGGCGCTATGAACGGCAGCCAGGTTGGGAAGCGCGTGCAGGCGGGAAGGGTCGAGATTTTGCGGCAAGGATTTGGTGAGCGGGCGCACGAGCAGGATGGCGCAACCGGTCTGGGCAGCCAGGTGAGCCAGGCGAGGCAAAAGTGGGCGCAGGAGGGACTCGCGCGTAAGCTCAGGCGAGTCGAGGATGACGAGCTGGGCGCTGGAGCGACGGATAACGTCTTCCAGCAAGGGCAGGTCCTCCGCAAAGGAGAAGGGGCGTTCGATGGTGGTGCTGGCCGGTTGAGAGTCGAGCGAGGAATGGTTGCGACGAGAGGAGGTGGGAGCAGGGGCCGTGACGGTATTGAGCAAGAGGATGCGAGAAGGGTCGCCGCCAGCGGCTTCGAGGCGAGGTTTGATGGAGTGAGCAGGGGAGTCGGAGGGGGCGACGAGGACGACGTGGCCCTGGGAGCAGGGAGAGCCATCGGGCCAGGAGCGACCGGAGGTGACGATGGCAGCCAGGGTAAGGCTGAGCAGGGAGAGGCCAGAACCGGGCAGGCCATAGAGGACGGTCAGATGAGCCAGGGGGATGCGCTGGTGCCAGAGCCAGTGCAGTGGGCGCGAGGTGACGTTGTTGAGGGAGAAGCGGGCGAGGTGCTGGTCGAAGAGAGACATGCGGGAAACCTTTCGTGGAGACTAGGAGAATCGACGATACTGGTGAAGACGGTAGAAGAGGAACAGGTGGTGCTGGCAGGAGGAATTGCTGCCTGGTTGCTTTAAGAAGAGTATACCATAAAAATTTGAAACAAGCAAGGGGTAATTATTTTTTCTTTTTTGCTTGACAGTGAAGATGGGTAGTAGTAAGCTGTGCTGACAAAACGGGGGCAACCGCAAGGAACCACCCCTACTGTGCGCGCTAAAGTCCCCCCTGCGACACACAGTAGAGGCGGTTCCCTGTGGGCGCCAATCAGGTTTGCATGCCTGTTACTGGGTAACCACCAGTACATTTATAGTATAGGATACATGAAGAGCTTTAGCTAATGCCATATGGCTAGTTTTTCATAGGCCATATGGCATATTTTTTAGTGGGCTGAGGGGGGGAAATTGATGATTTCGCCATTCGAGCCGGCGGGGAACTGGAGCAGACCGAGTTCGAGGGCACGCACGGCGGCTTGAGTGCGATCAGAGACGCCAAGTTTGTCGAGGATGTGCTCGACATGATTTTTGACTGTGCCCACACTAAGCGTCAAATTACGGGCAATCTCGCGATTGGTCTGGCCCTGAGAGAGCAGTTGCAGGACTTCGCGCTCGCGAGAGGAGAGTGGTTCCAGCAGGAGCGGTGGCTGCCTGGGTGCCTGGCTGGCTACGTGGCCCAGGAGGCGGATGATGAGTTCCTTGTTTAAGATCGAATCGCCTCGCAAGACGCAGCGCACTGTTTCGATGAGTTCGCGCTGGGTAATGTCTTTGAGCAGGTAGGCAGCGGCGCCGGCCTTGAGGGCCTCAAGTAAGTACTCAGGATTTTCGTGTATGGTTATGAGGATGAGTCTGGTAGCAGGGCATGCCATCTTAATGGCGCGACAGGTTGCCAGGCCATCCAGTTCTGGCATGCGCACATCGATCAAGGCCAGGTCTGGCTGCAAGCGCCGGCAAAGTTCGACCGCCTCGCGGCCATTTTTTGCCTCGCCAACCAGTTCCAGGCCGCGCTGGCCGGTGAGCATAGCGCGCAGGCCGGCCCTGGCAAGCTCGTGGTCGTCAACGATGACCAGGCGCGCTGTTTTAGATTTTTGCTGAGATTGGGATGATGAATCAGTGCTCATGGAACAGTACTCCTCTCAAGAGTAGATGAGAACAGGGGGACGACGGCAACTATAAGAGTACCGATACCTGGCCTGCTGGAGACGATGAGGCGACCGCCGACAAGCTCGGCGCGTTCCTCCATTTCGCGCAGTCCAAGGTGCTCGCCGGGCAGAGCCCCGCGGAGCACGACCAGAGGCTCGAAGCCCTGGCCCCAATCCTGCACCTCTAAGCGGGCGGTAGACTCTTGGCGCTCGAGCGAAAGATGGACGCGAGTGGTGTGAGCGTGCTTGCGTATATTGGTAAGGGCTTCTTGTGCGACCCAGAAGAGGGTTGTTTCGATGGCGGGAGGGAGGCGTTCTGAGCCGAGCGTTTCATGGTAGGTGATGGTCCAGCCGTCAGTACGGAGCGCTTCGACTTGCAGGCGCAAGGCTGTAGCCAGACCAAAGTCGTTCAGGGCGGTGGGGCGCAAGCCGGCGATGAGCCGGCGGGCTTCCTTGACCGAGAGCTGCGCGAGCTGTAGCGCGCGGTCAAGCTCCTGCCTTGCCTGGGGGGAGCGTGGGCGATAATGATTGGCAAAGGCTTGCAGGTGTTGATGAGCGCTGGCTGCAACCTGGGCCAGTCCATCGTGTAGTTCATAGGCGACGTGGTGGCGCTCCTCCTCGAGCAATTTGGCTCGCTTGCGCTCGAAGATGTTCTCAAGCATCATCAAGGTACCGATGGCCTGGCCGTCATGGTTGCGAAGCATGGTTACGGTGAGATCGGCCCAGAGGGTTTCGCCATTCTTCATGAGATAGCGTTTCTCTACTTTATAGCTGCTAATCCCTCCTTTGTGCACCTGGGCGGCAAGAAGGCTGTCCTTGCCAATGTCCTCTGGGTGAGTAAGAGTCGCAAGGTTGCGTGCTGCCAGTTCTTGTTGCTGATAGCCCAGCATGTCACAGAAAGCTTTATTTACCTGCAAGAGGGAGCCGTCCAGCCCCACAACAGCCATGCCGATGGGGGCTTCTTCAAAAATGTTGCGGAAGCGTTCTTCGCTCTCGCTGAGCGCCCTTTCTGCCCGCTTATACTGGGTGATATCATTCAAGACGATCAGCCAGCCGGTAATCGAGAGATGGCCATTGCGGCGATGCAGAGGGGTAATATGCAGGTCAAAGTAGCGCCGGGCCTCGTCCTCGCCCAGGACAACCTCTACGTGCCTGCCGGTTGAGCACTCGTAGCGTTGGACAAGCTCCGGCCAGGCGGAGAATACCTGTGCGAACGGGCGAGCGACTGCCTCTGAGGCTGTACAGTTGGCAAGGCGTTGCGCAGCCTGATTGATATCAACGATGCGGTTTTGCTCGTCCACGACAATCACGGCATCACTCATGTTTTCGAGCACCATCTCGCGTGCGACAGGCACGATGTCGAGCAGGCGGAAGCCAAACAGGCTCCCGGCCATAGCTATACCGGTGATGGTAAAGGCGAAAGGGGTGAGATCCAGGTGATGGAGAGGGTTCAGGCCGAAGACGGTTAACGCATTGCCAACCCAGGGTGCTGCCACGGCAACTAGCAGGGCGAGGGCCTGGCCGCGATAGAGCTGAGCCGAGCGCATAAGGGTTACGATGAGTACGCAGATGAAGATAGCGCCAAGAAGGAGTAGCAGGTAGGAATAGCCTATATTGACCCAGTACCAGGGGCCATAGGTCATCACCAGGGCCGAGAACGGCTGGCTGGCATCCAACCGGAAATTACTTTCGAGTATCCCCTGGAATGGCCAGGTCCAGACGAGTAAGAGGGTGATGAGAGGCTCAACGAACAGGAAGGCTATGTTGCGCCGTGTCAGCCATCTGGCCCGGCCGGTATATTGGAGCGCGAAGGCCAGCCAGAGCGAAGGCGCGCTGGCGGCGCCAAACCAGCCAATATTATCCCAAAAGAGCGTGAGGCCTACATTCGGGCTGACCAGTTCCAATGCATAGGCGAGTGACCATTCAGCCACCGCCAGCATGAGCAGGGCAAAAGGGGTTGCGCCGGGCGCGGGACGGCGACGCCAGGCGAAGCGCGCGAGTGCAGCCGATATACCTGCTGCGATCATTATGGGTAACACATAAAGGGTGAAATGCCAGTGCATTGCTCTCCCTCTTTCGCGCTGGACTTAATGCTCGTAGGTCAACTTCACCATATAAACTATACCTTACCTTGAGTGTGATTGCAATGGGGACGCGAAGCCCTATCACAGGGGTGTTTACAAGGATAGGTTTGTTGGGGTGAGCGAGGAGCGTGCGGGGCACGAGGGCACGGGGACAAGCACAAGGCCCCCACACCGCATCCACCCAGCCCCTTGTCCCTACAGGCGATGATCCGGTTCCCAGGTAGATTCACGTGAAAACCTACCCTTGTGAAGGTGAGGGGTGGCCGGCTTCGAGTTGTTTAATGCGCTCTATTTGCTGGCGATTCCATTCATCGTCCGAATAGGGTGTGGAGAACCAGGCATCGAGAATTTCTCTGGCAATGGGTTCGGGTGTAGCGCGTAGGCTGAGGGCGAGGACGTTGGCATGGTTCCAGATGCGGGCGCCACGAGCGGTTTCGGCATCGTGGCAGAGAGCGGCGCGAATACCAGGGACTTTATTAGCGGCAATGGAAGCTCCTGTACCCGTCCAGCAGAAGACGATACCTTCGGCGGCTTGCCCGTTGGCGACGCTTGTGGCCACTTTGCTGCTGGTAAGCGGCCAGTCTACGTCCGGATCGCTGTCAGACAAAGGGCCAAACAGGATCAGGTTATGCCCGCGCTTTTTGAGTTCTTCAATCACAAAATCGGTCAGATGTGTACGTTCATCACTGCCAACAGCAATGTTCATAATGATCCTCCAGTCTGTGCGGAATATCAGGCTTCTATTTTAGCGCCGTTGGAGCGTTTCGCGCAAGGCAGCAATTTCGCGGCGGACGCGATCATTGTTGTTGATTTCGGAGTGTACTTTCTCATAGCCGTGCAGGACAGTGGTATGGTCGCGACCGCCAAGCTCGGCGCCGATCTGGAGCAGCGAGGCATTGGTCTCTTCGCGCATGATATACATGGCAACCTGGCGAGGCCAGGCGATGTCACGGTCGCGCTGTTTGCCTTTGAGGCGCTCGAGGTCAACGTTGTAGTAGCGGCAGATGCCTTCCAGCACCTCGGTGGTGGTCAGTGTTGGCACAGGCCTGCTATCGTGTTGGAGGTGCTCAAGGGCCTGGGCAGCAAGGCTGACCGAGAGGGGGGCATCGTGCAATGTCGCGTAGGCGATGACACGGTTGAGCCAACCTTCGAGCTCGCGCACGTTACTGCATTCAGCCCGCGCGATGTACTCGACAACCGAGGCAGGAATGGTGAAATGCAGCGATTCGGCCTTGGAGCGCAGGATCGCCAGGCGATGCTCGTATTCGGGTGGCTGGATATCGGCCAGCAGCCCCCATTCAAAGCGCGAGCGCAGGCGATCTTGCAGGCTGTGAATGGCCTTTGGGGGCCGGTCGCTGGTGACCACGATCTGTTTATTGGAATCGTGCAGGGCGTTGAAAGTGTGAAAGAACTCTTCCTCGGTGGACTCTTTGCCTGCGATGAACTGGATGTCATCGATGAGCAGGATGTCGATCTGGCGATATTTTGTACGGAATTCCTCGGTTTTCTGGAAGCGAATGGCGTTGATAATCTCATTGGTGAACTTTTCTGAGGTCACGTAGAGTACGTTGAGGCCTGCTGCTTCACCAACATGGCCGATGGCATGAAGCAGGTGGGTTTTGCCGAGGCCGACGCCGCCATAGAAAAAGAGCGGGTTGTAGATACGCCCGGGATGCTCGGCGACGGCGAGCGAGGCAGCATGCGCCAACTGGTTCGACTTGCCGACGATAAAAGTGCCGAAGGTGTAGCGAGGATTTAACATGCTCTCGCTACTGCGCGATGGCGGCGCGAGTGGTACATGCGCAAGGGGGCCCTGTGCGCCAGGCGCAGCTTGCGGGCGTATTTCATTGTCCAGGGCTTCCTCGCTGCCTGCGCTGCGATGGGCGCTTTGACGCTGCATGGTTGGAGCGAGAGAATTCATGGCAGGCTCTGGTAGAGGCGATGCTTCCGGCTTGCTGAAATCGATTGTATCTGCTCGCAAGGAGACAGGGCGATTTTTAGGCAGGCGATATGGCCTCCTGACGGGAGGAAGATGCTCTCCCGGCGCATTGCTGCTTTCGGATGAAGGAGCATCTTTTGCCACGATGAATTCTACCTCTACAGGTTCTCCAGTAATATCGGAGAGGATCGAACGAATGAGGTCAAGAAAGCGTCCTTCCAGGTGTGCTTTGGCAAATGTCGTCGGGACTCGCACCACGAGCACACCATCGCGGAAGGAATCGGCAGAAGTGCCTTGAAACCAGGTTGTAAAGACGGCTGGCTGGACTTTTGCCTGTAATCGTTCGATGGCTGTTTGCCAGATCTGTTTCGCGTTCACGCACGTTACCTCAAGAAGTTGTACTGGTTGGCACTTTCATACGTTTT
This sequence comes from Chloroflexota bacterium, assembly GCA_902812455.1. Next base: position 20,278 of record CADDZH010000073.1, on the reverse strand, counting down.
ACTATCTAGTAGTCAGGGATAGCCTGGATACGCAACAATATTTGGATAGAGAGGACAATGGTAGCATTAAATCAAAACGCTGTAAAGCCCTCTTTTTGGTAGGTTCTCCGTCCTTTGGGGTGATTGACGAGAAGTAGCCGATCAATCGGCAGTGGGCGCAATGAATTGCGCCCCTACGATTCACCCGGAAGGATGGAGACCCTTTTGGTACAGGTACCACCACCTATTGGGTTTTCAGAGCAGGGCGAGGGTGGCTGGTGGCGAAGCCTCGCCCCTACCCGCTGTTGCCAACAAGATTTCTTGCAAGGGCGAGGGCAAGCCTCGCCCCTACCCGCTGTTGCCAACAAGATTACCCAGAAAAGGCTATCGGATATGTTTTCTTTCTCTTTTACTATATACTAGTGGCAAAATTACGGGCGATATGACCATGATTTCTGCCTGCTTGCTCTATGTGTAGCCCTTTTTCGGGCATATACGGAAATGTTAAGGAGCTTTTTTATATGTCACTAATACGTGGTTTATCAGTGTGCCGGCGGCGTGGAGGAATATATCTATGTCTATGCCTGCTCTTTTCAAGCCTGGTACTTATCTCGTGCTCGAGTCTTTTTGGTGTTAGTGGAGGAAGTTCAACACCGGCGATTCCGGCGCCAGCGCAGGTGCCCCTGGCGAAGCTTAAATGGTGCGGGAAGCCTTTCATTGTATTTCGCGATGAGCATGCGACGCCAACGGTCACAGCCACTGCGGCAGCGACTGCCAGCGCAGGTACTCCTACAGCGACGGCGACAGCGGGAAGTAGCCCGACTGCTACGCCAACGCTAGCCGCTACTCCTACTCCTACGACGTTGACAGACTGGTCGCAGATCAAGTCAAGTCTTGGGTTTACTGTGTACTTACCGGCTATATTGCCGGCTGGTACTTGCCTGGTGAGCGCTTCGGGCACCGTGCACGATCCTATTTTTGGAGGCAGTTTCACGATCGGGTATTTGCTGCCCGATCATAGCCCCATAAGTTTATCGGAAGCTCCTAAGACGGCAGCCAGCCTGGCATTTCAATGTTCCCCCACGAGTAGCCCGGGAACGCCAGTGGCTGGTGCGGGGCAAAGCACGCCAGCAGCACACTCCAGTCCAGGCGGATCAGGCTACCAGATTTGCACCGGGGTAAAGGGCGAGACAAATATTGTGTTCTCGGCCAGGGGGTCTACGGCGACTTTAAAGCAGTTTTACAATGCGCTGCAGCCTGATGTTAATTGGGTGCCTGCTTGATGAACAACGAGTAGGGGAGCCAGAGCGTTTACAGGGGTAGTTTTTTGGAGGGGAGCGAAGAGCGAGGAGGCGCGGGGACAAGCACAAGGCCCCCGCCCATCCCCCATCCACCCACAGCTTCGATACATCGAGCTTCTACAAGCCCCTACAGGCGACGAGCCGTTCCTGATGACCCCATTCGGTTGTCAAAGTCCAACAGGCGACGATCCGCTTGAGCCAGGGCGATGGCAAGCATCGCCCCTACCCTTGAAGGTGAGGCAAGCCCTGATTTTTGGGAGACCGTGAGTTATAAAAAGAATGGGATGCTGATCTCGACTGTCATTGTTGACTTCTGGTATAATGGCAACAGTTTTTGTTTGTGCGTAGCGTAGCGTACCGGCAACGAGTACGAACTAGTCAAGGGAGGAACATTGATCATGAGTACGTGTCCATATTGTGGGGCCGAGACCCGGCCAGGGGATAACTTTTGTTTGAGCTGCGGCCATCGCCTGTCTGCGGCATCTTCCTCACCTCAGCAGCAGGCACAGCCTGTGGCAGGGGAGGCGACCGTGCCCGCACAAGAGGGCTGGAGGTCACCCCTGGCGGATCAGGGAACAATAGCGGCATCCCCCGGTGCCTCCTGGCCTGATGCGAACGTGGCCACCATAGCAGGGAACTTAGAACCAACCCTACGCGGAGATTCAGCATCAACGGTGGCTGGAAGCGGAACTGGAACAACCATTGAGAACCCGGCCAAATTCATCCTTCGCTCTGAAAGTGGGGAGATCTTGCAGGAATATCCATTGGACAAGCCTGAGATGATCATTGGCCGGCAGGCAAATTCTGATATTGTGCTCTCGAAAGACAAACTGACTTCTCGTCGCCATGCCAAAGTGCAGTATGAGAACGGCAATTACATCCTGCGGGACGAGGGCAGTTCGAATGGGACTTTTGTCAATGGGCAGCAGTTGGAAGGGGATAGCACGCATATTCTCCAGGACGGCGATCATATCGGTATCGGAGAATATGAGCTTGTCTTCCGGGCGCCAGAGACAGGGTTCCCACAATCAAGCGTGCCAGATATGCCGACTGTAGCAGTCCCATTTAACGCTCCTCAGGAGGTAACCTATCGCACACGCGGGGATGAACTTGCGACGGCAGCGAATGACGATTTTGGCACGCGAACGATGGATAACGGAAGTGCACCTGCGGCCCCCGAAGCTGCACAAGCGGCTCCCCCACCAGCAACGCCCGCGCCTATAGCCGAAGAGGCACCGGCTGCACCTCCAGCAGCTCCTCTTCCTGCTGAAGCGTCAGAACTGGCATCAACGAAAGCGCCCATTGAAATGCCCGATAGTAGCGTGACTTTTGCTCGCCTGACCAGTATCCCGCAGCCATCGCTACCAGACATGTCACCGCTGCTGGCTGCCCTTTCATCCCTGGATGGGCAGGTGATGTCATTGCAAGAGCAATTGAATAAGACGCAAGAAGCCCTTCACACGCACGATGAAGAGCTTGCCAGGACAACCAATCAACTGCGTTCCGGCGTGCGCAATGTTGCTGAGCGCATGAATAGCACCATTGCTGATGTGGCGCGTACTCGCGAAGCATTGTCGTGGGCCGAGCTGCGGCAATTGATGGAAGATGTGATGAATAACCCGCGTGATATCGAGTATGTGACCAAGCTGGCACGGCGCTCGCGCGAGTTGAACAAAGTCTTTCTATTGCACCAGGAAGTGCTCAACACGATGGCTGAGTGCTATAGCTTGCTGCGGGGCCTGATTGGCGAGGAGAAGTAGGCCGGCAGCCACAGGGTTCTCCATGCAAGAACACAGATACGACGCCATTGTCATCGGTGCGGGACTGGGCGGCTTGCTCAGCGCTGCACAGTTGCTGCAACGGGGTAAGCGCATCGCTGTTCTCGAGCGCTTGCCCCATTGTGGAGGTCGTTTTACGGCCAAAACGTTTCAAGGGGTGCAGATCAGCACGGGGGCCGTTCACATGGTTCCTTTTGGTAGCAGCGGTGTGCTGGCCAGGATGCTGCGCCGCCTGCAGATCCCGCACTATTTTTTTGATGCCGATGTCTTTGCCTCGTTTCATGTGCGTGGGAGGCAGATTCGCTCGCGTGGCCTGCTAGGGGTTTTCAAGGTGCTAGGCCCCCGGCAGTTTTTCTGGTTCCTGCGCGTGGGCTACTTGATGTTCTTGCGCCCCTTGCCTCGCAATGAAGGCGATCTCCCATTTGATGCCTGGTTAAGGCGTCATATCAATGTCGAGCGGAACCGGGAATTAGTGGCGTATTTTGAACGTATCTCGCGCTTTGCTCTCAGCCTTGAGCTAAGCCAGGTAACGGCGGCAGAAGTAATCAGAACTACGAAGAATATGCTGCGCTATGGGGCGCCGGGCATTGTAGAGGGAGGTTGCGCTGCACTGGTAGGAGCGATAGAACGGCGTATTGTCGAGCAGGGCGCTGACGTGAGATTAGGCTGCGAAGTCATGCAGGTCCTTTCCGAAGATAATCATGTGACCGGCGTGCGCGTGCGCGACAAGCATACGAAGGAAGAAGCTCTATTTTACGCCCCGCTTGTGGTTAGCGATATCGGGCCGCGAGCTACCAGTGCGCTGCTCAACAACCGGCGCATAACCCAGGCCGAGGTGCTCAGACAATCAGCCAGTAGATCGCAGGTATCTATGCCCATAGAAGAGGGTGAAGAAGGAGCATCTCGTTCAGCAGAAGAGCAGTCTCAACTTGCGGCCCAACTTGCGGGGGCGGCTTTTGATGATGCGCGAGGGCTTAAGGTACACATCTTGAGCGATGTTTCCTTGATCCCTCATAAAGGAATTATGTATTGCCTGGATACGAAGCGCATCGCCGGCGTAGTACAGCCGAGCAACTGCGATCCGCGCCTTGCTCCTGAGGGGAAGCACTTGCTTATTACGCACCAGGTGATCCAGAGCGACAACATTGAGGGGGAGAAAGAGCTGGCCCTAGCTGACCTGCGCATGATGTTTGGGGAAACTTTTGAGAAGCACTGCCGTGTGCTGACGATGAGCGCCTATCGGGGCGAATGGCCTGTGAACCGCATCGCGCAGGGTGAGGATGTGATGCCGGAGACAGCGATAGAGGGCCTCTTTCTGGTAGGGGATGCTGTGAAGCCGCCTGGCTACCTGATGGTTGAAGGTGTTGCGCAGAGCGTGAATGAGTTTCTTGACCTGCTCGATGCCATTGAACAGGGAGAAGCGGAAGGCCCTGTGGGTGCGCCACGCATGCGACGGAATAGAATGCGCAAGCATCGTGTATCCAATGTGATTCGCCCACCATCGCGCCTTCGCGCCATACGCTGGTTGTGGGAGGCTCCGGGCAACTCGTCGAAGGGCAGGAGAATGGCAGGAAGATTGCGAGGGATGCATTATCGATAGCCGTTGAATCGGATCCTTCGCTTCGCTCAGGATGACATTATGCGCTCAGGATGACGTGGTGTGACAGGCACAGGTAATTTTACGTTGTATTATCAAAGAGGGCTGAAAGCGCCAAAAGCGTCTGAAGCAGGGCAGGGACAAGCCCTGCCCCTACCATGGTGACGGCGGCTTTGGCCGATGCGTGCCATGGTAGTCCGAAGTCCGAAGCAGGGCAGGGACAAGCCCTGCCAGGCCATTCCATTCATGGTGTCATTCGCTAACAAAGTCACATTTTGAAAGGCAGGATTTTATGATAGCACTTGGTCATATTGCGGCGATCGTGATTGGTGCCGATTTTATCATTTACCTGATCGTTGCGGCTATCGTCGGCCTGGTTGCGGAGACGATTGTGGGCTGGCGACTTCCTTTTGGCATTATCGGTGCAATCATTGCGGCTATTATTGGCGCCTGGCTGCTGACGAACGTGATCGTTATCTCAGGGATAGGCGACATTTATATTCAGGGTGTTCCAATTATCCGGGCGCTAATCGGCGCGATCATTCTCGTGGCGCTGTGGCATCTATTGACCTACCGGGCGTGGTATCGCCGCCGGCGGTATTATTATTACCGGCGGCGGTATTAGATTAGAAAAGAGGGCAAGCGCAAGGCCCCCCACGCTACGGCCTCGCCACCCACAGCTTTGATAATGAAATGTAACGACCAAAACCGGGAATGATTTTGAAGAAGTGGTAGGAGGGGAAGCGAGGGGGCGCGGGGACAGGCACAAGGCCCCCTCTCTTCTCCTCATCCACCCCCTGTCCCTACAGGCGACGGGATCGTTTCCCATTGCCGATCCTGATTGTTAAAAATTATAATCGAGCCTCTACACCCCCATGGGTACGGGAGGTCTTAGGCCGACCAGCTCGCGCGCACTTCGCGCAATTGTTCGGGTGTAAGGATGCGGAAGAGGATCAGCAGGTTTTCCAGGTCGTATTCCAGGCCGATGGAATGCAATTCCTGCCGGATACGACCCAGGGCGCTGATCTGCGTTGTTGTGAGCAGGCCGTGGCTTACCAGGCTTGCTGCCAGCAACTGGTCGGGCGTGAGCAATTTGAACATCAAAAGAATTTCTCCAAGCTGGTAATTCATATCGACGCTGCGCAGCATACGTTGGATATTCTGCGCGACCTCCAGCCGGTTTTGCGGAACAAGCTGACCCTCGAGGAGGACGCTGCCCAATGAGCGCGTTGCCCGGCCATTGAGCACCTGCGGCTGTGGTGATGGTGGGGGCATCGACGGCAGGCTCTGCACGATGTCTTGTATGATGGCATGATCCGCTATGTCCTGCTTTCTCCCTGCTGTCGTGGTTGTACTTGCCGGAGCTACCGGTTGTACTTTCTCGATGACAGCAGGTTCTTTATGCCCGCTGGCACTGCTAGCGCTACCTCTATAGGCTTGAGGGCCGGGCTGCCCTGCCCGGTATGCAGCTTCTGCCTGCTGAGTTGGCGATGTAGTTGTCCTCGCATGGAAGGCAGAAGGCACGGCTGCTGAGTGTGCGGTGATATCTTCTTCATCGCGTGATGGAAAAAGGTTTTGCCTGGCTGGTGTCGAAGCGGTTGAAGCCTGCGTGGTTTGCGGCGTTGGAGAAGGTGTGGCGATAGACATGAGCGGTGAGGAAGTGGATTGTTGGGCGTAATATGGTGAGGCTTGCTCACCCGGCGTTGTCGTTGCGTGAGATCGCTGGTCGGGTTGTTCTCCTCTATCATATTCAGGAGGCAGGTCTTGAATGGGGGATGCGCGCAAGGGAGTCGAGCTGGCGCGCGTCGAACCGGCAGCCTGCGCAGATTGCAGTGAGGAGGTTCTTTCACCTGTAGCAGCGCTTTGCGTAGCGTTCCCGTGGGCTAATTCCTCTAATAATGGAGTGCGATGTTCTTGATGCTCCTGTAACATGCGTGATAATTGAGCCAGTCCCGGCTCATTTGGCAGAGGTGCTTCACCTGAACCTGATTCCTCGCCTTCATTGCCCTCACGAGCAGCAGTCCATACGCGCTGATTGGGGTAGATTACGGCACGAATTCTATCGGGAGATTGTGATGCCGGAGCTCGCGGAGCTTGTGCCGGGGAGGACGGAGGTACAGGGGTAGGTGAGGTTCTACGGGGAGCAGTTGGTGAAGGGACACCAGTAGAAGGGCTGGGAGAATCAGGCGTTACCGATGCCAATGGCACTGTTGCTTGAGCGCCTATGTTTGAGGAAGCGCGCGATGTGGCGCCTATATTTGCCATAGCCATGCGCGAGCGGATGGTATTGACCATGTTCATGATGCCGAGCATGCCGTCCACTTCCATATCGACAGGGACGGCGTATGGGCGATCGTCGGCTTCATCTGCGGGAGGGCCATAGCCTGCGATATTTGTGCAACGGAAGGTAAAGACCTGGAAGCCGCGCCCACGCCTCTGGGTATCGAGGGCTACCCAGAATTCACGCCGTGCGGCCGCTGCCTGCGCTAAATTGACCAGCACGAGGCGCACGGGATAACGAGCAATGATGTCGAAGGCCTCGACGGCTGTACGGGCCGCATGGCATTCAAAGCCGGCAAGTTGTAATTCGCTGCCAAGCAGCGCTGCCAGTTGCTGGTCTCGCTCAAAAAGAAGAATGTGAGGCCCACCTGTACTGATGTTCATGCCTGCACTCCTTGCACCTGGTGCCTGTGTTTGTGCTATTTCCATCTCTCCTGTACACCTTTCTCAACAGTTCGCTGCGCAAAGTATAGCATACATTGCTCGCTTTGTGATAGATAACGGTACTATTGACATAGGGCAAGGAAGGAGATACAACAAAGACAGGTAAACCGGTATCACAGGAGCAAAAGGTTTAATTGAACGTGATAATGTCTCAATCAGCAGAAAAGTCTGAACATGTCATGCTGAGCGAAGCGAAGGATCTCTGTCGATCGGCAGCGGATGCTTCGCTTCGCTCAGCATGACATGATGCGATTGTGTACACGGTCAAGTTCTTCCCTTCATGTTTGAACCTTGCCGAGGAGCAATTTGTTCATGAATCAGCCGGAATTTTCTAGTAATTCTCGCCCTGTAGTAGCGCTCTTGACCGATTTTGGGACGGAGGATGGCTATGTAGGTGTGATGAAGGGAGTGATCGCTACCATTGTTCCGGATGTGCAGATCATTGATATTACGCACGATGTTCCCCCGCAAGATGTGGCTTCCGGGGCGTGGATAATAGCTACTGCTTATCGCTACTTTCCTGTAGGGACGGTATATGTCTGTGTTGTTGATCCTGGGGTAGGCAGCACGCGGCGAGCTATGGCTGCCCGCTGCGGGGACTGGTTTTTTGTGGGGCCTGATAATGGGCTTTTCAGCTATATTTACGCAGAACAGGGGGTAGGCGAAGCGGTTGTTCTCTCGAATCCGGCCTACCAGTTGGCGAGTGTGAGTTCGACGTTTCATGGCCGTGATATTTTTGCTCCTGCCGGAGGGCACCTGGCGCGAGGTGTTGCGTTGCAGGAACTTGGCGAGTCGCTAGACCCGGCGACGCTGGTGCGACTGGATATCGAGCGGGCTGTGAGACAGGGGTCGCAAGTAGATGGGCATATTGTTCACGTGGATCATTTTGGCAATCTCATCAGCAATATTCCGCTTGAGATGGTTCCCGAATTGTTTAGCGGCGTGGAGGTGCAGATGATTTTTAAGGATACCCACGTCGTGGTGGATAGGGGCTATCGTTTCTTTGCCGAAAGCCCGCAAGATGGCCAGCCTTTCATCTACGCTGATAGTTCCGGATATGCCGGGGTGGCTGTACGGAATGGCAATGCATCCCACGTGCTTGGCGTTGGCTTTGGCGCGGGCGTTAGCCTGGCGATCTCGTGCTAGCCGGCGGGTACAAATCTTTGTTGTCCTTCACATGATCTTCACAGCTTGAATCTTGACAGGGGCCTATCTGTGCTGTATGCTACGATTACGAGCAGTGTTTTAGCTTGGCCGTGCTACGCAGTTGTAGGTCCAGGAGGTCTTCCCTGATGAAGTGAGAAAGGCGAAGGAGGGTGTTGCGTAATCCTGCTGAAATGCTTGAAGGCGAAAGGACAGGTTGAAGCATTGCGAGAGCATCAAAGGGATGCAACAAACAATTTGATACGGAATCATCGTCTGCAACGTAGGAACGGGCTGGTTCTTTCCCTGGATTGTTGGGTAAAAGAAGCCAGCCTTTTTGAACTTATCGCATGCCTTATAGTATGGAATGTGAAGATAGCAGAGGGCATGGAGAAGTGAAGCGATTTGCTTCACCTATTCGTCTTGAATATATGTTTAAGTTGTGAATAACCCGATCACATAGTGCGTTTTCCTAGCGGCAGGGAGAGGAGCCTGCCGGCATACAATAGAGAGAGGGTAATCATGGACCTGGTGAAGCGGTTAGAAGAATACCGGGATCGCGAGCGGGGGTTGTCATGGGAAGGGACGTTCGCCCAATACTTTGAGATTGCCACAAAGAGGCCGGAGGTGGCCCGGCTTTCGCATGAGCGGATTTATCATATGATTATGGATGCCGGAGTGGAAACGACTCGCTCTGGTGATCCCCGCTACAACTTTTTCAGCAAAGAAATATTCGGCATTGAGAAGCCGCTGCAGCAGATTGTTGATTACTTCCATTCAGCCGCCCAGCGCCTTGAGGTGCGCAAGCGTATATTGCTCATGATGGGGCCAGTAGGTGGAGGAAAATCGACGATTGTAGGTTTGATCAAGCGCGGGTTAGAGGCATATACACGTACCGAAGCCGGTGCAATTTACGCTATCAAAGACTGTCCAATGCACGAGGAGCCACTGCACTTGATTCCGCACGACCTGCGAGAGGAAGTGGAGAGGGATTTTGGTCTCTACATTGAAGGGGATTTATGCCCGCATTGTCGCTATATGGTTGATACTGAATATGGTGGGCGCATCGAGGATGTGCCGGTCAAACGCATTGCCTTCAGCGAAAAGTATCGTATTGGTATTGGAACGTTTACGCCGTCTGATCCAAAATGCGTGACAGGTGATACTCTGGTGCTAACCGATCAGGGGCTGCGAACGATGGAGGATCTCTACCTCGAGCTTCCAGAGAAACCACGCGAGGATGAGTTTGTAGACTTTGATACGACGGTGCTGGGGATTGAAGGCCCTGAGAAAGCCTCGAAGTTCTACTGCGGCGGTTTCCAACCGATTTACGAGGTAGAAACAAATCTTGGTTATACCATTCGTGGCACAGCAAACCATCCTCTTCTTACCTTAAAATCTAGTGGTGAATTGGCCTGGACAAAGATCGGTGAATTGCAGGCCGGCGATTATGTGGCACTGGCTAGAGGGAGCCGGGTGTTCGGGCAGAGTTCACCCTTGCCGGAAAGCTTTTATCCATTACCACGCCAGCCACGCATAATGACGCCAGAGCTTGCGTACTGGTTAGGTCTCTTGACAGCCGAAGGCAGTGTTACACATTATGAAACCTGGTTCGTCAATAGCTCACCTGCGCTGATCAATCGCTTTGTAGAATTAACGCGCGCACTGTTTGGCTTAGAAGCTGTGCCGCATCGCAAAGCTGAGACCTATAACTACAATGTTGTCATTAGTAACAGGGCGCTTAGCGCATGGCTGCGTGGCGAGCTGGGCGTTGCTCGCGGGGCAGGAGCCAAGTCTATCCCGGCAAGCGTCCTTGCCAGTAGCCAGGCGGATATCCTTGCCTTCCTGGAAGGACTTTTCTGGGGCGATGCGACTATTCGCGGCGATTCCTCTGGCTCGAATACCTTCAAGTTCACCAGTAAGTCGCGCCAACTTGCCCGGCAGGTACACATACTGCTGCTCAACCTTGGAGTTGTTGGCTCGCTCTGGTCTAGCGAAATTGATGGGGAGAGCTTCTATAATGTCACGCTACGAGGTGACCAGGTCCTAGACCTTGTGGAGCTGATCCCCTCATTGCGTGATAAAGCGACATCGCCGCTGCGCGAGACCAGGAGCAGTAAGACGAATTACGATCATCTTCCTCATGGCATGGCGCTTTTGAATGGGCATGGCGGAGATGGCTATCTGGCCCGGATCATGAGCGGAGACAGGCAACTATCATACAATCGGGCGCGAGTTGTGCTGGCAGAGAAGCCAGAACTGGCTCAAGCGCAACTTGCCGAACTGGTACGCCAGAATTACCTGTGGCTAACAGTGCGAGAGATACGAGCCGCAGGTATTGAGCCGGTTTACGACTTGCTTGTGCCGGGGACGCATTCGTTTGTAGCGGATGGCTTTGTCCAGCATAACAGCCAGGACATCAGTGAGCTTGTCGGCGGCATTGACCTTTCCACGATTGGTGAAGTTGGTGTTGAGAGTGATCCGCGAGCATATCGCTTCGATGGGGAGTTGAATATCTCGAATCGCGGAATAATGGAATTCATAGAATTACTGAAGACGGATGAGAAATTCCTGTATGTATTGCTCACGTTGAGCCAGGAACAGAACATCAAGACGGGGCGCTTCAGCATGATCTATGCCGACGAAGTGGTGGTCAGCCATACCAATGAGCATGAGTATCAGGCATTTATTGGCAATAAGAAGTCGGAAGCGTTGCAAGACCGCATCATCCTGGTCAAGGTGCCATACAACTTGCGTGTCTCTGATGAGGTGAAGATCTACGAGAAGCTGCTCAAGCAGAGCGCGCTGCAAAATGTGCATATCGCACCGTATACGCTGCGCATTGCCAGCATTTTCGCCGTCCTGACGCGCCTTGAACCTTCCAAGAAAGCCGGCATGAGCTTGATGAAGAAGCTGCGCCTCTATGATGGAGAGGATATGGAGGACTTCAAGCAGAAGGATATCAAGGAGTTGCAGGAGGAGGCAGTACGCGAGGGTATGGATGGCATTTCCCCGCGTTATGTCATCAACCGCCTGTCGAATGCGCTTATCCGGCAGAATGTGACCTGCATTAATCCGATCGATGCGCTGCGAGCGCTGCGAGATGGACTCGATCAGCACACAAGTATCACACGAGAGGAGCGCGAGCGCTACCTGAACTTTATCAGCGAGGCGCGCAAAGAGTACGACCAGATCGCCACAAAAGAGGTGCAGCGGGCGTTCGTCTACTCCTATGAAGAGTCGGCGCGCACGCTCTTGAATAACTACCTGGATAATGTTGAGGCCTACTGCAATAGAACCAAGCTGCGCGACCCGATTACCGACGAGGAGATCGAGCCTGACGAGCAGTTGATGCGCTCCATCGAGGAGCAGATCGGCGTGACGGAGAATGCCAAGCGAGCATTCCGTGAAGAGATTCTTATCCGTATCTCGTCGCTTGCGCGCAAGGGATTGAGCTTCGACTATACCAGCCACGAGCGCTTGAAGGAAGCTATCGAGAAGAAGCTCTTTGCCGATCTGCGCGATGTTGTGAAGATTACCACATCGACACGCACGCCTGACAAGGAGCAATTGCGTAAGATCAACGAGGTCGTTGATCGGTTGATGACCGAGCATGGCTACTGCCATGTATGTGCGAATGAAATCCTGCGCTATACGGGAAGTTTACTCAATCGATAGAGCTGTCGGGGGTATTGAATGGGCGTGATGATGGAATTTGACGATCAAAACCGGTAATGGTTTGTCATCCTGAGCGAAGCCTGCGGATCTGCGTCGATCGGCAGCGGATGTTTCGCTTCGCTCAACATGACATGTCCCACACCGCTTTTGCCGATCTTGAATGGTAAAATTCAACATCGGGAACCTACGAGGAGAACGGGTTATGTCTGTTTCCCAACAAGACTGGTCGTTGCATCGCAAAGGGCAGATCGACCAGGAACGACACAAAGAGAAGATCCGTGAGGCCATCAAGAAAAATCTGAGCGATATCGTCAGCGAGGAGAGCATCATTCTCTCTGATGGGAGAAAGACGGTGCGTGTCCCTATTCGCTCGCTGGATGAATACCGTTTTCGTTTTGATCCGGGCAGGCAGGAACATGCAGGGCAGGGGAATGGGAAGAGCAAAGTTGGAGATGTGGTAGCCCAGGAGCCGAGGCCGGGCAGAGGAAAGAAGGGTGAGGCGGGCCAAGAAGCCGGCTACGATTACTACGAGGCGGAGATCAGCATGGAAGAGCTGGCGGCTCTGATCTTTGAGGATCTGGGACTGCCCAATCTTGAGCAGAAACGCCAGCAAGAACTGCAGACCGAGGCAGTGCGCTTCACCGATGTGCGCAAGAAGGGGCCGCTAACAAACCTGGATAAGAAGCGCACTATCCTGGAGAATATGAAGCGCAACGCGGCCAAGGGCGAAGCCAAATTCAAGGATATCAAATCGGAAGACCTGCGCTTCAAGGTGTGGGAGCCGACAATCAAGTATCAATCGAATGCTGTAGTTATAGCGATGATGGATGTAAGTGGGTCAATGGGTGAATTCGAGAAATACATTGCTAGAAGTTTCTACTTCTGGATGGTGCGCTTCCTGCGCACAAAATACAACAACGTGCATATCGTCTTTATCAGCCACCATACTGAAGCCAAGGAAGTGACCGAGGAGGAGTTCTTCCACAAGGGTGAGAGCGGGGGTACGCAGGTTTCGTCGGCTTACGAACTGGCATTGGAGATCATCAAAGAGCGCTACAACCCTGATGACTGGAACATTTATCCCTTCCATTTCTCGGATGGTGATAACCTGCCCTGGGATAACGATCGCTGTGTCCAGTTAGTGCATAAACTGATGGAACTGTGTAATATCTTCGGCTATGGTGAGATCCGCGAGGGGCACTATCGCTCTCCGAGCACGCTCATGGGGGCCTACAATAAGATTACCGATAAGAAATTCATCGCTGTAACCATTTCAGATAAGAAAGAAGTCTATCCTGCGCTAAGAAAGTTCTTTGCGCAGCGTGAGCCTGTTCCCTCGCCATAGGGGGTGTCTGGTGTTTTCCCTGGATAAAGGAGCCTTGCGTGGCAGACAGCAGTATTGATGATATTGAACGGCTGCGGGACGCCATTGAATGTGCCTGGGAGGAGGCCATCAATCTTGGGCTTGATCCTTTCCCCACGCATTTCGAGCTGGTGCCCGCGACCATTATGTATGAATTCGCGTCGTATGGGCTGCCGGGCCGGTTTAGCCACTGGACGCACGGGAAGGCTTATTACCGGCAAAAGATGCATTATGACCTCGGATTGAGCAAAATCTACGAGATGGTGATCAATACCAATCCGAGCTATGCCTTCCTGATGGAAATGAATGATATCCTGCAAAATACCTTTGTGGCGGCTCATGTGTTCGGCCATACCGATTTCTTCAAGAACAACGCCTACTTCCAGCATACCTCGCGCCGTATGATCGATAAGGTGAGTATTCATGCCGAGCGCGTGGCCAAGTATGAGTTCGATCATGGCAAAGCCGAAGTTGAACGCTTCCTGGATGCTGTGCTCTCGATTCAAGAGCACGTGGACTATCACCTGCTACTACGTGGCGATGAGGCCGAAAAGGGAGGTGAGAAGAAAGAGGAGAGGCGTACTACACCGTCCAGTGAGTATGATGATCTGTGGAGCCTGGATGAGAAGATGAAGAAGGCGGAGGAGGAACGGGACCGGCGACCTGGGAAGCCGCCGAAGTTTCCTGAGAAGCCGGAGAAGGATATCCTGCTCTTCTTGATACGCCACGCGCCCTATCTCCAGCCCTGGCAGCGTGACATCATCGAGATCGTGCGCTCGGAGATGCTCTACTTTGTGCCGCAAATGCAAACGAAGGTAATGAACGAGGGCTGGGCCAGCCTTGCCCATTCTCGCATTATGCGCCGGCTGGGAGATAGAGGCATTATCTCCGATTCGGAAATTCTGGAGTTTGCACAGTTGCACTCAAGTGTGCTTTCGCCGTCGCGCACCTCGCTTAACCCGTATTATCTTGGGTTTAAGGTGTTTGAGGATATCGAGCGGCGCTGGGATAACCCCACGACGGAGGAGCAAGAAAAGTTCGGGCGCAAGCCAGGCATGGGGCACCAGAAAATCTTCGAGGTACGCGAGGTAGAGAATGATGTCTCGTTCCTGCGAAATTATCTGACCGAGGAGCTCATCAAGGATCTCGACCTGTACCTCTATAAAAAAGAGGGTGATGAGTGGATCATCGTCGAGAAGAATTGGGAGAAGGTGCGTGATGGCATTGTTGCCAGCATGACCAATTTCGGCTACCCATACCTGGTGGTCGATAACGGCGATTATCGCGGCAACCGGGAGCTGTATATCAAGCACGTGTTCGAGGGGCAGGAGCTTGACCTGCTCTACGCTGAGAAGACGCTGCAGTACGTGTACCAGATCTGGGGCCGTCCTGTTCACCTGGAGACGGTCTACGATGGCAAGCGCATCCTGCTCTCGTATGATGGCGAGCGCAATAGCAAGACCTCGCTGGAGAAGTGAAGGGAAGTATTATTCACGATGGGCTTCTACAGGGGAGCTTTCACAGCTCCCCTGTATTTATTTATGCAGGAATCTCCTCTAGAGGGGCTTACCAGTAGCGCTCTTCTTGCCAGGGATCGGCGTGGTTGTGGTAGCCGCGGCGCTCCCAGAAGCCGGGGCGATCGTGTTCCATGAATTCGAGGCCGTCGAGCCACTTCGCGCTCTTATAGAAGTAGAGCTTGGGGACGACCAGGCGCACCGGGCCACCGTGTTCAGGCTCTAAATCCTGGCCTTCGTGCTTGATGGCAATCAGCACATCGTCATCATCCAGGTCGGCGAGCGGTATGTTGGTTGTGTAGCCTGTCCAGGAGTGCGCCATTACGTATTTGGCTTCAGGCAGTGGCTTCGCACGCTTCAGAATCTCGCGGATATGCACACCCTCCCAGGTATTGTCGTAGCGGCTCCATGTCGTCACACAATGGATATCGCTGGTCAACGTTGTGCGTGGTAGGGCAAGAAACTCCTCCCAGGTCAGTTCAAAGGGATGCTCAACAAGACCTGTGATTTTCAGCCGCCAGTCTGCCGGCATGCGCGGTGTAGACTCGTAGCTCAACACCGGCCATTTCTTCGTCAGGTATTGCCCGGGGGGAAGGCGATCTTTGCCGCCAGTAAGCTTCTCTATTTCGTTTTCAGTTCGCGATTTTTTGCCAAACAATTGCATGATCTGCTGCTCCTTTATTGTGTTGCGCAACTACTGAGATCCGCTCATAATTTGTCAGGCGGCCACAGGCCCGCCCTGGTGGAGAGAAAAGTGCGAGCCTCCTCCACACGGTCTCCCAGACCGCGTCCTCGCGCTCCGGCAAGGGGCTTCGCCCCCTGCACCCCCATGTATGAGTGGATGCCAGGCAACTACCCTTGACAACACTACGATGGAGCAGGTTTATTCCAGACACAGAAGAAATCAGGATGTGAGATAATATACGGTAGAGTGGGAGAGCGAAAGAGCCAGAGGACAAGGAGAGAGATAATGTATGGCCCACTATTTTACTCGCGAAGAGGCTGAGGCCTTATTACCGCAAATATCTGTCATCCTGCGCAAGATCCAGGAAGAGCGCCAGGTTTTACGGCAGGCGCAGGAGGAACTCGAGAACCTGCGCCAGCAGGCAGCGGAGAACGGTCATCACCTGCATGATCGCATGGCGAAATTACAGAGGGAACAGGCTGCCTGTGTCCAGGTTCTGCACAAATTAGCTGATGAGCTTACCAGTTTTGGCTGCGAGTTGAAAGACCCGGATATGGGGCTGATCGATTTCCTCAGCCTGCGGAATGGTCGTGAAGTCTATCTTTGCTGGCGGCTTGGTGAGGAGCGTATCAATTACTGGCATTATTTGCACACGGGCTTCGCCGGACGCCAACCGTTGGAGTAGTACTTCAAGTTTCGTTTGCGGATGAAAGCCTGGCCCCCACAAGGGAGGCCAACGTGCCAATGAATTGGCACTCTACTGCATGTCACCAATCATTTGAAGGGTGACAGAACAATGGCACATGATCACGATTAAGGCAGCACTGGAGCGGGCAACAGCCTTGTTAGCAGAGGCAGGGTTGGCAACTCCTGCTCTGGATGCGCAAGTTTTATTGGGCTATGTCCTGGGTGTTGAGCGGGCCACGCTCTATACTTATCCTGAGCGCTTCCTGACTGCTGAGCAGGAGCAGCAGTTTTTCTCTCTGGTTGAGCGGCGCAGGCAAGGCGAACCGGTCGCCTATATCGTGGGCCACAAAGAGTTTTACGGCCTGGATTTTGTGGTGGATGGGCGGGTACTAATTCCGCGACCGGAGACGGAACTGCTGGTTGAAGCCGCGCTCAAGATCATCCGCGAGATGTTTGCGGCGGGACAAACACCGGTTGTTGCCGATATTGGCACTGGTTCGGGTGCTATTCCCATTACGCTTGCCGTAGAGGAGCCGCGCCTTCCTTACGTGTATGCTACGGATATCTCTGCGGGCGCGCTCGAAGTTGCTCGCCTGAATTGCCGGCGCCACCATGTGGAGGACCGGGTGCGCCTGCTGCAAGGCGACCTGCTCGCGCCTTTGCCTGAACCGGTCGATGTATTGACCGCTAACCTGCCCTATGTTGGAACCGAGGAGATGGATATACTGGCTCCAGATGTGCGCGCCTACGAGCCGCCTGTGGCTCTTTTTAGCGGTGCGGGCGGGCTAGACCTGCTGGCTCGTTTCTTCAGGGAGGTCAAGCAATCGGGCAAGCTGAAGGAACACGCGGTTCTGCTGCTGGAAATTGGCTATCAGCAACGGGAGCCGCTCCTGAGGGTGATTCGTGAGCTGCTGCCCCAGGCAAGGGCAACGGTTGAAAAGGATTACGCGGGCTGGGATCGCCTACTGCTTGTCCGCTTGTAGTCTTAGGCAAGGTTCAAAAATGAGCGAAAGAACTTGACAGTGTAAACAATCACAACATGTCATCCTGAGCGAGTGCAGCCCAGCCCTGAGTGCAGCGAAGGATCCCGTTCGATGGGCAGCGGATGTTTCGCTTCGCTCAACATGACATGCGACGAATCAGAACCTTCGCGGAGTTTCCCCTGAGCGAAGCGAACGGGCTCAACATGACATGGCCGGATTTTTCTGGTGAGTGAGGAATTATTACGTTCGTTTGAACCTTGCCTTAAGAAGGGAAACACTGGTGTATGAAACGTATTGGTGTCGTGGTGCCAACGAATCCAGAGCAAGCTCCACTTCTAGAGCTGCTGGCAGGCATAGCGGGAAAAGAACCTGAAGTGAGCCTCCAGAGCATCTGGCGCATCTACCGGGTACAAATAAGGGGGCTTCAGGTTTCCATTACACGTTCCGGGCCGGGGATGGTGAATGCGGGAGCGGCAACCGAGGCATTAGTGATGTACGAGCAGCCGGAGGCCGTGCTTAATTATGGGATAGCGGGTTCGCATATTCATGAAGCGCTGCCGGGTGATATTATTATTGGCAGGAGTGTATGCGCTCCCTTCAACGGGTATTTGCAACGTGGGGGCGTGCTGAACCCGGCGTTCGGTATTCGCTGGGATGACGAAGCGGTGGAAGCTTTTGGACAGGGAAGCGGGCAGCCTCAGCGTACCACCAGGCGTTTCTCGCATCTCTCCTGCGATCATGCTCTCGCGTCCCTGGCATTGCAGGCGGCGCAAGTGCTTGCCGAGCAACACGCTATGACGATCGTTGCTCCTCCAGGCCAGGAAGAACGCCCGGCACGGGTTTATAGCGGGGTCATAGCGTCTGCCGATACGTACTGCCGGGACGAGGCGACGTTTGCCCGCATACGTGATATTTTTGGCCCGCTCTGCGAGGATATGGAAAGCGCAGCCGTGGGCCAGGTAGCAGCCAGGCATAGCTTGCCGTTTGCTATCATTCGCTGCCTCTCCAATAACGATTTGCTGGAGGAATTGACGCTAGAACGCAAGCAGGTCATTTATCCAGAGATGGCACGGCGTGCTGCGCTGGTCACGGCGCGATTTTTGGAGATGGTGGCAATTTCGGATGTTTTTGATCCTTAACAGTGCAGTCGAGGCAACCAATCACTCTCAACCGTGAGTGAGCTCCTTTCAAAGAAGTTGTTGCCTAACCGGCCTATCATGGTGCAAGAGCAACGCCGAGTTGCTGTAGCATGGTCCTCAGATCGTAGTAGGTGTGGACACTGATGACCTTCCCATTCCTGAACTTATAGACATTGCAGAAGCGCGCTTCCGCTGAGCGGCCTGTTGCTGGAATATGCTGCCCCGAGTGCAGATGCAGCGGGCCTTTGTGGGTCCCTCGACCAACGTACTCAATGACGACCTCATCCTCTGTGCCAAAGGCATTGGTAATCTCTAACTGGCTTCCAGGGAAGGCCTCTGTGAAGGTCAGAATAGACTGCCTGTAGCCATCTGGACCACGAAACGTTCTGCCCGTCGGGACATCGGTGAACTCCGCGTCTTCTGCGATCCCTGCCAGGGCCTTATCGAGCCAGGCGGGGTCTGAGGGGTGGCTGTTGTACGTTTCAAGCTGCGCACGGGCACGAGCCACGGTCTCCTGCGCTGTCATGGGAGTATCCATCCTTTCTGTCAAGTGGTGTATGACAAGGGGTGCTTGTCAGCCAGAGCAACATTCACCTGAAAAGGCGAAGCTGAAAAGAAGAATCTACACGGAACGAATTGCTTCATTGAAGAGTATACACTCTCAACACAACCAATACAAGATCAGCAATAATTTCGATTAGAGGTCTTTTAGAGCGTCTAAAAGCTAAAACTCTAATACACCTGGTTGTACCTTGAGCCGCCGGATAGCCGCATGCATAACTTGCTCCTTTAGGGGTGCATCGCTCGCTGCCAGGCTTGTTCTTGAGCGATCTTCTGTCTTCGTCTTCGTCTTATCCAGAGGAAGACCACTCCCGTCAAGACTCCAATGAGGAGGAACAGGCTTACTCCCCGTGCCGCCAGGTTTCCTATCAGAGCACTCAGGAGAGCATGCGCGATCACGAGAAGGATCAAGAGCACGAGGACGCACAGGATAAATGCATAGCATCCCCAGCTTTTCAGTCCTCCCGCCTCGATAAACTTCGCGTCTGCTTCTGGATTTCGTGGCTGGTGGTACATAAGGCCTCACTTTCTGAAGACAACTGGCCTTCTTAGGCGAAATAGTGAAACGTAGTAAGCTATGGTCACCTCTCGAGTGTAGGTGGAGGTGGAGGGAAGTTGTCTTTGTCGTCAGGCTCTTTCTTGGCAAACAGGCCAGGTATCCAATCCCCAATGACCCCTACTTGAATACTGAATGCAGCAGCAAAAAGAAGTATGAATCCCAGAAAAATGAGCGCAACATTCCAACCTTGAACTGGAATGGTAAATCCTATCACGAGCAAGAGAACTCCTGCCACTCCTTCAAGGATCGGGAGACGGTATCGTGATGGCTTACTCTTTTGTTCTTTGACATTACGACGAGGTTCCATAGCATGTGTTCTCCTTAGCTCAGACCTATCCCAATAACGATATTTTATGGCTATAGCAAATAGCTATAAGTTTTATAACATTTTGCTATTCGTTTGTCAAGAGTATAGACGCAGCGGTAACGTGAATATCAAATCACAGGGGATGAAGCATGGGTGCCCGTTATTTAAAAGATGGCCGCCTATTGGTGTGGCTAGTACAAGGCCGATAATGAATTTTGAAAATCAAGATCGGCAATACACATAAGGAAGCCAGACGGGCGACCATAAAGGCCCACCACCC
>CADDZH010000072.1 GCA_902812455.1 Chloroflexota bacterium | reverse complement strand
ATACATTGCCCGAATTCAGGGTACTTGTTGGGTAGGTAATCCGAGCGGGTGTTCTTGTTGGCAAAGACCCAGCTCCGCCCGCCATCATCTGTACGGACACAACCGACAGCCGAGATGCCAACCCACATTCTATTGGCGTTTGAGTAATCGGGGATGATGGTGTGCAGGCAGAGACCACCTGCTCCCGGGTTCCACTGATCGCGTGTGGGATGCGACAACAATCCCTCATTGGGTTCCCAGGTCATACCACCATCGCTGCTGACCCACAAACTGGCCGGATCAACGCCCGCGTAAACGACCCCCGGCTCGCTGGCGCGGCCTGGCTCAATGACCCAGATGTTGATGAGTTTTTGGCCGCTCTCTTTTGGAAACTGGATACCCTGCTCCGGTTCTTGCCAGGTCTGCCCAAAATCGTCGCTAAAGCGTATGAACGAGCCGAAGAAATCCCCGTTCTCCGCTGCAAACAGGCGGCAGCCGTTGCGCTGATCGAGGGTGGCATAATAGATGCGCGAGCCGCTTAACGAAGTTGCTTCAACATTCCATCGCTCCCTATCTTGCGAAGTCAAGATGAAAAGCCCGCGTTTCGTACCGGCGAGCACCACAACAGTGCCCTCGGGGTACCTCTTGTGTTGAGTCATGTAATGTTCCTTCCTTAGAAAATCAAGCTGGACTGCTTTTAGAGATTATCCGAAAACCGGAGCAGGGCCTGACTCCCACAAGGGAGAGTCACTACATTACGCTTCGCCGGAAGCCGCAAGATGTAGTGGCCTCCCTTGGGGGGGCCAGGTTTTCGGATAAGTTCTTAGCCGCCAGCAACCGATTGCAGGATGCGCACGTTTGCTCCAGCATGCACAGGAGTGTCGAGACCCTGCAAGTAGCGAATGTTTGCGTGATCGAGGAATATGTTGACGTAGGGGCGTAACTGGCCAGTTTCATAGCACAGGTTGAATTGCAGGCCGGGGAAGTCGTGATCGAGCGCTTGAATAATCTCGCGGATAGTGCGGCCAGAGACAGCCACAGAAGCGCGGCTTCCAATGCGCTCGCGAAGAGCCTGGGGGAATATCACCACAACGGTAGGAATAGTCGCCTGAAAATCCATTACTGATGTACCTCGATCCTTTGATTGCGCTCAATAAATGAATAAGAAATCCTGTTTTTAGCCAGAACAATTGTACCAGGTTAGAAGAGCTTTTGCAAGAGGGAATATGGAATGCCTCCACCCTTTAGGATGAAAGCGGGGTGCAGGGGCTGCCGCCCCTGACGGGATGCGGGGTGTCCCTGCTCTCTTTTCTCCCACAATCACCTGGAAGGATGGAGAGCCTGTAGAATATGGACAAAATGAAATTAAGCAAGTATACTCTATTCTAGACGAGATGGGCGGAGATTGCCTGGCAATCTACTGGGGGCCTGCCCATCCAATAGGCCTTTCTACATTTTCAACAAAGGAGTTTGCTGTGCAGCAAAGAGTAACAAAGCTCTCTCTCCTCTCCCTCCTGCCACTCGTTCTCCTCGTGGTTGCCCTGGCGCAACCTCTGGGTGCAGGAGCCGCATCACCAGGCATAGGGCATTTGCTCAAGACAAAGCATGCTACCCCTAGCTATGGCTCAGGTAATCTCGTCTATCATGGTGGGCCTGTCATGGCCGGGACAGCATATGCCTATGCCATTTTCTGGGAGCCTACCGGCTCCTATGTCAGTCCTACGTACAATAGCTTGATTCTCCGTTACTTCGGGGATGTCGGTGGATCTAGCTTGTATCACAACAACACCCAGTATCATAACGGCAGCGGCGGCTACCCCAGCTCTGCTGTTCTTGGCGGTTCCTGGGTAGATACAGCGCAATATCCACCGGGGGGAACGTTGTCTGACGCGCAGATACAGGCTGAAGTAACTCACGCCCAGAATGTGAACGGCTGGAAATCCAGCCTCAATAACGTCTTCTTCGTCTTTACTGCCAAAGGTGAGAACATCTGCGACGGTAACCAGTGTAGCTTCACCACATTCTGCGCCTATCACGGCTATTTCGGCTCAAATACACTCTACGCCGCCATGCCCTATACCGGCACCGACCTCGCTGCATGCGGCGTTCAGCACAGCCCCAACAACGACTTTGACGCCGATAGCACCATCAACGTCACCTCGCACGAGCAGATGGAGGCCGCAACCGATCCCCTGCTCAATGCCTGGTATGACAGGGCGGGCTACGAAATCGGCGACAAGTGCGCCTGGATCTTCGGCCCGCTCAATGGTCAGGGCGGCGATGTATCCTGGAATGGCGATGCCTATGAAGTCCAGAAGGAATGGGATAACCATGTGAGAGGCTGCGTCCTCTCTGGGCCGTAAATTCGGAACCCCTGTCCCCACGGGAGGCCAACGTGCCAATGATGATTTTTACCAATCAGGTTCGGTCACGGGGAAACAATCCCATCGCCTGATGAACTTTGACACCCGAATGGGGTAATTCCTGTAGGGACAGTGCCTGGTGCCTGTCCTCGTCCATCCCCATCACACCACTTCTAAAGAAAAGGGGGCGGCCTTGCTTGTACCCGGTACGATGGCCCCAATCGACCGGATATGGCGAGTCCGCCCTGTTCTCTCGCTACGATTGCTGCCATACTTCTGCATCGCTGAAGGCCGCATCAGTTGGAGCATTGATCCCCTCTGCCACCACGCCAATAACCCCCTCATTGTACGTGCTATCAGTTACAACAGCGATGGGCTGCATATTGATATAAAGGCTGATTGTCCCATTTATGACTTTGACGGCGAGTATATTAGATTGCCCCAGAGCTGTATTGATAGCGGAACTGGTTCCATAGGCCAGAGTCTTCACTGGACTGTAATCCTGGTAAATGTAAAGGGCGTATTCCCCTCTGGTGTTGATAGAGAAGTAATAGAAGTTGCCTTTCACCGAATCGCCACAAAAGGCGAGACCGGCCTGGTCTCCCTCAGCGATAATCGTCTCCACTTGATATGAGAAATTGCGAAAATCAGTTGCCTCGGCAAAACATGGTGAGTAGGTCCCGGCTGAAGCGGTAGCATGGTATGCTCCCTGGCTGAAGCCGCAACGCGCATCTTTGGTGCTGAGTATATCCCAGTTATGATTCTGGCTATTATCTTGCAGAGGATCGTTCAGAACACGTGGGCCGATCACAATGCTATTGTTGTAAGCAGTAATGGTGGCTGTCACACGTGCAATCGCTGTGGCAGTGGCAGCAATGTTTGTGGCGACCACTGCGCTGGCAGTAGCCGTTTCACCGGCGCTGGTGGTAGCCGCAGCATTTGTTGCATTGGCCTGCGCTATGTTCGTTTGCTGAGCGTGGGCAGTAGCTGCCTGCTGCGAGAGCTTATGGCTGGCAGCAGTTTGCGCAATGCTCGTCGCCGTTTCCTGGGGAAAAGGGTTAGTATTCACCATATACAAATGAGGGTAGAAAAATAAGCCTGCGCTTACAGCGATGAGGAGGAGAACAAGTATAAACGGGAGCACAACTCGCCTGCTGATACCATGTTTTTCCTGAGAGGTAGGGGGAAGAATAGTGTCTTCGTGTAATGCAGGAGAGGCGGGGGCAGTCCGAGGGAAAGCAGGAGTAGCAGTAGGAGGGATGATGTCCCTTTCTGCCTCAGGAGAGAGAACGTTACTGCGGGAGGCCTTGCGGAAGGCCTTAGCAAAGGTAGAGAGAGATTGAAAGCGCTCATAGGGATTTTTTGCGAGAGCCTGGAGAATAACTGCGTCAAGCTCATGGGGAATGTCTGGATTAAGCAGGCTGGGTCGCGACGGTATCACGTGCATGTGCTGGTGCCATAGCTGCTGGGCATTATTGCCGGAGAATGGGCGATTCCCCGTGAGGAGTTCGTAGGTCATGACGGCAAGCGAATACTGATCGGTTTGAGGAACGGCTCGTCCCTCCCACTGTTCTGGCGCCATGTAGAAAGGCGTGCCACGAATGGACTGGCTTTCATTTCCTGTCCTTATGAGCTTAGCAATGCCGAAATCGGCCAGTTGCAGGTGCAACTGGAGGGGATGCTCTGCTCTCCCATGAACAAGAAAGTTCTCCGGTTTGACATCCTGGTGAATGATACCATGATCATGTGCATGTTGAAGTGCTCTGGCAGCCTGCATCACGATATGCTCGACATGCGGAAGTGGGAGAGGGCGAGGAAAGCCATGGTTGCGCAGCCAATCGCTCAGCGAGCCTTCGGGACAGAATGGTGTAACCATGTACATCAAATAGCTACCAGCGATATGGGCTTCGCCAACATCATATACGTGCAAGATATGATGATGATTAAAGCGCCCGATGGCGCGCGCTTCACGCAGGAACAGGCGCACCGCTTCATTTGCTTCTCCGGCATCTGTATAGTGAGAGTAGTCGATCTCTATCAGCTTGATTGCTACGCGACGACCGAGCAGTTCATCCTGGGCAAGATAAATCTCGCCCATTCCGCCAGTTTTCAGCCGTTGCAGGAGGTGGTAGTGAGCAATGTGCTGTCCCGTAAATGACATAGATGTTCCCTATGAGTGAGAAACACGCACTACCAGGATTGAATCGTACGCAGTAGACTGGCAATACTATAGCATATAGAACAACAGTTGTGAAATCTTTTATGAATATGTTTTTACTATGATTGACAATAATTTGCCTATATGAACCTTTTCGGCTGGCTCCTTAAAATTAGGAACAGGAACCCCCGGTCAGTCCCTGCACGGCTAGACCATCCTGTGTGGCATAGATATCGACTATGCCGGTTTGCGCTTGCCCGATACAAATGGCAAACTTTTCTACGCCCTGCACACCTGTGGGAGTACCGCCATTGATGGCTATTGAGCCTGCACCACTCTGATGTGCGGCCTCGTAGGCACTCGCGTAACATCCGTCGAGCTTCACCAGGCGTATGCCTGCGCCTGCACTTTGAGCCGAGGCGGGAACTGGCAAGTACTCCATTGTCAGGGCCTCACCCGGCCGGACGTAACAGGGTTGCGTTCCAATCGTGTCCCCATAAGCATCTTTAATTTGTACCTCCACTTTCTTTGTACCATAGGCTAAGGGGGAAGCAGGGATTGCGATGGAGGCTACAACATGGCCATAAGGTATGATAGTTGGTGATGCCTGGCTAGGTGGAGCAGTAGGAGTTGCAGTAATTATTGGGGAAGGCACCGAGCCGCAGCTCCCCAGGGTTATAGCTATTAATAGCGCCAGAATCAGGAAGAATACTACTCCCAGACCTTTCTTTTGCCTTCTTCCCACTTCGCGTCTCCTATTATAGAAGATGCCAGCCTTGGATGGTTCAAAGTCATATTCGCGTGCGTACATTGCCCTTATCTCCTTCTTCATTCATAAGGATCAGACGCAATACGCTGCAAGCTCTAAAATCATCAACCTGCCTTCCCTTCACAACATCTTCACACATCGCTTATAATAGGAGACGGAGATCGATTGATGTTCTTTAACCAGCCTGCATAAAGCATCATATTTGCTGCTAGGGGAGCCGGATTGGCTGAGAGGCACACGCAGTGGGCGTGTCGCCGACCCTATGAACCTGATCTGGGTAATGCCAGCGTAGGGAAGCGGCGCCATGTGTCTACTATATTGACACATACATTGCATACCAGGGCCGCAATCCTCCTTGTCAGGCTTGCGGCCTTTTTATATGCTCAGGAGATTAGCACTGCTCTGCCAGTTTTGGGGAGGTGCAGGAGGGGCGAAGCCCTTCCTGCCGGGGTACAAGGGGTATCCCCTTGTATCTCCCCCTTTCCCCTCCTATCCCACCGCAGGTTGGGCAACAAGAAGCTAACAGAGTAGTCTTTAGGAACGAACTGGGTATGAGGTAGCTGTATGAAGCCTCCAAAACTATTAGTCCAGGGCGTCTCAAAAACATATCGTGATGGAGGGCGTAAGCTGCAAGCCCTCGCCTCCATTGACCTGATCGTCAACGTGGGCGAGTTCGTGACAGTGATCGGGCCAAGCGGCTGCGGCAAAAGCACCCTCTTTAATATCATTGCGGGCGTTGATCAGCCTACTTCCGGCTTGATCGCTATTGATGGCGATACTAGCGGAGTGCGTGCTGGCAAATGTGGCTATATGCCCCAGCAGCCCTTGCTGCTTCCCTGGCGCACGGCTGAAGAGAACGTGATGCTGGGACTGGACGTGCGTCATGTGCCGCGCAAGAAAGCCCGGCAGGAAGCGCACGAACTGCTCAAGCGCTTTGGACTGGTCGAGTTTTCCGGTAACTACCCGGCAACGCTCTCCGGCGGCATGCGCCAGCGCATCGCCTTGCTGCGTACTGTGCTGTTCAACTCCTCTTTCCTCTTGCTGGATGAGCCGTTCGGTGCCCTGGATGCCCTCACACGCCTCTCGCTACAGATGTGGCTGCTCGACCTGTGGCAGGCATTTCATTCGAGCGTCCTTTTTATCACGCATGACGTGCGCGAGGCCATCCTGCTATCCGACCGTGTCTATGTGCTGAGCGCTCGCCCTGGCAGAGTGGTGCGTGTGGTGGAGATCGATCTCCCTCGCCCGCGCAAGGCGGAGCAGCTAGCTTTGCCTCAGGCTGTGCAGTTGGAACAGGAGCTGATCGAGCTATTGATGAAGGAGCAACAACAATGAAACTGCGTCGCATTGCCGGTTATGGCCCTGCCATCCTACTGGCCGCAGCGCTGCTGGCCTGCTGGGAGCTTTATGTGCGAGCGGGGCAGGTCAGCCCGCGTATCTTGCCTGCGCCGTCAGATATCGTACAGGCGCTGATCAACAACTGGGGGATCATCTCTGTTAATACGCTCCAGACCCTGTTGGAGACGGTGATCGGCATGGCCGCAGCCACACTCTTTGGCCTGCTTATGGCCATTACGCTGGATATATCGCTCTGGACGCGCCGGGCCATCTACCCGCTCCTGGTCATCTCGCAGACGATCCCCATTGTCGCGCTGGCGCCGCTCTTTTTGATCTGGATGGGGTTTGGCCTGGAGCCAAAGGTAATCGTCGTTATTCTCTACTCATTCTTTCCCATAGCTGTAGCCTGTGCCGATGGGCTAGCCAGTGCGGAGCCGGAGATGCTGAATTTGCTGCGCAGTATGCGCGCCTCGCGCTGGCAAATCCTGCAACTGGTACGCCTGCCTGGCGCCATGCCCGCCTTTTTCTCCGGCCTGCGTATCGGCGTGACCTACAGCATGACAGGGGCTATCGTCGGTGAATTCGTGGGCGCCTACCAGGGCCTGGGCATCTTTATGGAAACCTCGGCCAATTCTGGCGCTATTGATCTGGTCTTCGCAGCCATCTTTGTGACTGCCCTTGTAAGTTTATTGTTATTCGGACTTGTATCCTTGATCGAGCGTATTGCCTTGCCGTGGTATCATGGCTCAGGCTCGCATGCTATTGCCTTCGGAGGAGGGAGGTTCTACTAACATGAGTTCTCGCACTCGTTTGCTCTTAAGTATTGGCATACCTGTATTGCTCATTATTATCGTTGTAGGCGCATTTCTGTGGGAGCAGCACGCCAGCGCCACACCTGGCGCGAGCACAGGCGCCAGTTCCAGAGCGCCGCAGAAGCTGGTGCCAATGACGCTGGCCCTGGACTGGACTCCTAATACCAATCATACAGGCATCTATGTGGCACTGGCACAGGGCTGGTATCGCGATGAAGGCATCGACCTCAAGCTGTTACCGTACTCAGCCAACGTTTCGCCTGACACGATGGTTAGCAATGGCAAAGCTGACGTAGGTATCAGCTCCACGGAGGGCGTGGTAAGCGACGCTGCTTTAGGCCAGCCTGTTGTCTCCATCGCCGCCATCATCCAGCATAACACGTCTGCCCTGGTCACGCTGGCAAGCTCGGGGCTGAACCGGCCGCGCGACCTGGACGGCAAAGTCTATGGAGGCTTCGGCGCGCCCTATGAGTCTGCCGTTGTAGGCGAGATCATTCGCGATGATGGTGGAACGGGCCAGTTCAAGAACGTGACGCTCGGCATCGATGCCATGCAGGCCCTGGAGACGCACCGCGTCGATTTTGTCTGGGTCTTTGAGGGTTGGGAAGTGATCCAGGCCCAACGCCAGCATGTCAAACTGAACGTTTTTCCAATTACAGACTACGGCGTGCCTGATTACTACACGCCTACGATCATTACCAGCCCGCAGGAGATCAAGCAAAAGCCCGATCTGCTCCGCCGCTTCATGGCTGCGACCGCCAGGGGATATGTGTATGCCCAGCAGCACCCGCAGCAAGCAGCACAGATGCTCATCAATGTCGCTCACAGCCAGGGATATACGTTCCCTGATCCAGGGCTGGTGTACGCCAGCCAGGCCTTCCTCAGCCCCCGCTATGTTGACGCCGGTCGCATGTGGGGCTGGCAGGATGCTCCCGAATGGCATAACTACCCGCAGTTCATTCTCAATTCCAATGGGATTGATAACGCGGCAGGCAAGCCAGTTCACAAGATGAACTTCAACGCCCTGTTCACCAACCAGTTCTTGCCATGTAGCGAATGGAAACCATGCCTTTCGGATTAGACAATGCCAGTTGGTCACCTCAATGTTGACTCTAGGGTTGCGCGTTGGTATACTTTGCATATGAACGAACATCTCTTTGATTTCCCCGGTCGCTTGAGGTGTCATGGTGAACCAATTTGACGGTAGACTGATTGCCGGACGATACGAGATCCGCGAGCATATTGCCACCGGCGGCATGGCGAGCGTGTATAAAGCCTGGGATCACCGCGTCGAGCGGGTAGTCGCCATTAAGGTTTTGCGCAACCTGGATAAAAACGATCAGCGAGCTGTGGAGCGCTTCCGCCGGGAGGCGCGCGCAGCCGCTGCTCTTTCCCATCCCAACACAGTCACCATTTTTGATTTCGTTGAAGAGGAAAACCGGTACTTTCTGGTGATGGAGTATATTAACGGCCCGACTCTCAAGCAGGTGATCGGCCAGCAGCACCGCTTGCCGCCAGAGCAGGCTGTAGATATTGCGGCCCAGGTGTGCGATGTCTTGCAGGTTGCCCATTCGCGTCGCTTTATTCACCGGGATATCAAGCCTCAAAACATTATGCTAGTATGGGATGGTGCGGCAGGTATGAATGGTAACCTGGTAGGCAGGCCGCTGGTCAAGCTCACCGACTTTGGCATCGTGCGTGTCCTTGAAGAGAGCGGGCTGACCAAGAGTGGTATCGTGCTGGGCACCGCCGATTATCTTTCCCCGGAGCAGGCTCGTGGTGAGAGGCTGACCGATTCCTCTGACCTCTATTCCCTGGGTGTGGTGATGTTCGAAATGCTCACGGGGCGCCCACCTTTTACCGGCCCGACTGCCGTCTCTATCGCTATGCAGCACGCCTCGGCCAACCCGCCTTCCCTGCGCCAGCTCAACCCTGCCATCCCACCATCAGTAGAGCAGATCGTGATGAAGGCCCTCGAGAAAGAGCCAGAAGATCGCTTCCATACTGCGGCAGAGATGCAGCTCGCATTGCGCGTGTGCGCCAAAGAGCTGGCACGAAGCAGGCGCAGCACGGCATCTATCAAAGACTGAAGATTCTTCCTGATCGTGTATTTGCGAGGTATTAGCCCGTCAAGCTTCAGTGACATGTAGTGGCCTCCCTTGGGGGGGCTAGGCTTCATATGACAGGTGACATGTAGTGGCCTCCCTTGGGGGGCCAGGCGTTCATCCGTCATATAAACATTTGATACAGTATTACGTAAAGGTTGTACTATGCAGCGCACACAAATCACTACACCTCATGCCCCGGCTGCTATCGGCCCGTACAGCCAGGCTATTCGCTGTGGCCAGTTTATTTATGCCTCCGGTCAAATTGCGCTCGATCCGGCAAGCGGTGAGATGACCGATAACGATATCCAGGCACAGACTCACCGCGTGCTCCAGAACCTGCAGGCTGTGCTCACCAGTGCGGGGAGTTCACTGGCGAGCGTGGTGAAAACCACCGTCTTCCTCAGCAAAATGAGCGACTTCCAGGCTATGAACGCTGTGTATGCCACCTATTTCAGTGACCCCGCACCCGCTCGCTCGACAGTCGCAGTGGCAGAGCTGCCTCGCAAGGCGCTGGTTGAGATCGAATGCGTCGCGCTGGTTGAAGAATAATCTATACCCGTGGGAGAATATTTCCGGTGAATGCAACTGCTATATGGCGTGCTGCGCTTGAGCAATTGGAGGCAGCGCCGATTGACGAAGTAAGCAAGGTCTGGCTGCAAGCTTCGCGCCTCGTTGATGCTTCCACGATTGAGGCGGACGATATCGATGCCGCCTCCCTGGCTACAGAAGACCAGCCTGTCTATTTTATGCTGCGGGTACCAGATCATCTGGCGCGAGATGTAATCAGTACGCGCTGGCGACGCTCCATTGAAGACGTTCTCACGGCTGTAACGGGCCAGCCCATCATCGTAACCATCACTGTGGCCTCTGACGAGGATGATGATGCTGTTGATGCCCTTGCAGATGGGGAGCCTTCTCCTGATGAGCAGCAGGTACATCACCGCGATGTGATAGCATCTCATCATATAAGCACAGGTAACAGGTCGTATTACGATCATCGCAGGGATTCTCTTACGTATAATAACCTGGATTACGGCGATCCCCGTGCTTCTGGCATACCAGGCACCTTAAACTCACTGGACGAGTGGGAGCATGAGCAGCGCGCCAATATCCTGATGCATACTCACCTCAATCCCCGCTATACCTTCGACACCTTTATTGTCGGCAATAGCAATCGCCTCGCCCACGCTGCTTCGCTGGCAGTAGCAGAGGCCCCTGGTGAATCCTATAATCCCCTTTTCTTATATGGTGGTGTAGGCCTTGGCAAAACCCATCTCTTGCACGCTATCGGGCACCAGGGAGTGCAAACAGGGCTGGCAGTCCTCTACGTTTCTTCCGAGCAGTTCACCAACGAAATTATCAACGCTATTCGTTACCGCACGACTGAAGAGTTTCGCGCAAAGTATCGTTCCGTTGATATCCTGCTGGTCGATGATATTCAGTTCATTGCCGGCAAGGAATCAACCGAAGAAGAGTTCTTCCACACCTTCAATAGCTTGTATGAGATGAGTAAGCAGATCGTCATTTGTAGCGATCGCCCGCCAAAAGCTATTGTGAGCCTGGAGGAGCGCCTGCGCTCGCGTTTTGAGTGGGGCCTGATCGCCGATATCCAGCCGCCCGACCTGGAGACGCGCATGGCCATCCTGCGCGTCAAGGCCGATCTGCTGGGGTATAGCATCCCTGATGATATCATTACCTACATTGCCGGGCGCGTGCAGAACAATATTCGCGAGCTGGAGGGCTGCCTGAACCGCCTGATCGCCTTCCAGCAACTTCATCGCACCCCTCTCACTCTGGATACCGTCCGCGCCGCCATGTCCTCACTCGACAGCGATACCAGTGAACCCCGTTTGAGCAGCCAGCAGATTATCGAGGCCGTCGCGGAATACTATCGCATCTCGCTCGATGCCATGTGCGGCAAACAGCGCGACAAGCATATTGTCCTTCCGCGCCAGGTCGCTATGTACCTCATCCGCCAGGAAACCCAGGCCTCCCTGCTCGAAATTGGCCAGCTTTTCGGTGGCCGTGACCACAGTACAGTGCTACACGCCTATGAAAAGATCGATCAGGAACTGGCTGTCAATCCTACCTTGCGCCGCGAGATTTTGTCTATCCGCGAGCAACTCATGCGCCAGTCATGAACCTTATCTAATCTTCTAAATCGAGGTGTTCATGTTACCACCATTTACCACCTTCTTAATCGACCTGGATGGAGTTATTTACCGTGGCAATGAGTTGCTGCCAGGAGCTAAAGAGTTTGTCTCCTGGCTGGAGAGCAACAAGAAAAAATACCTCTTCCTCACCAATAACTCCTTTGCCAGCGATAGCCAGGTTCTGGCAAAGCTAGCCCATCTCGGCATGGATGTAGATGCCGCTCATATCCTTGGAGCTGGCCAGGCGAGCGTGCAAATGATTGCTCGCCGTTTCCCTGGCGCCTCTGTCTATGTAGTCGGCGAGCAGCCCATACGCGACATGGTACGGGAATATCACCTCCAGGTTGCCAGTGAAAACACGCAGCACGTGGATGTTGTGCTGGTAGGGCTTGATCGTTCCTTCGATTACAAGAAGTTGACAAAAGCAATCACAGCAGTTCGCGTCGGCGCGCATTTTATCGCTATCAACCGGGATGCGCTCTTGCCTGTTGCTGGCGGTTTCTTGCCCGGATGCGGGACAATGGTGGCAGCGATTGAGGCGGGTTCCGATGTGAAGCCGGAGGTTGTAGGCAAACCAGAACCGGCGCTCCTGCAGGAAGCCATGCGCATGTTGCATAGCCAGCCGGAAGAAACGGTGATGATCGGCGATGGTCTCGCCGTTGACATCAAGGGAGGCAAAGCGGCAGGCACGCATACCCTGCTGGTTCTTTCAGGGAAGGATTCGCAGGAAGACGTAGCACGGTCTTCGATCAAGCCCGATTATATCTATCAAGATATCGCGGCAGTCTTAGCAGAATTACAACATAAATGAGCAGGCAGATATTTGGAGAAAAGGCTTGCCCTGTGAGCGGCGTTCTGGACTGTCATGCTGAGCGAAGCGAAGCATCTGCTGCCGATCGACAGAGATCCTTCGCTTCGCTCAACATGACATGTGTTGCCGTGCCTGCTGTTCCATAGGGAGTGCTGCCCATGCTTATCTCCAAACTGGCAAAAACGGTCGTCTGAGATCCACTCATAATTCAGAGGTGCAGGGGACTCTGTCCCCAGCCGGGGTGCGGGGTGTCCCCGCGCTCACCCTCTCCCCACAGCGGGCCGCAGGCCCGCCAAAATAATTATGAGTGAATGTCAGGGTCGTCACTTGACATGTCTCTGGTTTGCAACGTACAATTTGATATATCCATATAGAGATATAAACGTAGTGTGCAAGCGTGCAACGATTATCCAGAACGAGGAGCAGCGACAATGAGTGCCATCGCCTTGCAGAGCGAAGAATTCGTGCGCCAGCGTATTCATAAGCAGCAGTTGATCGAGTCTATTGACCAGATGAGTCCGGTCTACCTGGAGGGCATGAAGCGCATCCTGACCGTCTCAGCCGATACCGAGCTGATCAGCGCACCGGCGTATTATCACGCCGCCGTGCACGCTCCCTCGCTCAACGCTTTTGGATCGGCAATGTCGATTATCCAGGATGAGTTAGGCCATGCCCATATCGCCTATCGCCTGATGCGAGACCTGGGCGTGGACACCGATAAACTGATCTTCGAGCGCGATCCCCGTCAATTCAAGTACCCCTATGCCTTCGATGTGCCCCTGGATAGCTGGGTCGAGCTGATCGTCGCCAACGCCTTCTATGATCGCGCCGGCTACACCTTGCTCGGCGACGTTTACCAGAGCACCACTTTTGGTCCCTGGAAGCGCGCCCTGGTCAAAGTAGACAAAGAGGAAACCTTCCACCTGCGCCATGGCGAGCAGAATATGCGCAAAATCAATCAGACGCAGGACGGCCATGAGGAGTTGCAGAGAGCCGTAGACTGGATGTTCCTGTTGACCGTTGAGTGGTTCGGCCTTCCTGATGACCTCAAGACGCACACCGAGCAGCTTGATTACGGCTTTAAGGGTCACAGCAACGACGAACTGCGCCAGATCTGGATGTCTACTGCCGTCCCACTGTGCGAAGAGCTGCAACTGAAGGTGCCTGCGCATTATGACGAGGCCCAGAAGAAATATGTACTCGATTGTCCCTTCCCGGCCCATTTTGACGCCAGGGCCAAGCGCTGGCTGCTCGAAGAAGGCCCCTGCACCTGGGACGATGTCTTGAAGCGCTGGAAGGCTCGCGGCCCCAGCAATGAGGAATTTGTTGGCATGATCCAGCGCGGGAAGAGAGAGATGTTACGTCTCCTGGAGCAGCAGGCATGACAACCACGTATCCATCCTTACAAACCCATCGTCCCGGTGATAGCTCTTGCCCGGCGCTGTGGGATGCCTTGCGCGAGGTCATGGACCCCGAAATTCCCATCAGCGTGGTTGATATGGGGCTGATCGTCGATCTCAAGGAGCACAATGGCATTGTAGACATCAAGCTCACCTTTACGGCTATGGGCTGTCCCGCCATGGACTTTATCATGGACGACATTCGCGCCCGCCTGCTGCAGGAGCCAGGTGTGGAGCAGGTCAATATCGAGATCGTATGGGATCCGGTGTGGACTAAGGCCCGGCTGAGCGAGGAGGGCATCGAGATTATGCGTACCTGGGGGATCTCGGCATGAGTAGCACAACATCAAACACAATGGCAGAGGAGAGCGCAGTGCCACGACGCCAGGCGCTCAACGAGCGACAGGTCTGGCATGTGTACGCGCGACGCAAATATGATGAGCCACTCCATGAAATCGGCAACGTCATGGCCGACGACGTGGAGCTGGCAAAGGTCTATGCCCAGAGTATCTTCGACGAGTTCGCCTGGGTCGAGATGGTCATCATCCCGCGCCATTGTATCGTCACCGTGTTCGAATCTTGATTGATGTACCGCTGCGATTATGAGGATTAACGAAATGTGCCACCATCACTGTAGGGGCCGATTGATCGTGCCCACCGCCGATTCATCGGCCCATATCCAGATCATGCCATTGGTAAGTTTAATAGGTAAAGTTCATAATCGCACTGGGTAAAAGGAAAACAATATGAGCACACATGCAACAACGCATATAGACAATGCGGCGCTCTTCGCCATGCTCTCGTCATTGGCCGACAACAAGCACGCTATCGGGCGGCGCTACGCCTTCTGGAGTAACGGTGCTCCCGCTCTCGAAGCCGCTGTTGCCGCCGCCGCTATGACGCAGGATGAGCTTGGCCATGCTCGCACGCTCTATCCGCTCCTCGAAGACTTTGTCCAGGCCGAGGCCGATCCTGGTCAGGTCGATCCCATGACGCGCACGCTGCACTATCACCTTGCCTTTCTTGATACTGATTTCCGTGGCTGGTCCGATTTCGTTGCCACCAATTTTCTCCTGGATACTGCTCTCACCACCTTTTTCGAGGCGGCCCAGAACTCCAGCTACGAGCCGTTGCGCGGCAGGTCTCGCAAGATCGTGCAGGAGGAGCGCATTCATTTCATGCATGGCGAGGCCTGGGTGCGTCGCCTTGCTAAAGCAGGTGGCGCTGTGCGCGCAGCGCTTATTTCCTCGCTTGAACGCCTCTGGACCGAAACGCTATGCTGGTTCGGCCCGGATGATGATCCTGTCATGCGGCAGCTTTACGATGAGGGCATCATTGATGCGACACCTGATGAGTTGCGTTCTCGTTACCTGCAAAAAATTATGCCCACGTTGAGCAGCCTGGAAATCGATATCCCTGTAACATTCAACGCCAGCACCAAGCGCTGGGAGCTCACGCAGCAGCTTCCCTGGGATACATGGGATGCCACAGCCAGGAGATTGAGATAGTGTCTATGGGATATAATAGCAATGAAGCGGAATCAAAGACGGAGGTAATCTGCCCTTATTGCGGCTCGCAGAATACTGAGTTCTTCTCTGCGTTCGGCCAGCAGTTGCTGACCGTCCAGTATTATTGTAACGATTGTCATACACCCTTTGAGCGGATCAAGGACGATGATGTCCTTGCCGACTATGCAGCACGAAAGGAAGACCAACGATGACCACAACAACCGAGCGAACACTGGTCAACTACACCGTCACGGATGGCGTTGCCATTATCGAACTGACCTGTCCACCAGCCAACACCTATAGCTATGAAATGATGCGCCAGTTGGACGACGCTATCCTGCAGGCGCGTTTCGATGAGAACGTTTATGTACTGGTGGTTCGCGGCGCGGGCGAAAGATTCTTCTGTGCCGGCGCGGATATCGATATGCTCAATAACGTCACCCCAACCTTCAAATACTATTTTTGCCTCCACGCCAACGAGACGCTCCTGCGCCTGGAGCAGACTCCCAAACTCGTCATTGCAGCCCTCAATGGTCATACCGTTGGTGGTGGCCTCGAAATTGCCCTGGCCTGCGATATCCGTATTGCTCGCCGCAACGCCGGAAAAGTTGGATTGCCCGAGGTGAGTCTTGGCGTGCTCCCCGGCACCGGCGGGACACAGCGTATGGCGCGCGCCCTGCCCAAGAACAAGGCTATCGAGATGATGACCGAGGGCAAGCTGATCAGCTTCGAGGAAGCCCAGCAACTTGGCCTCATCAACTACATCTATGAGCCGGAGAACTACTGGGAGCAGGTAATGGACTACGCGCGCCAGTTCTGCCCACCCAATCGCGCCTCGCGCACAGTTGGGCGCATCAAGCGCTCCGTACAATCAGGCGCCGAAGTTGACCTCGCCGATGGCCTGGCCCTCGAGCGCGAGCTGCAGCAACTCTGCTTCCAGAGCGAAGATGCCAAGATCGGCCTTGCCGCCTACATCTCTAAAGAGAAAGCCCAGTTTACCGGCCGCTAGCGTCCTTTAAGGAAGGCATACCCATGTCATCCTGAGCGAAGCGAAGGATCTCTGTCGATCGGCTGCGGATGCTTCCCCTTCCCCTTCACGCGCGTTCAGGGCTTCGGCTCACGCGCTCAGGGCTGGGCTGCACTCGCTCAACATGACATACATTACCGAGCCTGGTCGTTAACATACTCATCGATGATGGGCACGATAAATGGCCGGGATAGCGGGCCGATGATGAAATTTGACGATCAAAATCAGTGTCACATGTCATCCTGAGCGAAGCGAAGGATCTCTGTCCACGGTCAGCGGATGCTTCGCTGCGCTCAGCATGACATTAAATTTCTTGCAGTAAATGGTGATAGTTTTATGTCCTACATTCGCACGCGCCGCCACAACGAAATCCTCTGGCTCATCCTCGATCACCCGCCGCTCAACATCCTGACCATCGACATGCTCGACCAGCTCTCTCAAACCATGCGAGACGCTATCAAGAACCCGCCGCACCTGGTTGTGATCACTGGAGCCGGTGAGCGAGCCTTTTGCGCCGGAGTCGATATTCGCGATCACCTGGATGGCCGCGAGAAAGAGATGCTGCGGGCCGTACATGATAACTGCGCTGCCTTCGAAGAGCTGCGCTCGCACAACATCCCTAC
Organism: Chloroflexota bacterium; assembly: GCA_902812455.1. The sequence goes on along the minus strand of CADDZH010000072.1, from coordinate 10,421 downwards.
CGTGGCTCTCGTCAAAGGGTACGCTCTTGGCGGCGGCTGCGAATTAGCCGCTCTCTGCGATACCGTCATTGCTCATGAGGATGCCACCTTTGGTCTGCCAGAGATATCGCTGGGCGTTTTCCCGCCTGTTGCCGCCGTTTATTTCCCCTCCTTGATAGGTCTTCATGCTACCATGCGCCTGGTGCTCACAGGAGAGACAATTAGCGCCGCTGAAGCCCTGCGCCTGGGCCTCGTTCACCAGGTCCTTCCTTCTCATCGTTTCCTCACGGATGCCGAAGAGCTGCTGGCTATGCTCGCAATCCGGGCATAAAAACCTTACTTAAGCACCCATCCTTAAACAACCATCCGAATCATGCAAACGACGAACGCCTGTACGTTCATACTGGTTGGTAGCAGCTAGATGCTGCCCGAGGCCGGGAACTTTTCACCAGGATGAAACGTTTTGACATTGGACGGCTATACAGGCCGGTAAAGAAGTGATAAGGAGTTCGGCAAATGTATAGAATGAAAAGTAATCAGCGACAACGTTCTGGTATGATCCGCAGGAAATCTGTCTTATTGACGGTTCCGCTCGCGCTCGTGCTCACTTTTGTGCTTGCAGCGTGCGGCACAAACCCGGGTACAGGAGCAGGAAGTGGAACTACGCCAACAACAGGGCCGGTAAAGGTAGTTGGTTCTGGCGCGCCTTACGGCTGCCCCAATGGAACCCCGGCAAATCCGCCACAGGGCACGCCAAATGTGATCGTTCAGTTCAAAAATAGCAACAGCACGATCACCGCGCATACTGGCGATATCATAGAAGTACGCTTGCCCTTTGGGCAGTCGTGGCAAGGCCCCACGACTTCTCAAGGAGTACTGCAACTGCAATCAATTCCTGGCTATACTGCAATGGCAGAAAAAGCCTGTGTCTGGCGCTTTGTTGCTGCCGGCACCGGCACCACGCAACTGAATTTCATAGGAAGGCCCATCTGCAAGAAGGGCCAGATGTGTCCAATGTACATTCTGAGAGTGCCGTTTACCTTCGATGTGAGGTAGCTGCCTTTGTATCCCGCTCATCTTTACAAATGCGGGAAGTGGGCCTCTGAAACAATCCTTCACCTCTTGCATAACCCCCTCTATCATTCTATAATGATGAGGGGGTAATTCATCCCTGGTTTTGATGGCTCTGGGGCAACATCAAAACGTCCTTCCTGTTAGCAATCTGTAGCATTAGCGGTTTGTAGCGCTTTGTAATCCTACTATTTCACCCGTTAGCTTGAAAGTGGGGGTACCAATCTATGCGCAGATTCGCAGGCTCAAAGCCAGCCTCATTCTCTCGACCTCTCCTGTCGTTCCTGGTTATTGCAACCCTCATCAGTGCGTTTATGGTAGCAGGAATAACCCGTAGCGCGGTTGCTTATGCCCATTCTGCTGCCTCTCTGGTTACCTTTCCAGGGAGCCACCTTATAGAACACCTGGCTTATGCCGGGCAGTTTAATCCCAGTAATGCATCCAGGGCAGCGCCAACTCATCGTAAACCCTTAGTGCCTTTTGTAGTGCCTCATGGTGCAGCCTCCTCTGCTCGCACCCAGGGAAATACATCTCTGGCCGGTAGCACAGTTGTGGATTCCCATGCAAGCACAGTACTGCATAACTTCAATGGGCTTAATAGCGTTGACAGCTTCAACGTTAATGGCTTTATACTGGAACCACCCGATCAGGGGCTTTGCACCGGTTTCCTGGCGGGAACCAAAGTGGTGGGTGAGATCATCAATGATGTGATCGCATTCTACACGCCCGGCGGTGCGCTGGTCAGTAGCAAGGAAAACCTGAATACCTTCTTCGCTGAACCTCCCAGCGAGCTTGTGAGCGATCCGCGCTGCTACTTTGACCCAAACACGAATGCGTGGTTCTTCACCGTGCTGGCCTACACGCCCACCCTCTTCCCCAATCATGTCGATGTCGCCGTCCTGCATACCAATTTGACGGAGTTTGTCGTGCGCGTCGATACGACTTTCGCCTCGAATGTTGCTGGCGGGTGCCCTTGCTTCGGCGATCAGCCCAAGCTGGGCATCGATGAGAACAACGTGTATATCAGCGTTGATCAGTTCAATTCCACAACCACGTTGGAGACAGGGGCAGACCTCATTGCCCTCTCGAAGTCAGAGCTTGTGGCAGGCAGCGCTACCATTGCAGGAGTCGCTTTTCTGAACCTCTCGCTGGCCGGTATCCCTATTGTTGGTCTCCAGCCTGCGATTACCAGCAGCAATGTGGACGAAGAGTTTCTGCTGAACTCGTTCCCGTACATTGATGCTCAAGAGGATCCGAACACAATCAGTAAAACTCTTGGCCTGTGGTCGCTCAGCAATACTGCGAGCGTCACTGCTGGGGGCATACCCACCCTGAGCGCAACGACCATCACCAGCGAACTCTATGCTTATCCGGTGCCTGCCCGCACCACCAACGGCCTCTCGCTGGCTACCTACAGTAACGATTCCCGCATGCAGCAGGTGCAGTATATCGGTGGTCATTTATGGGCGGCGCTGGATACGGCTGTCCTTTTCAAAGGCTCTCCGGCCGCTTTTGACGGCTTAGCCTGGTTTGAAGTTCACCCAGAGGTAGACAACAACGGGAACATTACTGGTGGATCGTTTACCCATCAAGGCTATGTCGCCTCGCAAGGCAATTACCTGGTCTATCCGGCTATAGAGCATACGGCAGAAGGGGCGACCGGCATTGCCTTCTCCATGACCAGCCCGACGCTCAATCCCAGTACCGCCTATGTCCTGCGCTCCTCAGATGGTGGATCCTTTGGCAACATTCACATCACCGGTTTTGGATCGGGACCTGATATTGGCTTCACCTGCACCCTGGGCTTCCCCCAGCAGTGCCGTTGGGGCGACTACTCCTGGGCAACGCTCGATCCGAACGGCCAGAATATCTGGATGGCGTCCGAGTATATCGTTCCTCAAGTAGCAACGCAGATAGTTAATGGCACTGCCTTCCAGACCAACTGGGGCACCCGCGTCTGGGATGTCGCGGGCTAGTAAGGGCTGTAGAGGCTCGATTATGCAGGTTAACAAAATAAGCCGCCAATCAACTGTAGGGCCCGATTTATCGTGGCCACCGCCGATTTATCGGCCCTCGCGGCGAGTCACGCCCTTGGCGGAATAATTTGTTAAAGCCCATTATCGAAGCCGTGGGTGGTGTAGATGCTGGGTGGGAGCCTTGCGCTTGCCCGCGCTCTCTCCTCCCTGGATGATCGCATGTAGCAGTACAGTACATTCAGAGAAAAGGTGAGCATTCTGGGGAATGCTCACCTTTTCTCTATACGATCATCTGCACAGTAACCCATGCGGCATAGATCAGCAACAATACTATGGCCGTCACGCGACCAACACGCTTCCTGTACACGAGCAACAGGACACTCAGTGTTAGCACGGCCATCAATGGCGCATCGAGAAACAACAGGAACCTATCGCTGAAGGCAGCGTGCCAGAACAGCAGCGGCAGTGCAATGCCCAGCGTAGCATTGATGCTGTTGCTGCTGAATATTTCCTCGACGCAGGCATTTCCACGCCCATCTCGTGCCAGGCTAAAGACTACAACTGTATTCGGTAACGAGGTCGCAACAGCGAGGACAAGCAGACCGGCCAGCACTTGTGGCAGGTGTAAATCGCCTGTGAGCGCCTGCCCTGACTGCACCATGACTACCACGCCTCCCAGCGCAATAGCAAGCGCTATAAGCGCTTCAAGTGCCAGGCGTATGAGAGGCAGCGAGACCGTAACTCGCTGTTTTTTACGAACAACAAGAGGCGCGGAGACATGGTAATGGCTATGGCGTACTCGTCTCAACGCATGAAGTGCCAGGGCCACAAATATTCCCAGCGTCAAGAAGATGCAGGCGAAGAGCAGGATGGTTCCCATGAACGATACCTGAAGTGCAATAACCGGTCGAGTTTCTGGCAGGAGCCAGATTTCCAGCAGCGTTGTAAGCATAATGGCCAGCGCGAGGCCGCCTACGGTCCGCACGTCCTTCAGCACATAAGGTTCCAGGCTGATGCCATGACTATGTGGGGCAGCAAGTGCTGAGATGCTGAGAATGATCGCCACATTATAGATATTGGAGCCGATGATGATGCCGAGGCCAACAATAGTCCTTCCGCTGGCGATGGCATCAATCGAGGCAGCGTAATTGGGAATATTGGCTGCCAGCGCACCCAGCAAACTCAATAAACTCAGGGGCAGGGCAAGCTTTGCGCAAATAGTCTCCAGCCTGCGCGTGAACCATGCCGAAGCGGCCATTGTAATGATCAAGGAGATGGCAAAGAGAAGGAATATTACGGGTAAAGAGGACAAGCCAATGTTCATCAGGCTCATGCAACTACAAAGGTATCAGATGAAAGTTCGTATAAAATTGAGACCCTTTGAGAAGTTGGCTATTATCCTTTCGATTTGTATATTTCGCTAAAGGCCGCTTATCAGCAGTTATTACTCTTTGCCTGTTTCCAGTATAGAGGCTCTGCCGGGCCCTGTCAATGTATACTTATCTGGTGATTACCCATAAGTTCGTGAGGCGCTTCGCGAATGCCTTGATAATGCTCAGCTTTGAAAATGTTTGGCGATGCAAAAGCCTTATGAACCGCTTCGTTGCATATGCCCAAAAGATACGGGCAATCACCAGATACTTATCCATTAGAGCAGGATGGGGTATAATAACAGAACGGTAACCTATATTTCACTAGTCGCAATGATGCACATTAACCAAATAATCCACCAACGGACTGTAGGGGCCGATTTATCGCGCCCACCGCCGATTATGGCCATGAACAAAATCATTCGGGTATACCCGTAGGGGCCGATTTATCGTGCCCACCGCCGATTGATCGGCCGTAGGGGCCAGATTTATCGCGCCCTCACAATACCCCAATGAATTTGTTAAAGTTCATTATCGGCCTCCGTCCTGGTCACACCATTGGCAGAATGATTTTTAACGTTCATCATTGCGCCCCTAATGATTTTTGATAACCAAATGGGGAAAGCCTGTAGGGACAGTGCCTTGTGCCTGTCCTGCTCAGGGGTTCACGAGAAGGAGCTCCTCATTCCTTGTTTCGGGTGGCAAAATTCATCAGAAGGATAAATATCATGACAACAAACACTGAACCGGGCGCAAGCAGCACCTCCACGAAAGCATATCGCAGCCGCGTTGGTCTCGTTGCCGAAATCCCTAATTTCCCCGGCCCCTGGTCAGAGGTAGTGGAAAAGGTCAGGCTCGCCGATGAGCTTGGTTATGACTCGATCTGGCTCGGCGAATCCTGGGGCTACGAGCTGTTCACCTCGATGGCCGATCTTGTGCGTGTCACGCAGCGTATCAAAATTGGCGCTGGCATTGCCAATGTCTACTCGCGCTCCCCCGCCGTCATTGCTAGCGCTGTGGCTACGCTCGATGAGCGTTCTGGTGGGCGTATCATCCTGGGACTTGGCCCATCAGGAGCAAACGTGATCGAGCACTGGCATGGCGTACCCTTCCAGAAGCCCGTGCGCCGCACTCGCGAGTATGTGGAAATCATCAGGATGATCCTGCGCCAGGAGCGCCTGGTCTATCATGGCGAATTCTTCAACCTGGAACGCGGCTTCAGGCTGCGTTTCAAACCTCTTCGGGCCGATCTCCCTATTTACATTGCAGCGATGGGGCCAAAGAACATTGTGCAGGCAGGCGAGATTGCAGACGGCGTGCTGCCCATTTACTGGCCCGGCAATAAGTGGGGCGAGCTGCGCGAGCAATTGGACGAGGGAGCGCGTATCGCTGGCCGTCCTCCACATAGCGCCGTCATCGCACCATACCTGACCGTCATCATTCTAGACGAGCAGGCAGATGAAAGCGACCGCGCTGCCGCCCACCTCATGGCTGCCGGCCCCCTGGCCTTCTACATTGGCAGAATGGGCGACTACTACGCCGGGATGCTCACCCGTCACGGCTTTGGCGAGGATGTTGCAGCAGTGCAGGAAGCGTGGAAGCACAAAGACAGAAATCCCGCAGAAGCTGTTTCCCAGGCCTTGCTCGACGCTACAACCATCATTGGCACACCCAGAGAGATCGTGGCCAGGCTTGATCAATGGGCCGAGCTAGGCGTCGATGAACCGCTCCTGCACATGCCCTCCGGCTCCGTTGACGAGGCCGGCGCCAAGCTATCCGCATTGATGGATGTATTGAGAGCGTAGAGGAGGCGAGGCTTATTTGCGGTTGCTATCAGTAAAGCTTCTTATTGATTTGGGTAGTAGGCTTTATTCGTGAACCTGCAATTTATCCAATTGATGCTGCAATAATCATCGCTATCTGGATTACATCCTCCTCGTAATGTTCTGCGATCCGTCGAATGGCGAGCTCACGTAGACCTTGTTTAAGTTGAGGCGTAATACCAGCAAGTAAAGCAGGGTTGATCATAAGATACTTATTATCTTCGCTTACATCAAGCAAACCTTTACGTTCAAAACGTGGAACAGGGCTATCTTTCAGCATTTGCCGTATCACGGCATGTGACGCATTCGGATTTGCAACAACTGCCCGTTCGTCTGTCTCCCTTCTCAATCCTAATTTAGAGCGCATATTATAAAAAGCACGAAAAAGATCAACAGCTACGTCTACGGATAAGATTCCATTTTCATCAACATAATCTAACATTATAAGAAGTAGTAGCATTTGATAAGCATATATAAGGGGTGTGGTTTGGGCAAATTGCAAAAGCGTATCTATTGCTACCTGTTGAACTTCATCTGGAATGGTGCTAATTATATCGGCCTTTGGCTTTATACCAATATCTATCAACCGTTTGGCATACTCTTCTTCAGCAATACCTCTTCCTATTTTTCTTTCGATTTCTGTGAGTTTTTGTTCGATATCGTTATTAAAGCGATATGACTGGGTACGAAAAACCTCCAACTGTGACTCTATCGAGGTGAATGGCTCTGTATGTCGCTGGCCAGTAATAAAAAGATTGCGTTCTACGTTTAACGATAACCCGTTCTGCGTTAGGTTGGAAGAGCCTATCAGTGCCCATGCTTGTGAATTACCTGCACCATAATAGATTTTAGGATGGAATACTTTTCCCGGCTTGGCAGGATAAACATATATTTCCACTCCCAAATCCTGCAATCTAAGAAAAGAGTTGACCCGATTAATACTACATAGTCCAGCTACAACTCTTTTACGCCTGGTTCTCTTAAATAATGGTTCTAACCATAATGCGCCATTAGCGGATATATAGGCAACAGAAATATCAAGGTCAGAATCTGGGTAATCTTTTCCTGCTTGTAAAAGTGTCTGAAGGGCTTTGTCAACAAAGCTAATAGCAAACTCAGGCATATATGCTATTGCTCCTATGGTTACATGTTAATACCAGCAGCATATTATCTTGCTTGCAATTTCTCCCTCACCCCCATCACCACCTCCTCCACAAACACACGGGCTTGCCATTCCTCTTCGCCCATCAGGGGCCAGAAGATGAAGGTGTCCAGGCGCAGTTCGTGGTAATAGCGCAAAAGTTCGTCTACCCACTGCTCAACAGTGCCGATGATCACGCCTTTGCGCCGCGCTGTCATCGGGCGATCTCCTGCCCGGCGGATCGTGCCCATCAGGTTGTAGCCGCGACGGATGGCGAGTGGATCACGTCCAGCTTCCTGGGCGGCTTCATCGATAGTCTGTTGTACTGTGAGAACATCTTCCGGCGGAACGTATGGACTAGAGATGAGGAGCCCATCAGCCTCGCGACCCGTGAGCCGCAGCATTCTGGAGTGCAGCGCACCCAGCCAGATACCGATAGGATGAACGGGTGCCGGGCCTGGACGCGCGTCGAGTAGCTGGTAATATTTCCCGGTAAATGTAACGGGTTGATCGGATCCGGCCTGCTGCCAGAAGGTGCGCATCAGAGCTATAGCCTCTTCGAGCGCGCTCACCGCTTCCCCTGCTGAGCGCTGCGGTGCGCCAAATGAGATAGCGCCGCCCATAGTTGCGCCCGCTCCGAGGCCAACTTCAAGCCTGCCGTTAGTCAGGATATCGAGCGAGGCAGCCACCTTTGCCAGCATGGCAGGAGGGTGAAGCGGCAGGTTCGTCACGTTCGTGATCAAGCGCACGCGCTGTGTTCTCACACCGAGCGCCGTTTGTAAGGTCCAGGTATCCAGGAACGCCGGATTGTACGGGTGATCCTGGATGCTGATAAAGTCGTAGCCGCTCTCATCAGCTAGCCGCGCCAGGTCGTAGGCGAGTTGCAATCGGCTGGCCGAAGGGTCGATATTGAGGCCAAAGAGCGGCGTATTGAACTGAGCCATATTATCCTACATCCGTTCAATAATCGTCGCAATCCCCTGGCCCACGCCGATACACATCGTCGCCAGGCCGTATCTTCCGTCGCGCCTTTCCAGCTCGTTCAGCAGCGTGACGACGAGGCGCGCACCGCTGCAGCCGAGGGGATGGCCCAGCGCGATAGCTCCCCCGTTGACGTTCAGCTTCTCCTCGTCGATCTCCAGTTCGCGCACGCACTCCAAGACCTGCACGGCGAAGGCCTCGTTAAGCTCGATCAGATCCATATCCCCGATGCTCAGTCCGGCTCGCTGCAGCACTTTGCGTGTGGCGGGAATAGGCCCCAGGCCCATATAGGCAGGATCGACGCCTGCGACAGCCGAGGCGATGATGCGGGCGCGCGGTCGCAGGCCGAGTCGTAGAGCGCAGCTCAGCGACATCATCACGACAGCGGCTGCACCATCATTGATGCCTGCTGAATTGCCTGCCGTCACAGTTCCATCTTTACGGAAGACGGGTTTGAGAGCAGCCAGCTTTTCCAGCGAGGTGTCGGCGCGCGGGTGCTCGTCCAGGGCCACCGTCACCGGCTCGCCTTTTTTCTGAGGAATGGTGACAGGGACAATCTCGGCGGCGAAGCGCCCGGATTGCTGGGCCGCAACCGCTCGCTGGTGGCTGCGCAGCGCGTATTTATCCTGGTCTTCGCGGCTGATCCCGTACTTTTCGGCCACATTCTCTGCCGTCTCGCCCATGCTATAAGGATGGTGCATGGCCGCAAGTTTGGGATTGACAAAACGCCAGCCGAGGGTGGTATCTTCCAATTTCATGTTGCGGCTGAACGCGCTGTCAGCCTTGCCAATGACAAAGGGAGCGCGGGTCATGCTCTCGACGCCGCCTGCCACAAATGTATCGCCTGCTCCCGTCTGGATGGCCTGGGCCGCGCTGTTGATAGCCTGTAATCCTGAACCACACAGCCGGTTAACCGTCTGCCCGGCCACCTGAATGGGCAGGCCGGCCAGCAAAAGAGCCATGCGCGCTACGTTGCGGTTATCCTCGCCGGCCTGGTTGGCACAACCTAAGATCACATCTTCAATACTATCCGGGTCGATGTGCGCCCGCTTGACCGCTTCTGAAATTACCAGCGCGGCCATATCATCGGGACGAACATCTTTGAGAATACCACCATAACGCCCAATAGGGGTGCGTACAGCGGAGAGGATCACAGCTTCTTCCATGAGGGTTCACCTTCCTTGAAAATTCGGGTTGCGCTTCTCTATAAAGGCTCGCATGCCCTCGCGCATATCCTCAGTAGCAAAGAGCAGGAAGAAATTCTTGCGCTCAATTTCCAGTCCCTCTTCCAATGGCGTCTCGAAAGCTGCCAGAACGGCTTCTTTTGCCAATCTTGCGGCAAGGGGAGGTCTGGCTGCTACAACCTTTGCCAGCTTGATAGCCTCATTGAGGTGCTCGCCCTGGGGTACTACGCGATTAACCAGCCCGTGAGCAGCCATCTCTTGCGCCGTAAACGGCTCGCCTGTCAGCACCATCTCCATCGTACGGAACTTGCCGAAGGTGCGCGCGAGCCGCTGGGTACCACCCGCACCTGGAATGACGCCGATCTTGATTTCAGGCTGTCCAAAACGCGCATTTTCAGAAGCGACGATCATATCGCAATGCATGGCCAGCTCGCAGCCGCCGCCCAGCGCGTAGCCGCCCACGGCTGCTATCATTGGCTTCTGAATATGGCGGATGCGCCTCCAGGCCTCGAAGCCGCTCAGCATCATATCAATCGGTGACTTGTCCGACATTTCCTTGATATCGGCACCTGCGGCGAAGGCCCTATCACCTGCCCCCGTGATCACGATGCAGCGTATCTCATCGTCCCGATCAAAGGTTTCCAGCGCCTCGGCCAGCTCGCCTACAAGCGTGTGATTAAGGGCATTCAGTTCTTTGGGACGATTGAGCGTGACAATTCCCACGTTTTCGTCACGGTCTACAAGAATATATTGATAGTCTGCCATAACTCTCCTCAAATATGTATTGCTTGCACAAAATACAGCGACATATAGGTATTGTAGTATATGGGCGATCTCGTTAGCAATCAGTACAGTCTGCATTGATGAACTCTACTCGCAGCCCGTAGGGACAGTAG
>CADDZH010000071.1 GCA_902812455.1 Chloroflexota bacterium | reverse complement strand
GCCCATCCCTGCTGCGTATGCCATCTGGTCCTCGCACCCAGCCGTGGCTATCCAGCAGTTGATTGGCCGCCGCCGGATCGAAGATCGGACAGGCAGCCCCCGGATCAAAGCCTGGATGGTAGAAGTTGCCGTGGTCGGTGCAGAGCAGAGTAGCGAGTCCAGCAGGGATCGACGCAACCAGGCTCTGGTAGTCGATGGCGATGGCGATGGCCTGGCGCACTTCCGGGTGGCTGGCCAGCACGCTGTTGTGGAAGTTGAAGAACAGCGTCTCGAAAGCGGCATCGGTGGGAGAAGTGACGAGCGTATAGTTGTGGAGTCCCTCGTATTGCTGCGCCTGCGTCGCATCCAGCCAGGTCGTTGAATCGATGCGGCCCGCCTGCAAATCCTGGGAAATAGTGTCACGCGCGGCGATGCGGAATACCACTTTGTCCAGGTAGGGCAGCCCCGCCTGGTAGTAGCGAGGGTTGCGCGCCAGGGTGTAGTGATTTCCTGGCGCGCTCTCCGCCATCACGAAAGCCCCGCTCGTCACCTTTGGGTTCAGGTTATCGGGCGACTTGGCCATCTGAGCCGGAGTCATGTTTCTGAAATGGTGCGCGGGCAAAGGGGCCTGCCCGCCATCTACCCAGTACTGGTAGAAAGGAACATAGGGCTGCTTGAGGTGAAACGTGATCGAGAGATGGTCCGGCGAGACCACCGCCGAACTAATCAGCAGGAGGCCGGTCACTCCGTAAGGGAACCCATTCGGGAAAGCCGCTCCGAACGCCGGACTCGTCCAGAGCCGCCAGGTGTAGTCTACATCGCGGGCATCGTAAGGTTGTCCATCCGACCAGACCAGGCCAGGGCGCATGTGGAAGGTCCAGGTGGTGGCGTCGGCGCTGATGCCCCCGTTCTGCACTGTCGGGACCTCGCTCGCCGCCCCAGGATGAATCACCCCCTGCGCATCGCTGTAGAACAGGGGCAGGTAGAGCGCCTGGTCGACCTCCGCCGCAGTCAATGCTGCTGATGCATTGGGAAGGAGTGAATCGGGCTCTTGAGGGATATCGATCGTCCAGGTGCCTCCCCGGGCCTCGATGGGAGTGGCAGGTCCGCTGTGTGCGCCTATCACTCCAAAGTGCGCAAGCAGGCTGAGGCTGCCCAGAATGCCTCCCACGATAATCACGGTCACCAATCCCATCAGCAGCGCCGCACGGGTTCGTGGTAGTCGCCTGGCCTTCTGCTGCACCGGTATCGTTGGCTCCAGGGGAGAAGGCACGACAGCAGCCGTGGGCGCAACAGTGTGGCCTGGTAGCAGCGTCTGAGGGGTAGCCCCATTCTGTGGTGTGCCGAGGTCACCTGGCGGTGTGGAACCGGCGTACACGGTCGACTCAACTGCCCCCACTGGCAACTCAGTGGCGCCCGTCGTCTCTGTGGGCGCCTCTGCTGGACTGGGCGCCATCGCCACCGTAGCATAGCTGGTCGCAGCAACTGGACCGGGAGCAGGGGACTCACTGGCAAACAGCATCGGAGTGGATGAGGCAAGCTGGCTGGCCTGCTCGAGCGCTTCGGCAAACTCCCGCACCGAGGCAAAACGCTCTTTGGGGTCTTTCGCCAGCGCCCGCAGCACGACTTGCTCGATGCCCAGGGGAATCGTCACCACCTGCTCATGCAATGGAGGAGGTGGCATGCTCAACTGCTGCACCATCACCTCGGTCGCCGACCCCTCAAATGGGCGACTTCCACACAGCCATTCGTAGACCACGCAGCCCAATGCATACTGGTCGCTGGCAGGTCGTGGATGCCCCTCGATCTGCTCCGGCGCCATGTAAGCCAGCGTTCCTATCGCCTCCTGCGTGCTGAGCGAGCCAGTGCTATGCGCCAGGGCCGCCAGCCCAAAATCCGACAGCAGTACCTCCTCGTGGCGACCTAGCAGCATATTCTCCGGCTTGACATCACGATGGATGAATTTCTGGTCGTGCGCATACTGCAAGGCAGCAGCGACCTGCTTCACATAGGAGACGATCTGGGGCAAGGGGAGGATGCTGCCCTTGGGATAGCGCTTGCGCAAAGAGCCATTGGGGGCATAGTCCATCACCAGGAAGGGCACCCCATCCTGCACATCGTAATCGAAGACGCGAATGATTGATGGGTGGGTCAACTTCGCGATGGTCTGCGCTTCCTGCTGGAAGTGCTCGGCCTCCTGGTCGGTCAGGAAGGTATGCAGCACCTTGATGGCCGCCTGTAGCTCCAATCTCACATGCTGCCCTAAATAGACCTCGGCAAAGCCACCCTGCCCTAACAGGGTAACCAGCCGGTAATTGCCAAACTGTTGTCCGACGCGGTCTGCCATCTGCGACCTCCTGGCATCCGGTTTGAGTTAAGCATAGAGCTACAGGTCGATGCATCGTTGTACGATATCTATTGTAGAGAAAATAGCAGGATATGTCAAGCAAAATGTTACAGCTTTCTTCTCATTCAGGCCCGTCATGCCCGTCTAGGTGATTCTACTCAGAACCTCCTCTCAATGCTTCATTTCCCTCCACCAGCTCCTGCTCACAAATGAGTAGTCAAATGAGTTATTCAACAGATGTGCCTGGACGCCTTCGCGGCTACACTTGCCACATGAAGATCACTCCACTTAACGGAAGTGACAGGTGTATAACGCAAGCACCTCTGGCTAGAGGTGTTGGAAGGAGAACTACTATGATGCCAAATCATTACGACCGCGAGCGCATGGCTCAAGCTCATCGCCTGGCCTTGCTGCGTGAGGCAGACCACGAGCGCCTGCTGGCGCAACTGCCACAGGCCGACCGCAGAGTGCTGCCCTCTCTTGTACGGCTGATGCTGTCCCTGCGCGCTCTTCGCATGAGGCTGCGAAAGGCATTCCAACGCCGTATCGCTTGAGAGAGGCTACCTCTTCTGCCAGACCATAGCGAAGCTGACTGGGCGGTTCAGGTAGCGGCTCCATTTGGGTTTCCTGGCTACCCATTCTTCATCGATCACACCCTCGTGCATCTCAATCAGCGAGAAGCCTGCCGCCAGGGCAGCCTGGACATGATCGCTAAAAAGATGGACATAGCACTCGATGGTCACCGCTTCCCCTGTGGCGCGATGATAATGGGTCGGCACGCCGCCCATGAGGAAATAGGGATGATAGCCTACGAGAACGAAGTTGCCTCCTGGTCGGCTAATGCGCGCAGTTTCTATATAGAGCGGGCGAACATCCGGCAGGTGTTCATCTGCTAGCACAGCCGTCACCAGATCGTAGTGCGCCATTTCTAAGGGCGTCTCGAGCATATTGCCAACAAGTAAGCGGTCGTAGATGTTTTTTGCGCGAGCCACCTCCAGCATCTCCGGCGTCAGATCAACCCCATCAAGATGTTGCACACCTCGCTCTTTGAGCCACACACCCGTGCGCCCGGTACCGCAAGCTAAATCTGCGGCATGTTGAACCTGATCCCACGCTACCGCCTGGATCCTTGCCAGTAAGCGCAGGTCCATTTCATCCAGCACCGTCTCCTCATATGTCTCAACCCATTCCCGGTAGCCCTCCTCTACCGGTACTACGGGATACTTCCGGATATCAAACCTCGAAAAGTCCATGTATGCCTCCTGAATGTAATAATACCCAGTGCAGAGTCAAGAAAGCGGTTAGGGAATGGGGGTGCAGGGGGCTTCGCCCCCTGCCGGGGATTGGGGAACGCTGTCTGGGGGACAGTGTGCAGGGTCCCCAACTTTTCTTATTCCCTAAAAAGTTAGGTGGTTATGCACTGGAGAAAAGTGACATGATTAAGGGTAGCACATATGGCAGGGCGGGTCTAGATGGAATGCTCGCCAGAAAGCCCTCGGGGCCATGCAGCCCTATCGGCCACGCAGGTCACGTGTGCCCTCTGCTGTAAGTAGGAGGAAGGAATGGCGGGAGTGACAGGGCCGGTGAGGGTACGCAGCAGAATATCGCGTTTATGCTCCCCGGAGACAAGCACAATTACCTGGCGCGCTGCTAGCAGGTTGGCCATACCGCACGTCAGGGCCTGGCGCGGCACGCGCAGGCTGCCGTTCCAGTAGCACGCATTATAGCGAATGGTATCCTCGCTGAGATCGACGACATGGGTTGCTGAGCGAGGATCGGCGGGAGGCTCGTTGAAGCCAAGATGACCATTATGCCCCAGGCCGAGCACGGCCACATCAAATCCCCCCAGTTCCTGCACGCGAGCATCGTATTGCCGGCAAGCTTCCTCGATATCAGCAGCATCACCTCGCAGGCGAACCACATTCGTCTCAGGAATGCCAAGTGGGTCAAGTAAATCGCGTTTAATCCAACCATAGAAAGAGCGGGGATCGGCCTGCGAGACGCCCAGGTATTCATCCAACTGGAAGACATGCAGGCATGAGGCCTCAAACTCACCTTGACGGTGCAGGGCAGCCAGCTCGCGATAAAAACCTTCTGGAGTTGCGCCCGTTGGCACCACAATGCTGGCAGCGGGTTGAGCCTTGATAGCCTCAGCTATCAAACGAGCCGCAATCCGGCTCATCGTCTTGTAATCATCAGCTACAATCAGGCGCATAGAATGCTACTACCACTTTCTCCTTTTGCGCTGTCTCAGCCGGGGCTCGCGACGCAGGCGTGGGTCAGCAATTTCATCGATGCCAAAGTTGATCAGCGCCAGGCCCGCACCCAGCACGGCAATGCACAGGCCAGGCGGGACGAACCACCACCAGGCGCCTAATATCAGAGCGCCGTTGTTCTGCGCCCAGTAGAGCATAGAACCCCAGGTAATGGTGTTGATATCACCCAGGCCAATAAATTCCAGGGAAGCCTCGGCCAGAATAACATAGATAATGGTGCTTACAAAATTGGCAGCCACAATTGAGATTTCGTTCGGGAAGATCTCGTAGAAGATAATACGCCATGTCGTCTCCCCGCTGGCCCTGGCCGCCGCCACAAATTCGCGACTGCGCATGGAAAGAGTCTGCGAGCGCAAGACGCGCGCTCCCCATGCCCAGCCGGTGAAAATGATGACGAGGGCCACCGTTTCTGGTCCTCTGGGAAAGAAAGAAGCTAAAACAATAATTAAAGGCAGCGCGGGGATTACGAGAATGACGTTGGTCAGCAGGGAGAGCAGATCATCGATCAAGCCGCCAAAATAACCGCCAACTAGCCCGATAATTATTGAGAGCAGTGTAACGCCACATCCTGTAATCCCTCCCCAGAAGAGAGAATTGCGGGTGCCAATGATAAGCTGATCGAGCACATCCTGCCCCAATTGGGTCGTACCGAGCCAGTGAGTGGCTGAAGGAGACTGCAATGTAGCGCCTGTGATGGTGTTGGCATTTTGATGCAGGAAGAGAGGGCCAACGACCGCGACGAGCAGGAAAAAGCCAACAATGCCAAGACCCATCCCTACCTTTCTATTCCCGCTCACTATCTTACGGATGCCAGGCAACCAACTGAAAATTCCGGCCTGGACGGTATCAAGGTTGCTCGCAATAGATGCCGGCTGCGCGGCTGCCACAATGGGAGCGCTCTCCAGCGAATCGGGCAAAGAGGACCATTGCGAAGAAGGAGGTATACTCATGGCTATGCGCTCCTTTCCTGCCGTACACGCGGATCAAGGACGGTATATAAGAGATCGGTCAGGAAATTTGCTCCCAGTACCGCCAGGGTGATGATCAGAAAAATCCCTTGCAGCAGCGCGTAATCTTCACCCTGCACAGCCGTCAGCAGAGAGTAGCCCAATCCAGGGTAAGAGAAGACTATTTCGGTCAGCAACTGGCCACTCACAATAAAGCCAAGCGCCAGTGAAAAGCCTGTCACATTGGGTAAAATGGCATTACGAGCGGCATAGGCGAACATGATGCGGCGCGTCCTCAGCCCTTTGGCTTGCGCCATAAGCACGTAATCTTCAGAGAGCGTCGTGATCATCGTGTTGCGCATACTCAACATCCACCCGGCAACAGAGGAGATCACGATGGTCAAAGCAGGCAGTATAGAATGGTAGATAGCGCTCACTATAAAATCGGGTGACCAGCCGGGGTTAAGCGAGGTATCATAGCCATCGGAGAACGGAAACCAGCCGAGCCTAAAGCCGAAGAGGTAGACGATAATCAGCGCCAGCCAGAAATAGGGAATTGCTGAAAGAAAAGTCACGGCAGGAGCAAGGGTGCTATCGAGGGCTGAGCCACGCCTCCAGGCCATGATAATGCCCATGAGAAAACCCAGCGAGACGCTGATCAAGACCGAGACGGCGGACAGAATCAGTGTCCACCATAAATTCTGCGCGATGACAGCAGTAACGGGCATCGGGTAATTCGTCACCGAAATGCCGAGATTGCCATGCAAGAGATTATTGAGATACTGCAAATATTGCACCCATAGCGGGTCTGTGTGATCGACGCCAAAGGCAATTTGCAATGCCTTCAATGAAACAGGGTTAGAGAGGCCCCTTTGTGAGAGACGGCTGAGCAACGCCTGCGCCGGATCGCCAGGCGCCAGGCGAGGGATAAAAAAGTTCAGCGTGATCGACGCCCAGGCAGCGGCAAGATAGAAACAAAAACGACGGATCAAACGGCGCACGTATTCCCTCCTTCCGTAGGGGCCCAATTTATTGCGCCCGTCTGGGCCCAATTTATCGCACCCCCACCCTGCACATTCACAAAATCATTCGGATATAAATGTAGGGGCCGATTATGAGGATGAACAAAATCATGCCGGGATAGATGTAGGGGCCGATTGATCGCGCCCATTGCCGATTGATCGGCCCAAAGGCAATCCATCATACCCCCGATGAATTTGTTAACATTCATGATCGCGCCCATTGCCGATTTATCGGCTCTCCTCGATAATCACCCCAGACGATGGATCCCCAATTGTCCAAAAAGTCCACTCATGTCATGCTTCGCTCCGCTCAGCATCCGCTGCCCATCGGCACAGATCCTTCCCCTTCGCTGCGCCAGGTCCTTCACTGCGTTCAGGATGACATTGCTTCGGCTTACTCGCTCAGCATGACAATCGGCAACCAAAGAACAGCTTAACGCTATCATATCACAACCATAGCATGTATTCGCTTTCCTTCCCTGCTCCCACATGGGAACCACCTGAAAGATGATTCCCATATGGGCCTGGGCGCCTTTGCCGGCTAATGACACAATGTTCGTGCGCTTTAGACCGGCCTGAGATGGAGAACGACTTGCTCTTCATCGGGAACTTCGTAGCCAGCAGGATAGGCATACAAGTTGTTCTGGTCAGGCCAGCCAACGAAATTCTTGGTGGAATACTCGTACCATTCGGCTGCATTGAGCAGGAGAATAGTAGGCATCTGATTCGCCATGATCTGCTCAATCCCCATGATAGCCTGCTTTTGCACGCTAGGATCGGTAGAAGTCGCGTACTGGTTCAGGTACTTATCCGTCAGAGGATCCGACCAGTGCTCCCAATTGGTCACTCCAATATGACTGCTGTTCAACATGGGATCGAGCATGTAGTAGGGAGTGGGGCCATAGAAGCTCCCGCCCATGAGCATATCGAAGTTGCCATTTGTACGAGTTGGGAAGTAATCATCCTGGCTAATCTGATCAACGGAGACCTTGATGCCGATAGCCTGGAGATTTTGTGAGATGATCTGGCAGATTTCATCCCAGTCAGTCCAGCCGGCAGGAACTTTAATCGAGAAGGAGAGTTTCGTGCCGTTGGGGCTGACATAAATGCCATCAGAGCCTTTCTTAAAGCCCGCGGCATCCAGAATGGATATGGCCTTGTTCTTGTCGTAGGTAAATTGCATACCCGCAAGATTCGGGCTTAGGTAGCTCTGCTGGATAGGCAGTACCAGACCGGTGGGGGAAGCGACTGATTCATAACCGCTTTCAGCCTGCGTGGACATCGACTGGCGATCGAGGGCATAGCTGATAGCCTGCCGGAGAGCCAGATTTTTGAATACGGGATCCCTGGCATAGTTCAGGTAGATCATGGTCAGGGCGACGGGCGCCATATAGTAATGGTTATGCGCCGGGTCTCTAGCCACAAAGGTGTTCTGCAGGTCTGGCGCATAGAAGCTGCCCCAGTCGATTTGGCCGCTCAAGAGTTTCAAGAGCAGGGCATTGTTATCCTTGACCGACGGGTACACGATCTTATCGACCTGAACTTTGTCTGTCTGCCAGTAGCCGGGGTTCTTGACGTAGTCAAGCTCCTGCGGCGTATATCTTTGCAGCAGGAAGGGGCCTGTGCCTATGGGCTTGCTGTTGGCAAACTTGGTAGGATCACCGGCAGAAGCCCAGATGTGCTTTGGCACAATGAATGTCTGTCCTCCAATGTACCAGAGCGCGGGCGAATAGGGTGATTTGAGCGAGACGAGCACAGTGTCCGGGCCAGGCGAAGTTACACTACTGATAAAGCTCCAGACCCCGGCTGTGTCTGCTGCCGGGTACTGCTTCAGCAGGTTAAACGTGAAGACCACGTCATCGGCAGTGAACGCTGTTCCGTCTGACCATTTGACGTTGGGCCGGATAGTGAACGTTATACTTTTGGCATCGCTACTAATATCATAGCTGGACGCTAGCATAGGAGTGACCTGACCGGTACCCCTGGCGAAATAGATCAGCGTTTCATAGACCAGGCCTCTGACACCTGGATTAACAAGCGGGCTGAAGGGACTGAAGGAATTTGTGAAATCGGCGCCAACTTGAGCGCCAATTGTAAGCACATGCTGCTTCGTGCCCTGCTGAGCGCTACCACCGCCGCAAGCAGCGAGCAAAACCATGCAGATGAGCAAGGGAGTCAGCAGGATTGTGTTGATCTTGATCTTTCTCCTGGATCGTAATAACGGACGAGGAGCCATGCGAAACCTCCTGATGGTGGATAAACGAAACTCTCGCTAATAACGCAATCTGAAAGAAAATGAACTGGCCTATACTGGCTTGTGTCCGTGCCAGGGACGCTTTTCGTCTTCCAGCGCTCCACAACTCCTTTCTTAGCATCACTAAGCCTTTATTTTCACAATACCGCCATCTTCGCCTTGAACGATCACCTCATGTACATAAATGTACCTGCTATTGGTTCATTTGTCAAGACATCTAGACCACTAGACAAGATCGTCCAAAAAATTCGTTGTGATAGCGGAAAACCCTTCTTTAGAAGAAAGCCATCGCTACAGGATCATGCCTCATGTAAGCCGGTAAAGAGCTTCAGGCGTGCATTCCATTCAGGGGTTGCAAAGGCAAGTCTGCCCCGGCAGATAGTAGCCTGGAGCGTGAGCGAGCTGTCGAAGAGGAGCAGGTCGGCATCGTAGCCAGGCCGCAAAAGTCCTTTGCGCTCAGCAACGTGTACTGACTGAGCCGGATTGAGCGTAAGCATGGCTACGGCTTCTTGCAGAGAAACGCCCGTCATGTGAAGGATATTACGCAAGGCTTGATCCATCGTTAAGACACTGCCGCTAATGGTGCCATCAGGCAGGCGCGCTACGCCATTGATGATCTGCACAGGTTGTCCCGCAAAGTTAAAGGTCGAATGAGCAACGCCGGCAGCCGAAAGCGCATCTGTGATCACGACTGTGCGCTCGGGCCCCAGGATTTTGATCAGAGCAGTCATCGCTGCGGGATGGACATGAATGCCATCGGCGATCAGCTCGCCGCGCACTTGCGGGGCTTGAGCGATAGCTCCTATGGGGCCAGGAGTGCGATGATGCAGCGGGCGCATGGCATTGAAGCAATGGGTCGCATGAGTGATACCAAGCTGAATGGCCTCTTGTGCCTGCTCATACGTCGCATCGGTATGGCCCATACTGACTGTTACTCCTGCCTCTACGAGCCGGCGGATCACCTCTTTTGCTCCCGGCAGCTCAGGCGCCAGGGTAAGGAGACGCAAGTAGCCCTGTGTTAACTCAAGTACCCGCTCTATCTCGGCTACATCCGGCATGCGTAACCATGCTGGTAGATGCGCGCCCCGGCGCTTAACACTCATGTAGGGGCCTTCCAGGTAGATACCAAGAGGCTCTGCTCCCTCCGCTCCGGCCTCCCAGCAATCCATTGCTCGCACCGCTGTAAGCAACTGCTCCTCCGGTAATGAACCAGGCGTACCAAGCACGGCTATAAGAAATGAGGTCACTCCAGCCTGCGGCACCCAGCGCGCAAACGCCTCGATCTCCCCGGCATCAACAGTGTGGAGATTAAAGCCCCCACCACCGTGCGTATGCACATCGATGAAACCTGGCATGACGATCATATCTGTGGCATCGATGACCTCACCGGCGGTATCACACAGAAAGCCGATTGCATCAATGGTACTGCCATCGATAGTGATATCGCTATCAGCAAGCTCTATCACAGCGTCTACCAGGCGAGCACCGCGTAACGTAAACCTCATTGATGTTCTCTCCCTACTTGACAGACTCCAAAAAGTATGGAATGATATATACCAGAACTGGTCTATACAATATACCAATTATACCATCTATTTTCCGCTACTACCATAGGGTAGCAAGGGAGTGATAAATGGTGTGAATCAGTTGGTTCGTCACCTTTAGGGGGCCTTGCGCTTGCCCTCTGCTATTGTGTTGTCTTTGTAATGGCATACCGCCAGGGGAAAGGTAGAATCGCAAGCAATGGATACAATTTACAGGAATAGCCCCCTACCTCGCTATTACCAGCTCAGAGAGATCATGCGAGAACGGGTGCAATCTGGCGAGTGGAAACCGGGAGATCTTATCCCATCCGAGCGCGAGCTAAGTGAAAAATATGGCATCAGCCGCATGACCGCCCGCCAGGCTATCACCGATCTCGTAAATGAGGGCCTGTTTTACCGGGAGCAGGGCAAAGGCACGTTTGTCAGCCAGCGCAAGATCACCCAGCAGTTGATGCGCCTGACCGGGTTCACCGAAGATATGCGAGCACGAGGACAGCAGCCGAGTACCAGAGTGCTGTCTGCCCAGATGTGTCCTGCTGACGATATAACGGCGGAGCGACTACGCATTAAGCCTGGGACGATGCTTTTTTGCCTGCGCCGCCTACGCCTCGCCGATGCCGAGCCTCTGGCTATCGAATTCTCCCAGGTCAGTTTTCCTGGCTGCGAAAAATTGCTCGAGGAAGACCTGGAGCACAACTCACTCTATCGCCTGCTCGAAACAAAATACGGCATACCGCCAATGGAAGCGGAACAGGAGTTAGAGGCAGGGCTGGCAGGAAACGAGGAATCTCAATTGCTGAAAATCCCTGTGGGCAGCCCGGTGTTGTTTACTCGCCGAACAACCTACACAGACCGCAACCAACCCATCGAATACGCCCGGTCGGTGTATTGCGGGAATAAGTATACCTTCTATACCCATCTGAAACGCGAGCAGCTCATGCTATGAATGAAGGGCAGCCTTATACGGCATTAGAAACCGAACAGGTGAACCCTGCCACCAGAGAAATTGACCGGATGACTCCTCTGGAGATCGTGGAAGTGATGAACGCAGAAGATGCGAAGGTGGCAGAAGCAGTCAGGCGCGAGTCACCCCACATAGCCAGGGCCATAGAGGAAATAGCGACAAGGTTCCGGCAAGGAGGGCGGCTCATTTACGTTGGAGCAGGCACTTCTGGTCGTCTGGGCGCGCTAGATGCGGCAGAATGCCCGCCCACCTTTAATGTTCCACGCGAGATGGTCATTGCCTGCATCGCCGGAGGGCCGTTAGCTTTTTCCCAGGCCCAGGAAGACCTCGAGGATAGCGCCGAGGCAGGAAAGGCTGACGTTGCGCGCTGCAACATTACAAAAGCGGATGTAGTAGTTGGGATTACTGCCAGTGGACGCACGCCCTACGTGCTCGGCGCTATTGCTTTCGCGAAAGCACAGGGAGCGCTAACCATTGGCCTGGCCTGTAACAAGGACACCCCTCTCGAAAAAGAGGTAGAGATCATGATTGCCCCGCTGGTTGGGCCAGAAGTTATTACTGGATCAACACGCTTAAAAGCCGGTACGGCGCAAAAGATGGTCTTGAATATGCTGAGCACAGGAACGATGATCCTGCTCGGGAAAACCTTCGGGAACCTGATGGTGGATGTGCAGGCAACAAATGCTAAATTGCATCGACGGGCCGTAGAGATTGTGCGCCAGGCCACAGGACTGGATACAGGAGCTGCCGAAGCGCTGCTGGCCGCCTCAGGAGGAGAGGTGAAAACGGCCATCCTGGCCGGGCGTACTCAGCTCGATCCGGAGGCTGCCAGGCAATGGCTCCTGGCGCACGGCAATAACCTCCGCGCAGCACTGGAAGGTATACCATGAGCAACTACAGCATCACAATGACATTGGAAGAGCACCTTGGCCAGCTATTTGTTGCCGGGTTCTGGGGAACCAGCCCCTCACAAGATATCATCGATTTGATCGAACGCGACCGCGTAGGCAGCATCATTCTATTTTCACGCAATATCCGCGATGCCGGGCAGGTTCTGGAACTAACACAAAGCCTGCAAATGATCGCGAAGGCAGCAGGGCATCGCTATCCTTTGCTCATTATGACCGACCAGGAGAACGGCCTGGTACAACGTCTCGGACAGGGCACGACTCCATTTCCGGGCAATATGGCGCTGGCAGCCAGCGGCTCGGAGCAACTGGTTTACGATGTAGCCCACGCCACAGGCCGCGAACTCAAGGCCCTGGGCATCAATATGAACCTGGCGCCGGTCGTTGACGTGAACAACAATCCCGCTAACCCTGTCATTGGCGTTCGTTCATTTGGCGAAGACCCTCACCTGGTTG
Source organism: Chloroflexota bacterium (assembly GCA_902812455.1). The sequence goes on along the minus strand of CADDZH010000071.1, from coordinate 14,899 downwards.
CTCGCCTTGGCATCGCGGCAGTAAAAGGCTACCAGGACGCGGGCGTGATCAACACGCTAAAGCATTTTCCCGGCCACGGTGATACTACCACAGACTCGCACCTTGCCCTACCAATCATCCCATGCACCATGCAGCGCCTGGAAGCCGTAGAACTCGTTCCCTTCAAAAGCTGTATCGAGGCCGGAGCAGCTTGCGTGATGATCGCGCATATCTCTCTTCCTGAACTTATGGAACACGACATGATACCGGCTACTGTTTCTCCCGCTATCGTACAGGGGTTGCTACGCGAACACCTGGGCTTTGATGGAGTGGCGATCTCGGACTGCCTGGAGATGCAGGCCATCACAGAGACGGTTGGCGTGGAGCGGGCTGCGGTCATGGCCCTGCAAGCCGGGATCGATCTGGTACTCGTCTCTCACCTGTATACCAGGCAACGCAGCGCCCTTGATGCCATACAATTGGCCGTTCAGAATGGGGAATTATCACAAGAGATCATAGACAAGGCAGTTGAGCGCGTCCTCAAGCTCAAAGAGCGTTTCTTATCCTGGGATGATCTCCCGGCTGACCCTGTTCCCGCATGGGTGGGAGGGGCTGCACACCGGCAGTTGAGCCAGAAAGCCTATGCCCTCTCCACAACGCTGGTCAGAAACGATGATAATCTCCTCCCCCTGCACCTGGAGCCGGATGACCGTGTACTGGTTCTCTCCCAGGAACAATATGTCCTGAATGTAGCGATAGATATACAGTTCTCCAGCGAGCTTCTGGTAGAAAGCATACGCCAGTACCATCCACATGTCGATGCCATATCCGTTCCCCTGTACCCATCGAGCGAGAAACTCGAACACATAATACAGGCCGCCAGGGAATACAGGGTTGTGATCGTGGTGACGGTACACGCGCACCTGGATCAACAGCAGGCACAGCTCATGCAATACCTGGTACAATCCGGCCTGCCCATCATCGGGATCGCTGCGGGCAACCCATACGACTTGCTGGCCTTTCCAGCGCTTTGCACTTACCTGGTCACCTACGAATACACCCAGCCGGCCCTGGCCGCAGCCGCCAGTGTGCTCTTCGGCCTCATACAACCACAAGGCCACTTACCCGTCAGCCTGCGAGCATAGGCTAGATATTTGGAGATAAGCCTGGGCAGGGCTTCCTCTGAAACAGCCGGCACGCCAACACATGTCATGTTGAGCGAAGCGAAACATCCGCTGCCGATCGACGGAGATCCGCAGGCTGCGCTCAGGATGACAGCCCAGAATACCTCTCACAGGGTAAGCCTTATCTCCAAATGTCTGAGCATAGGCTGTTTAAGGTTGATTTTAATATCTAGCTGGGTTATCATGAGAGTGCCGAGTAATCCCGTGTCTGTCCTATTTTCTATCACCCGTCAAGGGCACAAGAAAGGAGAAATACAATGGCTACAAGCGCACTCATGATTGGCTGGGGACTTCCCGTGCGGGGACGCGAACAGAAAGCCCTGCAGGTCTTTAATGAGGCTATCCAGTTCTACACACGCTTACAGCAGCAAGGCACAATCGAGAGCTTCGAGGCTGTTGCTCTGGAGCCACATGGCGGCGATCTCCAGGGCTTCCTGCTGGTGCGCGGGGATCGCGAGAAACTGAACACGTTGCGCTCTAGCGAGGAGTTCCTCCGCCTCAATAACCGTGCCAGTCTGGTAGTCGACAGCCTGGGCGTCGTCACCGCATTTATTGAGGAGGGGCTGCAGCGCCTGTTCGCCGACTTCCAGACCCAGGCATCCGAATTGAGCTAAGCGACTAAGAGGGTGGAATACACTCTGTAAACCATGCTCACAACCACCCCAATATACCCATACGCGCAGCCGTATATGGTAGTGGCGACCCTTGCGGTCGCCATGCCTACGGTCGCCATACTCGCGCTCATCATGTCCCAAACCTCTCATCATCCTCTACAGCACTCATCACACCGCGCCACTTTTGTGATAGACTGATAACACATTTTGGTATGAAGGAGTGAATAACAGGCCACATGACGGAGCGACGGTACTGGAACGAAAACATTGAGACAATGCAGTCGGCAGCCCTGCGCCGCCTTGAGAACGAACGCCTGCGCACCCAGCTTGACTATATCTGGGAACGTTCTGCTTTCTACCGAGCCAGGTTTGCTGAGGCCGGCGTGAGACGCGAGGCTATCCGCACGTTAGACGATCTGCCGATGCTGCCCTTTACCGAGAAGGATGAATGCCGGCGCGACCAGCAAGAACATCCTCCCTTTGGCAGCTACCTGGCGGCCACCCAGGAGCAGGTGATCCGCGCACACAAAACTTCTGGCACGACAGGTCGCGCCCTCTACGTTGCTCTCACACGCCGTGATCGCGACCTCATGAATGAATGTGGCGGGCGCTCTTTCTGGGCCTCTGGCATGCGTCCCAGCGATACGGTCGTCCACTGCTTCAATTATCGCCTCTGGGTAGGCGGTTTCTCAGACCACGAGAACGCGGAGATCACAGGAGCCACCATTGTGCCCTTTGGCGTAGGGCAGACAAACCTCCTGATCCAGACCATTCGCGAACTCCACATCAATGCTATCAGCGCCACTCCCTCATACATGGTTCCCCTGCTCGAAGCTGTGCTGGCTCAGGGGCTGAACCCTCGCGACCTGGGTTTGCGCAAGGGCTTCTTTGGAGCCGAGCCGGGCATGAGCGAGCCAGGCGTGCGTGCGCGTATGGAAGAGACCTGGGGGTTGCGTGCCATGGATGCAAATTTTGGCATGGCTGATATCCTGAGCATCATGGGGTCTGAGTGCGAACAACGCCTGGGACTACACTTCCACGCGCAGGGAGATGTGGCCGTCGAATTGATTGAGCCGGAGAGCGGCACACCTCTCGTGCTCACCGAGGGTGCGGAAGGCGAGTTGGTATACACCCATCTTCTCAAAGAGGCGCAGCCCCTGGTGCGCTATCGTGCTCGCGACGTGGTGCGCATCCTGGGAACCGGCCCGTGCGCTTGCGGGCGGACGAGTTTTCGCTTCCGTATCCTGGGGCGTAGCGATGACATGCTCCATGTGCGCGGCATCAATGTCTTTCCTACCGCTGTAGGCAACACCCTGGCTCATCTCTCAGACCAGCTCTCCGGCGAGTTCCAGATCATCGTCGATCATCCGCCGCCACACCAGTACCTGCGGGTGCGCGTGGAACTGGCGCAGGGTCTGACCGCTGATCAGGTAGGTGATTTGCCAGAGCGAATCATCGAGGCGCTGCGCGAGCAACTCAACTTCCGCGCCGAACCAGAACTCGTTCCTTTCGGCACCATCCCGCGCACAGAGCAAAAAGCCCGCCGCGTCATAAAGATTTACGAGCAGGCTAGCAGTTGAAAGCACCGGCCCATTAATGAGGATTAACAAAATTATTCGGATATATCCGTAGGTTCCCGATTTATCGTGGAACCCGATGTATCGCGCCCAACGCCGATTCATCGGCAGAGCCATATTCCTTATGTATCCCTATGATCCTTGACAATCCACCGGTATTTAATAAGACGAGAAGGAGCCACTATGAGCAGCGAACCACCTGTCCTCTATTCCGTCACCGGTAAGATCGCCCGTGTAGTGATGAACCGGCCGGTGAGGATGAATGCCATGAACCGGGGCATGATCACGGAACTTCGCCGGGCGTTAGAGCGCGCCCAGAGCGATCCAGAGGTATCGATCATTGTCCTCTCCGGTGCGGGAGGCAACTTTTGCGCTGGAGATGATCTGAAGGAAACGGAACACCAGACTCCCGAAGACTTCCTGGCGCTGATCCTGGATCTGCAACTCATCACGCGCCTGCTGCTGGATGGAAAGCCGAGCATCGCTGCAGTGGATGGCTATGCCGTCGGCGGCGGATTCGAGTTAGCCCTGGCCTGCGATTTTCGTATCGCCAGCACGCGAGCGCGTATGGGATGCGTAGAAGCGCGCGTAGGCATGGTCATCACTGGTGGCGCATCCGTGCTGTTACCATTACTCGTTGGACAGGGGACGGCGCGGGAGATCATCCTGCTGGCCGATATCTTTGAAGCGGCCGTTGCCCAGCGCCTCGGTCTGCTCCACCGTCTGGTCGAGCCAGAAATGCTGGATGCCGAAGCGCAGGCCCTGGCCGAGAAGCTGCTAAGTCGCGCGCCGCTCTCCCTGCGCGAGAGCAAGCTGCTGCTCAATCGCCCACTGGAGACCGAACTGGAGCGGGCCTTCCAGAACGAGATTGAGGCGATCATGCGCTGCTTTGGCACTGCCGACGCGCACGAGGCTACCGTTGCCTTCCGTGAAAAACGCTCGCCCGTCTTTCAGGGAAGGTAACGAGTCTCAAAGAAATATGCAAGTTTAGCCTGGCCACCCGCGCCAGTACAATGCCGAAATTTGACTCAGGATTGGAGTACATGCTATTAAATGTATCCTCTAAGTTATTGACCAGGGCTTCTCGCTGGCCAGGCTCCGTGAGAATTCTAATTATCTCAGAAGCTATCTCCTGCGGATCCTGATTGTACCTGATCAAGCCTTGCTCCATGCTCTGAGCCATTAGCTCGGCCTCCATATATCCTGCAGCCGGGATCGTCATCACCAACTGCGGTGCCTGAGCGAAGATGGTCTCGGCAAATGAGTTGGTCTGCACTGTCCGGTGAACCACCAGATCGGATGCCGTAATAAGCTCAATAAAAGAGGGTTGTGGGAGAGTATCGTAGGGGAGGATGATCACGCCTGTTTGACCATCCGTAAGCTCTTCTTCGATAGAATACACGCCTGGCAACTGTTGTGCCAGCGCAAAGACCGCCCCTTGCCTGATCAGGGGCAGATAGATACGCCTGCCAGTCTGCTCTGACACAATGCGCAAGGCAGCGATCAGTGTTAGCGTTCCCTGCTCTACCGTCAAGAACTGTTCAGGCGTCATCCACTTGCCTACACTGGCCTTTTCCCAGCATCCTCCTGAGGCCACAAGCGGTATCAGCCAGTCAGCGGGTGTCACTCTGGCTAGCTCAGGAAGCGCCTGCTCGAGCCGCTCTCTTGCTTCACTTTTTGATATCTTTGCCCTGCTTTGCCAGGAAGCGATGTACCTCGGCGTGTAAGGAAGAGCGGTCATCACCGGTACACAGCCGGCGGGACAACGTTTGCTCAACGTGACATCAAAGGGAACAGCCCCATTAAGGGTGAAAACCACTCTCAAATATTGAGTTAAGCGATAGGCGGGACCATAGAATCGCGTGAGTGGATAGCCATCGCTATCTAATTGCGTGCTCAGAACGTCCACATCGGGGAAAGAGCTATCCTGGATAATCACATTTGCGGTGATCGGATCGTTCGTATGAGACGCATTGAGCTTTCCCATAGCTTTCTTCAAGGCAAACAAGCCGTAGGAGGTATACCCGCAACAGACAGCAGCAAAATGGCGTATCCCTCTTGCGTACAAGTAGTCCAGCTCATGCGCAATGGCAATGCAGACGTTATGATAGATTTCGGAGACCGAGGATGCAGGCTCAATCGCCCTATCAAGCGGATAGATGACACCGGTCACCTGCTCATCGACGAAGCCCGCTCTCGGGCTGACCACGCCTATCCGGCGCACCGGAACATCGTTCTGCTCACCCAACATGGTGAGCCACTCATCGATTTGCGTTGCCTGGGTAACTGAGCCTCCGCCTGCTAGCGCCACCGGAACAATGCGCAAGAGCGCCTCGGCCCGCTTCTCCAGCGTCCCCTCTATTACTTGCCCTAACGGCAGTTCCGGTGTACCGGAAAAATCTGTGTCATTTGTCATACTTTATTCCACTACTTTCTTGCGGTTCACAATGAGATTTACCAACCGCTATCAGTAACCATTCCGCCGGTTGGGTGCATCACAGAAACCTACATGCTCCGGTCATGTCATCCTTCGCTGCGCTCAGGATCTCTGTTGATGGGCAGCAGATGCTTCGCTGCGCTCAGGATGGCACATGGTGCCACTCTTGGTTGTTAAAAATCATCATTGCGACCCTCCAATTATTTGCCCATCCATTGTTTCAGCAGGCCAACAACTTCACCACGCTTCACCGTCTGCTGCTCTTTTCGACCAAGATCACGCACTGTGACCTGGCCTGCCGCGAGTTCGTCTGGCCCCAGAATGATCGCATAGGGAATGCCCTTCTTCCCTGCATAGCGAAGTTGATTCCCTAGCGAATCCGGGTCAAAGTACATCTCTGTATTCAATCCTTCTTTGCGCAACATGTTCGCTACCTCTAGCGAAGCATCCTCCAAAGACCGATCGAAGAGCGTCACCAGAACCTGCGTCACGGTCTTGCCAACACTTGGAGGGAACATCTTGAGTTCCTCCATCGCATCAATAATGCGCTCGATACCGATGGTTGTTCCCGTAGCAGGATAGCTGCGATCCATGAACATGCCTACTAACTCATCGAAGCGGCCTCCACCGGTAATGCTCGGCATCCTGGGTTCTTCGATGGTTGTTTCGTAGATAGGGCCGGTATAGTATTCCAGGCCTCTGACCATGGCAAATTTTACTTTGTAGTACTCTTCTGCAATACCGAGGGCCTTGAGATGACGAACGACCTCTTCCAGTTCCGTGATGCCTTCCAGAGCGATAGGATAATTTGCTAACCTTTCACGCAGCGATACCAGGACGGCCTCATTTTCCCCCTCGATCTGCAGCAGATCCAGCATTTTATCGATCACATCATCAGGAATTTCATTGCGCTTGAGTTCGGCTCTCACTCCCCCCAATCCGATCTTCTCCAGCTTATCAATCGAGCGATAGAGGCCGCCGAGCAAGTTGTCCGGCACACCTGAGAACTGCCCGATGCCGGTGAGTATCTTGCGGTCGTTAATGTTGACGACAAACTTATTGAAGCCCAACCGCCTGAGAATCTCGTAGATGACATTGACCGTCTCGGCATCAGCGAGCATGCTGGGGCTTCCAACCGTGTCCGCGTCGCACTGATAGAATTCGCGGTAGCGTCCTTTCTGCGGGCGCTCGGCACGCCAGACGGGGGCTATCTGGTAGCGCTTGAACGGTTTGGGCAGTTCAGGATACATAGCGACGACACGGCTTAGCGGAACCGAGAGATCATAGCGCAGCGCAAGCCTGTCCTTCCCATCGCCATAGGTCGCGCTATAGATGAGGCGCTCAGCATCTGGACCGTATTTACCCATCAGTGTTTCGGATAGTTCAATCGCAGGCGTCTGTAGCGGCTCGAAGCCAAACTCCTCGAAGACGCTGCGGATAACGTCGATCACATATTGCCGCCGGATCATCTGCTCCGGCAAGATGTCTCGCATCCCTCGCGGGACGGCGGCTTCGACTTTCTTTGCCATTTCTCCTCCTTTATATTATTGTTGGTTAGCGTTTTCCTATCAGGTGAACCGTAGGTTCCCGATTGATCGTGGAACCCGATGTATCGTGGCCACCGCCGCACCCTCTCCGGGGGAGAGGTAATAATCGGCCTGCTCTATTCAATCACCTGAAGGATGGATAGCCTATTTCAAGTTTTTGCAGTAATGAAAAAAGCGTGGAAGTTGTTACTCCACGCTCAAGGATGGCACACCGATTCGAACCCAGGTACCTTCAGGGCACTCCTCGAGCGGAGCATTGGTGAGCATGGTGATGGTGGGTATGATGGGTGTGCAAGTTAACTCTGATATTCATATACCTGCTCAACTCGCTCAAATGCTCCTGAAAAAACTGGGTCTCAACATACAATGCACGTTCCTGCTGCATCTTTTCTTTCATTGTACCAGAGCAGATCAATAGAGTCAAGCATATTCACACAATTGGCTCGGCGCCGGTAAGCCCGGTTAAATCCATGTGCTGCCAGGGACGGCCATGCTCAAGCATCAGCAGGTGAAGATGCGGGTTCTCCGCTGTATCCAGGTAGATCACCAGCCTGGCAAATTGAGAAGACCACTCCTGGCCCACGATCACGTCGCTACTGGCATCAGGAGCTCCACTAATAGGCTGTGTCAGGTCAATATATTGCCACATGCCATTGAGAGGCATCGTCAATTCATGCACATGGCGGTCACTCCCGACATAGACAACCTGCTTCGTCCCGCCCGTCTCGTAAGCATAGCCCGCAAGAGCAGACCCGGCTACATCTATAGCGCCGGTTACCTCCATGAGATCGGTAGAGCGCCAAGCGTTATCCTCTCCGGCTACCAGCTCATAAATATTCCCATCATTTCCTGTATAGAGCACCTGCTTCGTGCCTCCTCGTTCCCAGGCAAAGGCGGCAAGAGCGGAACCATCTGCCTCGGGGGCGCCGGTCAGAGCCGTGAGATCGCTATGCTGCCAGGCGGCTTCAACTCCTGCCATCAACTCGTGGATATGGCCATCGTCGCTCATGTAGACGACTTGCCTGGTCTTCGCCTTTTCCCAGGCATAAGCCGCAAGTATCCGGCCCACCGCTCTAGGAGCGCCAGTCGCCTGCGTGAGATTCGTATATTTCCACATCCCGGTAAGGCCAGTCGCTAGCTCGTGGACGTGACCTTCGGCTCCTGTGTAGACGACTTGCTTGCTGCCACCGGCTTTCCAGGCATAGCCTACCAGAGTAAACCCATCGGCAGGCGGCGCGCCGGTTGGCTGAGCCATCAGATCCTCATAGCTCCAGGAATGGTCTTGCAACATGACCAGCTCATGAATGTGGCCATCGCTATTCATCGGGCCAACATAGGCTATCTGCTTTGTGCGCCCATCCGGCCAGCCGTAACCTGCCAGGATCGCATCCTCTAACTCAGGTCCGCCCGCCACTCGCGTAATATCAGCATCTCTCCATCGTCGATCCTGGCCGGCGCTCATTTCATGAATATGATTATCGCCAGTTTCATAAGCGACGTGTATTGTGCCATTTAACAACCATTCGAACGCAACGATATTGCTGGGCATGGCAATTTCCTCTTTTAGACGTTGTAATATGCACTCAAAAATTCTTCCCTGGGTATGCCTGCTTGTGTACAGATAGTTCTCAAGGTAGAACCCTTGATTTTGCTGTGATTAGGCAATGTGAGTGGAGTCTTCGTCCCATCAGCATTCTCACGAAGCATAGCAATATGCTCTCGCTCCCGTACCAGGGAAAATCCCAACGCTTCAAAGGCCTTGATAACTCTCGCTTTCGGTGCATCAACTGGAAAACGGGTCACGAGAGAACTACTCCCGCTTCTGCTACAAACGCTTCCAAAACAGGAGAGTCTGTCTCAAAAACATCGGGACCGAAGGTTTCTATATGGAATTGGATGGCAGATTTCACATCTGCCAGGGCCTCTTCATAGCTATCACCTTCCCCAACAACGACTCCCTTCAATCCCAGAGGATAAGCAACATACCCATCGGCATGTTTTTCTACAATGATTTTAATGTGTTTCATAATCTACTCCTCTGACCAGTATCAGGTTAGTAATGATTGAACCGAGGTACGTCTCCTCATATGCTTCTTAATAATAAAGAACGTTAGCAGGCAATATCCAAGATGTCAAGTGCTACCTTGCCTGGATAACCTCGTTCAGATCCCTGCCGAGGTCTTTAAGCAGTACCATCGCAGCATTGCGGCCCGGTGCGCCGGTAACCGAACCGCCAGGGTGGGTCGTGGCGCCGGTTTGATAGAGGCCAGGAATTGGCATGCGATGCTGGGCATAGCCCGGTACCGGTCGCAGCATTTCCGACTGGGCCGGGCTGAGATCGCCACCATGACAGCTTCCATGCCAGTTATGCCGGTTAAAGCGCTCCAGGTCGAGCGGGCTGCGGATTTCGGTAGCCAGAATCTTGTCATCGGTCAGGTTCGGCGCGTACTGCCGCAAGTGCTCAAGATTGTTGGCTGCTACTTCGGCCTTAATCTCGTCCCACTTCTCCGGCCCTTCGCGCAACGAGTAGGGCTGGAAGTTGATCACCTTGACCATGTGCTTGCCTTCGGGAGCACGTGAAGGGTCCTTTACAGAGGGAGTGAGCACCAGCATTACTGGCTGATCGCTGGCAACCATACCATGCCGGAAATCTTCTGATACGCGCAGTTGACGCTCAGCGGTCTGGGCTACTCCTGCCGCTACAACTGACAGGGTTCCTCCATCGACAGTGAACCTGGGCGGCTCTGTAGTGGCATAGTGAGCGACGAACATGGTGCGGCCAGCTTTGTAGGTTTCCACGCCGTACAAGAAAGCATCACCCCAGGCCTCCGCAGGCGCCATATTCACCAGGTGCTTGACATGGATAGTGGAAACGACGGCATGACGAGCGCGGAACTGTTCCCCGCTCTCGGTCTCGACGCCCACGCAGCGTCCTCCTTCCAGGATCAGCCGGCTCACGGGCCTGTTCGTGAGGATGGTTCCACCATGATCTTCGATGATGCGAGCCAGGGCTTTCGGCAGGTTGCCGGAGCCACCCTTCGGAATGGCCCAGCCGCTGCGCTGTCGCCCGGCAACGAACGAGTAGGCGAGCGTGCCCGTCCCTGGGCGTTCGGATGGCTGCAATGTGCCTTCCGCGAACCAGACCATCCAGGATTTGACATGCCAGTCTTCAAAAGCATCGTCGATGATTTCCCAGGCCGGAAGCGCCTTGCGCCGCATCCACATCGCTCCCTGCGGATGTGCTGCGAGTTCCCTCTCGAACGATGAGTCCCAGCCGGCGGGAGTGTAGCGCAGTTTGTTGAAGATAGGTGCCACACTCCGCCACTCGGCAATCATCTTGCAGTAAGTATCAGCGTCTTTACGGGAAAACTTTGCTATCTCCTCGCAAGTACGGTCGATATCCAGCCACTGGGTGATGTAGGTTCCATCCGGGAACATCACGTGAGACGCGGGATCGACCTGGATGTACTCCAGCCCATAGTCGGCCAGCGGCAGTTCCTGGTTGCGCCAGATAGGGCTTTCCATAAAGATGGCGTGCGCGGTCGAGCAGGTATCATGCAGGAAGCCGGGGAGCGTCAATTCCTCGGTCATGGTATCACCGCCGATCACGTGACGAGCCTCGAGCACCACGCACGAATAGCCCGCCTTTGCTAAATAAGCGGCCGTCACCAGGCTGTTATGTCCTCCGCCAGCAACAACAATATCAAATAGCTCTGCCATCCTGTCCTCCTGATAGGGGAATGATTATGAACTTTCACAACATGATCAGAACCTCTGTAGGGCCACGATTCATCGTGGCCCCCGCCGATTGATCGGCCCTTGCCTTCATATCCTGATTTATTTCTTAACCTTTCATCACCCCTGTGCTAACAATCCAACACTTGCCACGTCTTGCCGCAGTTCTTCGCACTCCTCAGCCGTGGCCTGCAGGAGAGGTGGCCGGACAGGGCCGCCCACCATGCCCATCAGATCGCACCAGGCTTTCAGGTACGCAATCGGCATGACACGCCGCGTGGGCCAGGGATCGCGCAGCCACTTATCGAAGACCTGGCGCACAGGGTCTAAGCTGCGCGCGACGGCGGCAGCTTCATCGACCTTGCCTTCAAGAACGAGCGCGGTATAGTCTTTGATAGGCGTCTGGCCAGGTTTCTGCAGAAGGAAAGGCGAAGCTGAGGACATATAGAGCCGGCAGCCATGCTCAACCATCAATGAGAACCAGTTGCGCTCATCCGGGTGGCTGACAATGATGCGGTCGCCCGCGAGGCGCAGCGTTTCCAGGGTGTGAGGCATCTTTGGGGAGTTCTTCACGGCGATAACGTTTTCCAGATCGGCCAGGCGGCTGACCATCTCAGGACTTAAGACGATGCCGGTGTACCCGGTATTGGTAATGAGTATCCCGGCCTCGGTGCGATCCGATATATAGCGAAAATAGCTGTAGATTTGCTCGTCATTGTAGGCCATGAAATAAGGGTTGCCGACCGCGAAGTAATCGGCGCCAATGCCCTCGGCGTGATGGGAGAGTTCGACGCTCTCCTTTACCGAAGTGTGCCCCGTATGTATCATAACCGGAACGCGGCCCCTGCACTCGTCTACCACGATCTCGGCAGCGCGCTTGCGTTCCTCCGTCGTGAGCGCCCAGAACTCGCTCATGAAGTGGCCGCAATAGATGCCGTCCAGCAGATTGTTGTCGATGCAGTAGCGGATATTGCTGCGCAGCCCCTGCTCGTCGAGTTCATCATCCTGTGTAAAAGGATAGGGGATCGCACCCCAGACTCCGCGCAGGTTGGCACGCGCGTAGGACTTAGCGTTCGAGCGCTCGTAGCCCCTTGACGTATTAACTAAGCTCACCGGATTCCTCCCTTTCAAGAATCAAGGGCAAGGCCCTACACCTTTCGATCAAATGAGGTCATGAGAAACGGGATCGTACCCGTAGGGGCTGTAGAAGCTCGATTTATCGAAGCTGTGGGTGGTGAGGATGCGGTGTGGGGGCCTTGCGCTTGTCCTCGCGCCCCATCGCTGCTCCCTCACCCCAAAAAACCTACCCCTGGAAACCCCTGTGGTCGCCCCGTCCGTTTTCTTGTGCCCTCGCGCTCCTCCACCACCTCACCCTACCCCTTGCCCTTCAGTTACGCAGACAGCTTGCTGCGCATCCAATCGGCCTGCTGTGGGCGATGCTTGTAAATGATGTTATTGCAGACATGGTTGCCATCTTCAAACATCCACAGTTCCGCAACATCGTGCGCCTCTGCCGCCATTCTTTCCGCGTCCGCCGGCGGCACCAGCCTATCGAGGCGTCCCATGATGATCAGCAGGGGGCACCGTATCTTCTCCATCACGCTCTGCAGATTAAATGCTGCCAGCTTCTCGCGCGCATCGGCCTCGCTTGCGCCTTTGATACGATGAATGAACGTGGCGCGTGTATGGCCTGGCAGGCGGTCAAAGCGGCGCACAAAGTCATATCCGCCACAGTTGTCAATCGCCGCCTTCACCCTCGGCTCAAACGCTGCTGCGCGTGGAGCATAGTATCCTCCGAGACTGACACCCATCAGGCCCACGCGGCTGGCATCCACATCTGGTCTGTTCTCAAGGTAGTCAATTGCATACTTTATGGGTACCTCGTAGTCGTAGCGCATCGGATACTCGAACTCCATCTCGCCCTGCCCTGGGCCATCGATGGCCAGTACAGCCATACCGCGCCTCAAAAAGTCTTCGCCATAGGTATGCAGTTCTTCCTTGACCGAATCCAGGCCAGGGATGAGAATTACCACCGGGGGCTTAGGAGTATGCCAGGGCTTGCGCAGGATACCGTACATCGTTCCACCCTGCTCATATGGGATCGCTACACGCTCGCCCGGGGGATCGAAATACGGCAGGGCTTTTTTGTAGGCATTCACAGCGCGATCATGCGCCGCACGCAACTCTTGCGGCCTGTGTACGAACAAATACTTGCCGAAGTGATAGGCCATCGCCGCCTGAAAATAGTGCTGCGCCGCCGATTCGTAATGCCCTTCCGCTTCGGCCTGCTCACCCAGCCGCTCATGCATAGCCCCGCATTCCGACCAGGCCTGGCACCAGTCATCCCAGCGCTCCACGCTATTGGTGATGCGCTGGAAATCGTTATAGTCGATCCCGTTAGCAATAAAGCGCGGCGCCCAGTTGTCGATAGCGCTCTGCACCAGTTCATCTCTTGCCATAAATTATCCTTTCTGTAGTCACAGACGATATAAAATGACGAAAAAAATAAGCCACCAACGGACTGTAGGGGCCGATTTATCGCGCCCACTGCCGATTTATCGGCCTCATGCCTGGCTATCACGGTTGTCAATTTATTTTGGTACTACCCCATCATTTGCCCCTACACATACAGCTTCTCTCGCATCCAATCGGCCTGCTGCGGGCGATGTTTATAAGGAATGTTGTTACACACGTGATTGCCATCCTCAAACATCCATAGTTCCGCGTGGCTGCCCGCCTCCGCCGCTATGCGCTCTCCTTGCTCCGCCGGCACGAGCCGATCGCGACGCCCCTGAATGACGAGCAGGGGGCACATCACTCTTTCCGCCACTCCTTGTAAACTGAAGCGCTGCAACTTATTGAGCGCATCCTCCTCGTTTGCGGCTTTGAGGCGATGAACCATTGTTTCGCGGCTTATGCGTGGACGATTTTTGAAGTTCCAGGACTGGTTGTATGGACCGCAGTTTTCAATCACGGCTTTGAGTCGCGGCTCAAAGGCCGCAGCGCGCACGGCGAATTGCCCTCCGAAGCTCACTCCCATCAGGCCCACACGGCTCGCGTCTACATCTGGCCGGCTTTCAAGATAGTCAATAGCATAGCGAACCGGCACCTCGTAGTCATTGCGCAACGGATATTCGAATTCCATCTCGCCCTGCCCGGGACCATCAATCGCTAGCACGGCCATCCCGCGCCTGAGAAAATCCTCACCGTAATTGTGCAGTTCCTCTTTTACGGAATCCAGTCCCGGCACAAGGATTACCACCGGGGGTTTGGGAGTATGCCAGGGCTTGCGCAAAATACCATACATAGTGCCACCATGCTCATATGGGATCGCCACGCGCTCGCCCGGAGGATCGAAATACGGCAGCGCGCGCTGATAGTAGCGGACGTTATGTTCATGTGCCACGCGCAGTTCATGTGGCTTCTGCACAAACAAGTACTTGCCAAAGTGGTAACAGATCGCTGCCTGAAAGTAGTGCTGCGCAGCCGATACATAATGCCCTTCCGCTTCGGCCTGCTCGCCCATCCGGGCGTGCATAGCTCCGCATTCCGACCAGGCCTGGCACCAGTCATCCCACCTCTCCACGCTGTTTGTCACACGCTGGAAGTCATTATAATCGATCCCGTTGGCAATAAAGCGCAGCGCCCAGTTGTCAATCGCAGCCTGCACCTGATCATCTCTCGCCATACGTGCTTATCCTTTCACCTTTTATAGACAATCTATACAATGAACATGAACCCAATCACCGGGACATCCTCCGTATGGGTCCGATTGATCGCGCCCTGCGCCGCGTTTATCGTAGGGGCGAGCGGGGTTGGGCGGTTG